>JBGCFY010000001.1:0-41776 GCA_045110315.1 Saprospiraceae bacterium
GGCATCCGATCTTCATATTCCTCAAATTTTCCAGTTAGCACAAATTGCCCTTCTCGGATGGACCAAACCGAATGAGCTAAAAAGCTACTATCAATCTGTTGGAAGTTGGTAGCACTACCAGCTACGACGATTCCATTCTGACGAGAAATTTCTAAGACGGGAATTTCATAGTTATTGGCTTCATCCATTTCTTTTAAAACGGGTATTGTCATAAAAGTGTGCGCACCTGCGTAGTTCGCAGGGAAATTATCCGCATACCAATATTCTGTAGAAGCACTTTGATTATTAGAAAAGGACTGTGTGACTTGTTTAATTTTTCTTTCTGTATTATCGTGATAGCTATAGCTTGTTGTAACGCTACTGCTGCCATTTTTAAAATAACTGGTAGCAGAGGAACTATGAGCCTCTACTTTTACACTTTCGACCAATACCGTAGAAATAGGAAAGGTCTTCTCTACGTAACGAAAAGGATGCTCGGTAATGACTTGTTTGATTAGAAATCTAATAATGTGGTGATAAATATTTCTTGGACATTCTGTAAGACCATCTACTAAGTTATAGAGTAGGGCACTTGACTTTAATTGGTTAGGTGTTCCGTAATGCAAATACTGATACATATTCGTTTTAGGATATTTCAACGTCCCTTTCTTATCAAGCATTGGCATAAATGTAAACTCCTTATAGTTGTCTTGCTGAATGTTACCATCGTTGTCAAAAACGGCAGATCGCGTTTCTAAACCTAGTCTCCAATCTCGACTGATCAAAGGCGCAAAGCTTGGATGGTAAGCCAAACTACTGACTTCTGGCGTCATGAAATTTTCATTATCAAATTTCAGAATTCGATGATACCGGAGAAATAGCTTTTCCGTAGCGGGCATTTCTGGTCGATACTTCTCTTGCTGAGGGTTGGTAAAATAATGTTCAACGTGACCATTACCGGCAAAGATTTCATTGACTTGTCCGTAGCCTACGTAACCACCTTTATTTCTTTGCCATTCGTTGAGCGGTTGCCAACTCGCGGTAACTCGTTCTTCTAGATTCTTGTAATAGGTATTCAACGGATGCTGATCGAGAAAGAGCGGATAATTGATGACCGTTGGATGAAGATATTCGTACGTTGTTGTCTTGCTTGCTGCATTGGAACTCTTGGTAAAAGATGAAATTCTCAATCCTCCAGCTGAAATGTTCAATGGATTTCCTTCTGGGTATTCGTGTAAATCATAGGTGTACGATAAAACGCCGCCCGTCTCCGTTGTGATGGTCGATAATTGCCCAATTTTTGCTAGGGCTAGATCGGCTTCCCAATTTCTTCCTTGACTGAAAGTACTTGCTTCGGGATTTGAAAAAGCGAAATGATCGGTATTATAGGTTTTTAATCCAGGAGTAATGGATGCATATTGCTGCTTGATAAATGGAGACTGCTGACTAGAGATGCCATTGTAGTATCCCCAAATATCTTGGTTGATGCTATATCGTTTGGGTAATAAGGATTTATCTCCTAAGTATTCAAATTCAACAATATTGGTAGAACTATTGATTTCCTCAATGGAGTACAAAAAGTTACGGGCAAACTCGGATTGGTACCGATCTACTTCTTTGTTATCGGTTAAGCCAAGAAAAGATTTTATATGTAGTAAACTGCCTAGCTCTGTGACGGCATTGGCAAAATAATACTCAGATTGATCGTTGTCTTCAATGTCCCATCGAATTGGAACTGGGATATAAAATTTTACACAAACGATCTCTATCACAAAGGGAAAATAGAAAGCAAAACGATCATTTTCATCTTTGGAGGAAACTTCCATATCGAGATGATATTCGTTACCTTCCGCAAAAGCGGGACCTTGTCCTTCTTCCGTAGAGGTCGTTGCCTCGTTACAGGAAACAGCTATTTGTGTATAATCCGGTGTCGTATAATGAAAGTTCCAGCCTTTGAAGAAGTTTTCATTTTTCATAACTTCTATGCTTGTACACAAGCTAGCTCCGGGCATACTTGGATTAGCTTGTCCATATACAAACTTAGCGGTCTTTCCTCGATTATTATCAATGGTATTGATGTAAGGTTCTGTAATATTGATTTCGGACATCGAATAGGTCAAATCAGCAAAACCGTTTCTCCATTCCTTCCTGAAATCTAAGATGCTCAAATCAGGGTTGGCTTTGGTTTTAAATTGATTTCCTTCTTTTCCAAAATTAGGAAAAGTGTGGGTCCAGTTTTTAGAAGCATTGTAAGTGATATTGCGATCGAGATAAGTAATATCAATTTTTTCTCTACTAATTAAGGATTCAATTTTGGTGGCGTGCCAAGCAGAGGTGTAGCTTGGTCCTTGCTCGACGTAGTAATTCGTCAAATAATCTTTTTTTACTTCCAATCCTAAAGGAATTCCCATCACGCCTTTAAAACTAGGATACTCAACTTTTCCCATCGACGGTGCTGAAAAGTAAAAATGATTTCCGTTTGCTTCCGATTCGGAATACTTAAACGAAGTTGGTAAATTATAATGATTAGATTGCGAAGTAGAGACTTTGTCAAAAGTATATGCTACTCCTTCGGGGGTAATAAAAGTAAAGGATAATATGTTTTTTCGCTCTTCGTTCACTTCAATGGTAAAGTCCTGGTAAGGAACTAGCACGATATCTTTCCCATTCGGTTGAAAATAGAACTTCCCAGAATAGCCGCCAAAATCATAGTAGTATTCGTCGGGTTCTAAGTCTATTTGTTTTGAAGTATATCGCGGGGTCGGATGCGTGTGGCTAGAATTAAAAAAGTTTGCAATGTTATGGAACATATCCAAAAAAGAAAAAGAGCGTGGATCAAAAAATTCGTGATCGTCCCTTTTCTTGGTTGCGTGCATTTTATTCAAAAATTCGAATTTATCTTTTTCCGATAGATTCGCGAAATCGTTGACATCTACCGTCGACAGATCAAAATCGTCCATCGTGTTACTCGTCATTAAATGACTATATCCAATACATTCCTTCTTGATATCCACCTTCGAGGGAAGGTCAACTACCTTTAAGCCTGTTCTGATGGTTAACCCAACGCTGAGAATGACTTTATCTCCAAAAAGAGGAATATTTACGTCTACATTTAGGTTTAAATAATTGAAGTTCAAGGCTTGCCAGCTACTAGATATACTAACGTAAGGACCTAGTTTTTCATTAAATAAAAAGTGAGGATCATCGATGAATTTTTTTACTTTACCTCCTACCGTGAGTAGGCTATCCGCTGTTTTCTTTAGTGCTGCTCTTGTCGCTGCATCAAGCGTGTCGTCTGCTTTTATTTCTTGTAAAATTTCATTGAAAGAATCACCACAATCGGGTCCACCACCGGTAGGAAGGTTTAGTAAATCTTCCAGTAAAATTTTCAAAATCTTACAAATAATTCTACGGATGATTCTATTTTTAATGTTAATTCTAACGCTTACTCTCACGTCTGCCAACTCGGTAATTAATTTGAGCCCTCGCCGATATCCATAACCGTGCCCATGAATGGTTCCTTCAAAATCATCGGGTAAGCCCTTTACTACTCGGGTAATTTTTCCACCACTCGAAAGATTCATATTAGAACCTAGTGTTCCTTCTTGTGCATCAACAGTTAGCCCGCCAGGATTACTACTGACCGAAATGGGGACAGATACATCTTTTGCACTTATATTATCTAGCGGTAAGCCAAATGAACCAGTACCGTTATATAGATTTACACCTCCTTGGGCAGCGGCGACGGCAGACATCGCATTCGGACTAGGCATGGTCGTACTAGAACCCGCCATACCTAAACCTTCAATTTCTCCAAGAAACCAATTTGGATCGCTACCTAAGTCGGAATTCCCCGAAAGGACGGAAGATAATATTTGGGCGACTGAAGCTTTTATTTCTGATTTTAATGCATCTCCGCCACCACTATCTCCAGAGGTCAAAGGAGGAAGTCCGTCGGTCAAAGCACCCAACCAATCTTCTGTATCACAGTCCGACGTTGCACCAAAAGCAGCGGCAATAATGGAATCAATATTTAAGTTGCTCATGGCTGCACCAAGGATCGGGCCTAAGTCACCAGGCGCACCAAATTCATTTTCAAAAGCATCAATGGAGTCCTGTGGCTCACCGTCGTAAATCGAATTAATATCGCCCGAGCTGAGCGTATTATTGCTCAATGCATTTCCCATCGCTCCAACTTGTCCTGACAAGGTATCTAAGTGAGGAGAACACCCAATTTCAAGACAATCGTAGATATCGGCTAAACTCATATTTCCAAAACTTCCCGCCAAAAGATCGACCATATTGTCATTACTGGTTTGATCCGCATCTGGATTATTCATACTGTCTATGGGAACGCCAAGAATGCTATCGTGACCGACAGAAAGGTTCTGGTAATCGGTATAAGTATAGATGACATCATTACGGAAACAATCTCCATCGACATTCAACATTCCACTAGTGATTGAAGGATTTACCGTACAGGTGGAATCTGTACTTTGGGCAAAGAGGGTAGAAGTTACAATCGCAAACAAAAAGAGTAGGAGCGTTGAAAAAACCTTTTTCATATTATTTAAATTTATCATTTTCAAGAAGTAGCTTTTTTATTCTTAAATAACTTTTAAAGTTGATTTTAAAGTTTTGGATGGTGATTAGTTGATATTGGTCAACACTACCTTCTTAGTAATTGATTTGTGATCTGGTAGCTGAAATTTGATGAGATACACGCCCGCCGCATGTTGCTTGAAGTCAATGGTAAGCGTTTTAATTGTTTGTTCAATTTCAACGGCTTTCGATAAAATCAATTTTCCACGGATGTCAAAAATCTGAATGTTTCCCGAGCCTGTCACGGCTCCTTGATATTGGATAGCTAAATATTGTTTGAACGGATTTGGGGAAAGCGTGAGGGAGGTTTCTAATTCTATCTTTCTATCTTCCTCTGGTATTGTTGTCTCTTCCAGTTCTATCTTTGAAACTAACTTCGTAGGGGAACTGGCTTGGTTGATTATAGCTACGTTTTGACTTTGCAAAGATTGCGTTAAGGAATCATTCCAAGAACCACAATTTCTAAGATAATTGACAGCTGCGGCCAAATCGATACTCTCCGTTTGACCAGGTACAAAGCCACCATAGATTTCGTGAATTTCGAAAGCCGTTTTGTCGAGGTAGCTAAGCGCTTGCATATGAATTTGGCAATAGTCATGAGGCGTTTCCGTCAAGTGTAATGGAAAGAAATTATAGACTGCGGAAATTGCTGTTTTTCCATACGAAACCCCATGACAGTAGCTGCCGTCGGGATACCGAACTTGAATGGCACCCGCTTCTCCGTCGGGTTTGATCAATTCCCACGAAGGAGTAATCGTCTCACCCTCGTAAGTTGTTAGTTGATTTTCTACGGACCAACTAGAATTCTTTCCTTCAAAATAGATGGCGTTTTCAGCACTCAATACATAGTGGTAATTGGCATCTATATCCGTTGGATCATCTTTAGCTTGGAGCGAATTGTTACCCAAGTGAGCAGAATTGTAGATCGTGATAAGACTACCGTGGGGAACTGCCGCCCAGTTTGGATCATCGCTAAAACGAAGATAACCAGGATTGATTTTTAGCAGCGCTCCATTCGTTAAGTTTGTTTGGTTAGCATAAATTAAGTCTCCATTATTATCGTCTACAATATAGCCTCGCAGATCCATTGTTTCACCACAAGTTCCGTCGCCATAAATGAGTAGTTCCACGATGCCGGGCACTTGAGATTTATTCGCCTCATTAGAAAATGTTGATTTAGAGACATAGACCTTTGGTGGTTCACTTACCGTTTTGCAAGGACTACCGGGATAAACAACATCCGAAAAGCTACAGCAAGAAAGGCTTTGATTTTTTAAAGAAACAGTATATTCAATCGTTACATTATTTGCATAAACACCAATGTACGGATGAGTAGAATAATAAGTATAAGAAGGGAATGGGGGCATTGGAGGAACCGTAACCGCCCACGAAATATCTAAGTATTCATTAGCAATTGGAACACCTCCCACGGTGAAAATAAATCCTACATAAACGCAAATTTCAGGTCTCGAAGGATGGTCATTAGCTTCTTCTCCAGGATTATTGGGAAGACCGATAGGGTAAGTATAAGTTAGCTCAAAGTCACAACTTATATTGGGAACTTCAAAGGTAATTGTTTCGCTACATCCGCTTTCATCAATGCCAGAAAGCGTATAAGTACCCGGACTAAGTTGTTCGCGGTTAGCTTGTGTCGAACCATTTTCCCATACCGTATTTACAAAAAATGGTGCCTCTACTTTGATCGAACCATTATCTTCACCACAAGTAGCCGCAGTAACTGCTGCGTTTTTGTAGAGACTAGTTTGAGCGAAATTATTAGTTAACTGAAAACTAAACAGTGTTAATAATAGTACCGTAATTTTCTTCATATTAATGTGGTTTTATTTAAGCGACTCCTTCATTATAGGCAAAGCAGTAGCATATCATCCCATACTTTTTATGGGATAATAAAGACATAGAAATAACTGTTCAGCAAATACGCGAAGGACTTGATGAAGCGTAAATAGAGGCAGCAAAACTTATAATATTCATCGTAAAGATCAATATTGCAAGCAGCCAACTACTCGGTGATAAATAGTTTTTCAGCTATCAAATAAAAGGGATAATATTGGTCGGAATATTTTACCTCAAAATATTCTTTAGCCATGCAATGATCAAACCCGCTATGCGTAGGTCATCATCATTTAGCATGATAAAATTGTAAAAAAAATGGATTTCTTAGAAAGGTGTTTAGCTAGCTTTAAGTTTTTTGTTTCTAAGAAGATGCCGCAATTTACAAAATAAATTTATATTGTTGCAAGTATTTTTATTTGTTTTATAAAAAAAATATCGCTCCAAAAAATCATCTCCCCAAAAGCATCAATCTTACTCCCTTCATCGTTTTCTAATAAAAGAACCAAGAAATTACCTAAGCACCTGCTTTCGACTTACCTTGTCCTTTTTATTAGCTAAAAAAAGTAATCTAACCAATGTCTCGTTTCTATTTTATCCTAGTTCTCCTTTGTAGTGGATTTTTTTCAGCAAACCTTATTGCTCAAAAAGGGTATCAAATTGATTTTCAAATTGAAGCGTACGCAGCGCAAGAAGTATACTTAGCGTATTTTTATGGTGATAAACAAATACTCAAAGATACGATCGTAGCAACCAAAAATCAGCAGTTCTCTATTCGGGGAACGAGTCCGCTGACGGCAGGTGTCTATATGTTGGTCTTAGCGCCCGATCAAAAACGGATTCAATTTATTGTGCCGGAGGAGGATCAGCATTTTAGCGTTCGAATGGATACGAGCACACAGGTGAGTCGAATACATTTCGAAGGTTCGGAAGCAAATGAATTATACTATGATTTTTTAACCAAAAAAGAAAAACAAGCGCAAGCCTTAGAAGCGTTTGAAAAAACTACGCAGAAAGAGGGGACAACTTTAGATACCACTCGACGGGCACAACTCCTAGCGGAGCAGGTCGCTTTCCAAGCAGAACAAGTTGCCCTTGTCAAGAAATATCCCGAAACGATCTTAGCTGCTTTAATCGGGATGAGCTGGGAAATCGAAGTGCCATCTTTCACGGGAAGTCCCGCGGAAGAAATCGCTTTTGTACAACAATATCATCAATATCATTATTTCGACCATACGCCACTTTACGCGAGTTTCTTTTTGCGGCTACCAGGCGGTTATCAAAAGGTGGATTACTTTATCAATGGACTCAGCCCCGCAGGAATTTCTCCTTTGAGTTTGAAATACCCCGAAGCAATTAAATCTGCGCTAACGATAGTATTGGATAAGATGCAGGAAAACCGCAAGGTATTTAAGTTTTACCTTACTCATTTTATCAATAAATATGGTAATGCCAAGATTGTAGGAATGGATGCCGTATTTGTCCACTTGGTGGAAAATTATGTTTTATCAGGTGCAGCAGATTGGGTAAAAGGAGCTTCGCTGAACACTGTAAAAAAGCTAGCCAGTAAAAGGAAGCCTTTGCTCAATGGTAAAGTTGCGCCGAATATTACCATGCAATTGGAAAGTGGGGAATCCATCGCACTTCACGACGTCGAAGCAGCGTATACGATTTTAGTTTTCTGGCGGCCTAATTGTGGCCATTGCAAAAAAGCAATTCCCGCTATTCAATCTTTTTACGAAGCACATCGCGCAGAAGGGGTGAAAGTTTTTGCACCCTGTACTTGGATTCAAGATAAAACGCCCCAATGTTGGAGCGATGCAAAAGAAAAAGGAATGGAAGACTTCATCAACGTCGTTGATCCAAAGATGAAATCTAAGTTTTTAAGCTTGTATGATATTCAAACCACCCCCCGCGTTTTCCTCCTCGATAAAGATAAACGCATTTTGATTAAACGCATCGCCAGTGAGGAGCTAGAAAATATTTTTCAAAAGATTAAATCCTTACCTTAAAACTCTTCACACCATTTTTTTACAAAAAAGCCGCAATTCCACTAGGATTAAGCTACCTTTCTTTAAATTTGCAGGTAAGCTAAACTTATCTTCCGCCAGATACAACTTTTAGACTTTCATCGTTCCTTATTCAAATTACGAAGCATGATCCTAAGACTGAGCACTTATTTCCTTTTCCTATGGCTAAGTTGTTGTGGTACGAATTCTTTATTCGGTCAAACGACTAAGAAAATTCAATTGATTCATACCAATGATATTCAATCTCGATTATTAGGTTTTGCCCCCAATCCAGATTATACACCATTAACGCTAAATGATGATAAAACGGTCGGTGGTATTGCGCGTGCCGCTACCATTATCCGCAATCGAAGAGCTTTATCGCCAGAAACTAGCTTGGTATTGGATGGCGGGGATTTTATGATGGGGACGCTCTTTCAAGCACTCGGCGAAGAACATGGCGTAGAGCTGCAACTGATGCAAGCGATTGGCTACGATGCTGCGGTACTTGGGAATCACGAGTTTGATTTTCATACGGATGGCTTAGCTCGGGTTATTCGCGCCGCTCAGCAAGCCGGTCCGATTCCCCCCTTATTATTATCTAACGTCAACTTTGTAGAAGGCGTTACGCAAGATGACTCCTTAGAAGTTCTATTCACAGAAAAAATTATTAAACCTTATATCATCCTCGAAAAAAATGGCTTACGCATCGCTATTTTTGGATCAATGGGCGTTGATGCCGTCGAGGTAGCCCCTTACGCACAACCCTTGGATTTTAGCAATCCGATTGAACATGCCCAAAGCTTAGTTCCTATTTTACGCGATCAAGAAAAAGCAGACCTGATTATTTGTTTGTCGCACGGTGGTGTAAAACGCTTACCCGATGGTACTTGGTGGGGAGAAGATCCCGCCTTAGCAGAAGCGGTACCGGATATCGATGTGATCATTAGCGGTCATTCTCATACGGCTTTGCCCGAACCGATTATGGTCAATGGAACGCCAATCGTGCAAGCGGGCTCCGAAGCACAATACGTGGGAGTACTCGGTATGGTAAAAAATGGGGAGGATTGGCAAATGGAAAACTATGAGCTGATCGGAATCAATGATTCTATTCCCGTAGCCATGGATATCCACGAAATGGTGGAAGGGTATAAGGATTTGATCGACCAGAAAGTATTGCAGAACTATGGAATTCGATTTGATAGCATTTTAATGGAAACGGACTTTGACCTAACCATCGAAAGTCCGATCGCTAATAGTAACCTTGGTACCTTTGCGGCAGATGCAATTCGCTGGGGAATGAATAACCTAGATGCAACTTCCACGGATACCACTTACATCGCATTGACTACGGCGGGCTTGTTGAGAGATCGACTGTTGAGTGGAGAAAAAGGGTTTCAACAAGCTTCTGATTTATTTCGAATTTTACCTTTGGGAATCGGTACGGTGGAAGCTACGCCTGGTTATCCTTTGGCAAAGTTGTACTTTACCGCTCGGGAAATAAAAAGTATTCTGGAAATTCTGATCATCGCTTATCAGCTAAAAGGAAACGCGTATTTTCCTTATATCTCAGGCTTACGATTTCACTATAACCCGAATCGACTGCTTTTTGATCGAGTGTACAAAATTGAACTCGGTGACGAAGTCAATGGTTATCACGAATTAGATATTTCTAACGAAAATACAAAATTGTATAAAGTTGGTGCCAACGTTTATATTCTTAATTCTCTTAGCTTAATTGATGAGTTGAGCTATGGTATTTTATCGGTTACGCCAAAACACCAAGATGGTGCTGAGGTCAAGGATTTGTCAACGGCACTCGTAGATATTAATGCTCAAAAACCGGGGATTCAGGAGGCAAAAGAATGGATTGCTTTCTTGAAATATGCGAATCATTTTCCAGATACAAATGAGAATGGAATTCCCGATTTAGCACCGCGCTATCGACAACACGCGGAGCGAATGATCGCCAATTCAAGTTGGGAGCCACAGATGATGTACCAAAATGCGAATCACGTGATGTGGGGTGGAACCATGTTCGTCATCTTATTTGGGTATTTGCTCTTTTTGGGCTTGCGCAAAATTTGGAAACTCAGAAAAGGCTAATTTCTAAAGAAGCAAACAAAGCTTTCTCTGTCTTCCCGTAAGTAATCCGTTCCTTCAAAAAGCTGTTTTCAGTTGCTTGTCCGTTAGGAGACCTTTCGTACGCAAAGTCTAGTTAATTGGCTTCGCTCGAAAACATTTTAGGACGTAAAGTTGTACATAAAATATGGTTTGTTGGAAAGGTAAGAAAACAACTTGATTGTTAAATTCAAACCGCTTCTAACTTACCGTTAAAAATAAATTTCACATGAGTAAAAAAATAGTTGCCTTCGGCGCTAGTAATAGCAAAAAATCAATCAATCAACAATTGGCAAAGTTTGCGGCGCAGCAAGTCGCGGATGCCAGTGTCAATCTACTAGATTTGAATGATTATGAAATGCCGATTTATAGTATTGATCGCGAACAAGCTACGGGGATTCCCGACCTAGCACATCAGTTTAAAGCCGCACTCACAGCAAGTGATGGTATTATCATTTCTTTTGCAGAACACAACGGCGCATACAGTACGGCTTTTAAAAATATCTTCGATTGGATTTCAAGAATTGAACAAGATGTCTGGGGAAATAAACCAATGCTATTGTTATCGACTGCTCCGGGAGGACGTGGCGGCAAATCAGTTTTGGACATCGCCGTCAGTAAATTTAATCGGATGAATGAAAACCTAATTGCGAGTTTTTCCCTGCCTTTTTTTGGGAAAAACTTTTCGGGAACAGCAGGAATTATGGATACAACACTCGCCGAAAATTTTCAAGAGCAACTACAACTTTTCGTAGAAGCCTTGGATGAAAAAAAGGACTAACTGATGGATAAAATAAAAAGCATTCAACAAATTATCCCTGCGCAACGAGTCAAAATGGGATCAATTGAATTAGACCAACCACTACCCGTGGCCAATTTGCAATACCTCGATCCGTTCCTCTTGATTCACCACTGGGAAAGTGAATTACCGGGTGGACAGCGACAGCAGGAAGTAGGGGTAGGTCCTCATCCACACCGAGGTTTTTCTCCCGTAACTTTTATTTTTAAAGGGAATATGGAACATCGTGATTCTTTGGGCAATCGTGCGATGGTAGAAGAAGGGGGGACGCAATGGATGTTTGCAGGTAAAGGTGTCACGCACAGCGAACGACAAGGAAAAACACTCGCTGAGAAAGGAGGCGCAGTAGAGTTAATTCAATTTTGGGTGAACGCCCCGAGTGAACATAAAATGAAAGCTGCTTTCTACCAACCGATCTCGGTAGAAGAAACGCCAGTGGTTGTAACGGAGCAATCTAAGGTCTGGGTTGTAAGTGGAGAATATAAGAGTGTCAAAGGTGTTGCGCCAACTTATACCCCACAAACTTTACTCCGAGGAATTTTACAAGCGTCTGGGAAATTAACGATCCCCATTCCTGAGAATTATAATACCCTTTTGTATTTATTAGATGGCGCGCTCTCGGTCAATGGTAAAGAACTAGTGCGGAAAGACATGGCAGTTTTTAAACAAGATGGTACGCAAATAGAATTAGAAGCGCAGAAAGATACTCGTTTCATTATATTGTCGGGTGAGCCGATTGGTGAGCCTGTCGTTTCTTACGGTCCTTTCGTCATGACGAATCAAACTGAAATTATGGAAGCGGTTCGAGATGCACAAATTGGTAAAATGGGCGTGCTCATCGAAGAGTTTTAAATAAATGAAAAAGCTAAAAAGATGGAGCAGTTATCCTCAAAGTTGAGTTTACCGAATGGAGCAATTTTAAAAAATCGATTGGCTAAATCAGCCATGAGTGAAAATCTATCAGATGCAGCACACGCACCCACTTCGACTTTAATTCGTGCGTACAAACGTTGGGCTGACGGTGGCGCTGGTCTCTTAATTACGGGAAATGTCATGATTGATGCTAAGGCGATCGGAGAACCACAAAATGTCGTCGTCGAAGACAAAAAGGACTTTGAGTTGCTACAAGCGTGGGCAGCTACCGTCAAAGATACCGGAACACACTTGTGGCCACAGCTTAATCATCCTGGACGCCAAGCGATCGGCGTTATTAATAAAGATACGGTTGCTCCTTCTGCGGTGGCGTTGAAAATTACGGGAGGGAATTCTTTATTTCAAGTTCCCAGAGCGCTAACGGAACCAGAAATCTATGACTTGATTGAAAGGTTTGGGAATACGGCCGCTATTTTGCAAGCGGCTGGATTCACCGGCGTACAAATCCACGCAGCGCACGGCTATTTGATCAGTCAGTTTTTGTCGCCGATTACCAATCAGCGAAAAGATCAGTGGGGGGGAAGTTTAGCTAATCGAGCAAAATTTGTTGTCGCCGTTTATCGTAAAATTCGCGAACGCGTCGGGAAGGATTTTCCAATTGGTATCAAAATCAATTCGGCAGATTTCCAACGGGGCGGTTTTACGGAAGAAGAATCTTTAGAAGTGATTAAAATTCTTTCCGCAGAAGCCATCGATTTGATTGAAATTTCGGGAGGGACTTACGAACGGGCAGCCATGATGGGCGCCAGCAAAAAAAAGAGCACCATCGAACGGGAAGCTTACTTTATTGATTATATCGAAAAGGCACGAAAGATCACCCAAACGCCTTTAATGCTAACGGGAGGTTTTCGAACGGTTTCCGTCATGGAAAATGCGATTGCAGATGACAAGCTAGATGTCGTTGGAATGGCAAGACCTTACGCAATTTACCCTAATATAGCGCAGGATATTCTAAGCGAAAAAGTGAAAGAAATTGCTACTCCCGTAATTACAACAGGAATTAAAATGCTAGATAAAATGCGCTCCGTAGATTTGATTTGGTATGAATTGCAAATTAAAAGAATCGGAGAAGGAAAAATGCCAAATTTCAAAATGTCTGCCTTGCGAGCCTTAGCACATATCTCTTGGTTATCTTTTCGTAAAGCTTTCCGAAAAAATTAAGGGAATTAAGCTTGCCTTTCGGCAGCTTTTCGCTATACACCTAGAAATTTTACCAAAAAAATCAAGGCAGAAGTTTAATTCTATGCACTAAGTATTTGTTCAAGTACTTACTTAAAGCCTACGAAATGTCCGATTCTTGTCGATCCTCGATAACTTTCTGATAAATTGATTAATTTTTTAATAAATTTGCGGCAGCTTTTTTAAAGCTCTAAAAAAATATCTGATGAAAAAATACATTCTATTGTTTTTAGGCTTAATCCTAGCCTTACTTTCTCCCAACTTCGTAGCGGCACAAGGTGCGATTGATGGTTTTATGAAAGGAAAAGGGAATCTAGATTTAGCACTTTCTTTTGCCACGGAATCTAGTGGGAAGTTTTTCTCAAGAGTAGATGGTCGAGATACGACTTTCGATTTTGGTATTTCTGCAAATAGTGTCAGCCTTTTTGCGGCTTATGGTATCACTGATGACCTTGATGTAATTGCTTCCATTCCATTCGTTAGCCGGAGTGCGAATACGCAAGGTTTACAAGATGGTAGCGTTTATTTAAAATACCAATCCATTAACACGGCCTTGAGCGATCTTGGTCGCTTAAAAGTAATTACGGGAGCAGGAATTAGTTTTCCATTATCCGACTACGAGGTGCAAAATAGTAGAGCAATTGGTCAGCAAGCACTCGTCGTGCCCCTGAGAGTCGTTGCGCAAGTAGATTTAAATTCTGGCTTGTTTTTTAATATTACGGGAGGATATAATTTCCGACTGGATGAAAATGAACGCGTATTGGCAGACAGCTTTTTGGTTTTGACGCCCAATGGTACGGTGACGCAGCCAGATGATTTTATTTCGCTTTCGGCAAAAGTAGGATATTCCACGGGCAAACAATACTTTGATCTTTGGTTTGATTATCAGCATACCGAAGGTGGAAATAGTTACCGTGATGGTGATCCTTCTGGCTTTAAGTCTTTAGGGGTTTCTTATTCGAAAATTGGAGGAACATATTATTATGCTTTCAAACCAAACTTTGGCGCTTTTCTAGGTTTGTCGAAGGTCTTCGGTGGGCGTAATATTAACGACCAACTCACCATTAGCGTCGGCGTAGTTTATAAATTAAATACGAACAAGTCTACAGAATAAGCATCAATTCAATGTTTAGAAGTTGATGAAAGTACATTTAGCAACAGCCGTTGGGATATTATATCCTAACGGCTGTTGCTCGTTAAAGGGAATTTGTAGGGAAGTTTATTTTGTAAAAACATTTTCTCCTGCGCTTAATTTCTCAATGGCATTGATCGTAATCGTTCTCACGTTTTTACCCGCGTTACCCTCAAAATGATTGCACCAATCCGTAGAACCCGTATTCAAGACAATTCCACTCGTAGGACTTTTCTGAAAAATAAAAAAAGTGCCAATTGTTTCGCGCTGTCGAAAACCTTTATCAAAACCAATTAAATCGGTACGATAAAACTTTATTTGTTGTGTATCAATTTCTGGTATGCTGCTGCCTTCCGGAAATACTACTGGAATTCCGTCGTATTCTACAGTTGGTAAAGGAAGGATATCACCTTGCCGCAAATCCGTACCGTCTAAAAGTGGACTTTTTGCTGCAATGATTTTATATCCATCCCAGCCTTGGTCTTCTTTTTTACCGTAACCTCCATAGCGAAAATCTGCACCAATACTGTTCAAAATGGAATACTGCAATGCGGGTTGATGCCAATTAATAGTTTTCAATAAAGTATCTTGAATGGGATCTTGTGCAAATTTTTTGTAGCAGAGCATTTGATCGCGACTTTCGTTGTAACGAACTTGCCACCACATGGAGTTTCCCGATAAGACTAAGGCGTGTTTACCAGAATCTACGTAGCGATCAAAATTGAGGCGAGCAGCTCTCGTCCAATATTCGCTGTGCCCCGGCAGTATAAGCAAATCTGTATTTTCTAAATAGTCATATTCATCTAAGTCCATATCACAAATGTAATTGACTTCTGAATCAAAGTAATCTGCCGCCCAAGCAAAGAAAGATTCCGAGTAAGCGGTATTGTCAAAAGCCAAAGGACGCAAAAAGGAAACGACCTTGGCTACTTTAGGATCATTGGGAATTCGGCTTTCGTACAAATTTTTACCGCCCGCAAAGCCATAAGCATTAATCGTATTGGAAGGATAAACAATTGTTGTGCGTTGGGATTTTTTCGCCTTGACGACAAATGGAATTTGCTGTGCAATAAAATATAATCCTGGCGATAAGTCTGGAATACGATACGTAAAACTTTGTTCGTATTGAAAACCCGCTTTCCAAGGTGAGGCGGTAGGAGTGGCTTGTCGCTGAAAATCCCCTGAGACTCGATCTACCACCTTTCCCCGAATATCATAGATCTTGATTTCGCCCGATTTGGTTTTCTTAACCTGCAAGTACGCTTGTAAAGTATCTCCCACGAAGTAAGAAACACGATCAGTATAACCATTTTCTACCACGAGCAAATTACTATACCAAAACCAAGCACCAAGGGCAACTAAAAAGAGAAGTAATGCCGTTTTTTTTATTCCAATGTACATGACAAGTCTTTAGGAGTGAAGGAATCTAACTTCTTTGCAAAGTAGCTATTGTTTCTAATTCTTCCCACCAAAATATTATTTTTTTGCATCTTTGGTAAGGTAAGGCGTGCTTATAGACGAGCATTAGATAATTGTGGTTTTGACTTTACCTTTTTCAAATAACTTCAATTGGCTTTATTTTAAGATAGTTTTTTAGCATAAAGTTTAACAACCAACTGAAATGAAAATTCTCCAATCGCGTGCTTTCCTCTTGGCCTTGACTTTATTATTACTCAACGATTTTATTTTTAAATACACTTGGTCGAACGCCTTGACGGGTAAAGTTTCTGACTTTGCGGGCTTGTTTATTTTTCCCCTTTTCTGGTTTGCCCTTTTTCCACGGTACAAAAAAATAGTCTGTACCCTAAGTGCACTCTTTTTCTTGTGGTGGAAGTCGCCGTTGGCAGATGGTTTCCTAGAAGCTTGGAACAATTTAGCATTCGTGCACTGGGAGCGCGTTGTCGATTATACGGATTACTGGGCTTTGTTATCTATTCCGTTGGCTTATTATTACGCTACGCAAGTCTCTTATCGTCGGGTCAAAATTGAACCCGCTTTTGTAGGCTTACTGGTGAGTTTTTCCTTTCTCGCGACCTCTGCCGAGAAACCGATCATTTGCGCTTTAGATTATCCACCAATGACTGTTTTGGAAATTACAAATGATAGTTTGCCGACCACACCGCCCATTCGATTAAGGTCAATGGGATATGGAAATCTTGTTCATCCTCATTATATAGGATCAAATCATCTAAATGGTCCAGAAGTATCTTCATTAGCTATACAGGGGAAATATCTAATTCTACAGTATCCATATTGGTCTTTTATGCAGTCGCGCTATGATACTAAGAATTTTATCGATCAACAGAAATTAGAAATACGAAGAGAGGAGATTTACGAAAATCTAAAGAAGAATATTATTGACACTACGAAGATGATTGAGCTTCCTGCCGTTGAATTAACTTATGACAGTCTCGTAAGCCCACAGACCCTGAAACTTGCGCTCGACGATTTTAAATTGGTGGATCATTTTCAGTTGGATACCATTGTTTTTGGTGCGCGGCATCAATTACAATTTAAAAATTCTTTGTTACACGGTCCGTTCGTAGCGTATCATCCTTCTGGAACCTTAAAGAGCAAAGGCAATTATAAAGCAGGATTACTAGATGGTCGCTGGGAAAAATTCGATGAGCAAGGAGAACGCCTTAACGTAGAACTATACGACGAAGGTAAATTGATTTCCTATGCGAAGGGAAAAAATACGGAACTCAGTTCCTTAGTGGATCGTCGCCAACGAATTTATTGGTATAATGTACTTTGTCTAGTTGGTCTTTTACTACTCGCAGGATATACCTTGTATCGAACAATAAAAGCCGTGGTGACGACTAAAGATTTTAAAGCAAGAAATAGCTTTTGGGCTTTTATTGGTCATATTTTCATGTCCCTAAGCAGCAGCTTAATGGTTTTAATTGTAGGAGGGCTATTGACGATGTTACTTGTCATGTTTTTTAAGGAAACATCAATTTTACCAGCTAGGTATATTCCTCGACTAGAGTTGTTGGGCTACCTATTGCTGACCATAGTGTTTTTTATGTACACAGAAAAACATCGCTATTTTATTTTGTTTGCCATTGGATTCGTACTGATATATTTTATTGGCAATGAATGGTTTTTTCTGTGGGAATTAGAGCTAGTCGAAGGCGCAAAACTAAGGTAGTTTGTTTAGCGACTATTTTTTCACCATCTTCGTTCTAAACGAAAAAATAATCAATCAATATAATTCTAAAGACGATGGATAAATTTATGCAAGCAGCCTACGACGAAGCACAAAAAGGCTTAGCGGAAGGTGGAATTCCAATTGGTAGTGTATTAGTACACCAAGACGAAATTATTGGAAGAGGACATAATCGGCGGGTGCAGCAAGGAAGTGCTATTTTGCACGGAGAAATGGACGCACTAGAGAATGCGGGGCGCTTACCCGCTAAAGTTTATCAATCCTCTATTTTATATACGACGCTTTCTCCTTGTCCAATGTGTACGGGCGCGATTCTTTTATACGGTATTCCTAAAGTAGTCATCGGCGAAAACGAAACGTTTCTGGGAGAAGAAGCTTTGCTTCAAAGTAAAGGAGTAGGAGTGACCCTTGTACACAGTCCTGCCTGTATTCAAATGATGAAAAATTTTATTCAAGATTTCCCCGAATTGTGGAACGAAGATATTGGGGTGTAGGAGCAGTAAAAGCAAGTTCACCAGTTAAGATGTCACTCCGCGGGAGCTTATCTGGCATAAAATATCGTGCTGCTAGCGTTTAGCATTCGTTTACTGACTTTGTATTTTATCGTTTGTTTTAAAATTTATGGTCACCTTTTAGAAAGAAGTTTAGAAAGGAGTGACTGATAGCTTTGATTTTGTGTTGTTTTTGGAAAATTTTACACACCGACCAAACGGCGCAGCCTTTCTATCCGTATACCTATATAAAAGCAAAGCTGATATAAGAACAATTGACAAGCGTTATTTTCGATAGACATTGCTTAGATAAAATGGCTTTTTGGTAAACTTTTGGAGACAAAATCACGACTTAGAAAAGTATTTACTTTTTTATTAAAAAAAAGCTTAATAACGATGGTTTTGTAGGACTTTAACTTCGCGGGTAATTATTTTATAAAAAGAGTGCTGTTGAAATTTTAATCAATGTAATTTGATTTACACAAAATTTAATTTTTAAAAAACGCGATATTCGTAGAATTGACAGAATTATATTCTTTAGAAAAGATTGAAAAGTTGAACTATTTCTTATACATTTGCGTTTGTATTGATAGAAGAGGTGGAGAAAGGTTTATATCTTATTGATTTTCAACTAGTCAAGATTTTTGTTTAAAAACTAAGATTTATCACTTATGAGCCAGCATCCTTTACAAGCTTTAAAAAATGTAAAACATCTTTCTACCAATCATTTCTTTTTGATCGCTGGACCTTGTGCCATCGAAGGAGAAGAAATGGCTTTTGAGATTGCAGAAAAAGTATCCGCAATTTGTGAACGATTGAAAATACCGTACATCTTTAAAGGTTCTTATCGTAAAGCTAATCGCTCTCGACTAGATTCTTTTACGGGCATTGGGGATGAAAAAGCGTTGAAAATCTTAAGAAAAATTGGAGATCAGCTTAATCTTCCCGTAACGACGGATATTCACTCCGTGGCAGAAGCAGCAATGGCTGCTGAGTATGTTGATATTTTGCAAATTCCAGCTTTCTTATGCCGCCAAACAGATTTGTTGGTCGCTGCCGCTAAAACAGGAAAAATTGTCAATATAAAGAAAGGACAGTTTTTGAGCGCGGACGCAATGACTTTCGCAGTAGAGAAGGTAAGAGCATCTGGTAATGAGCAAGTTTTGCTAACGGAACGCGGAACTACTTTTGGATACCAAGATTTAGTAGTCGATTTTAGAGGAATTCCTGTGATGCAAAGCTTTAAAGCACCCGTTGTACTCGATTGCACGCATTCTTTGCAACAACCGAATCAAGCTTCGGGCGTAACGGGAGGAAAACCGGGACTAATTAAAACGATCGCTAAAGCGGGAATTGCAGTTGGTGCAGACGGATTATTCATCGAAACGCACCCAAATCCAGCCGTTGCAAAATCAGACGGAGCGAATATGTTACCGTTGGATCAATTAGAGGATTTATTGACACAATTATTGAAAATTAGAATGGCGATTATTTCCTAGTTCTCTATGAAAATAAAGGAAAGAAAAGGCGCCAAATAATTGACTTTATAAGAATTATTAATTAACTTAATATAGAAGTTGTTCTAACATAACTTCATAAACAAAAAAGGAGGTTTGATATGAAAAACCTAAGTACAGTACTTATCATTTTAGCTAGTTTGTTGATGTCTACCGCAAGTTTTGCGCAGACAGAAGCTCAAAAAACACTAGTAAAATCCTTTAACCTTAAAGGAAACGATGTCGTTGTTCTAGATATTCCTGGCGAAATTGAAGTCACGGAGTGGGACAAGGAGATCATGCGCATCCAAATTAAAGTAGCTATTTCTGGTGGAAGCAATACAATGTTGAAGTCACTCGTAAGAGTTGGTCGATACAACTTGCGTTCTAAGACGAATGAAGAAGGCTTTTATGTATATGCTCCTGACCTTCAGAAGCAAATTAAGCTTAAAAGCGGAAAGTTGGTGGAAGTTATTAGCTACGAAGTTTTCGTACCTAGAGGCGTAACCGTACAAGGAGCAACGGACGAAGCTACTAGTTCTGCGAACGTTTCAACGGACGCTTCGCTATAATTTACAAATCTTATAGATATGTTAAAGGGCAGGGTACTTTGTACTTTGCCCTTTATTTTTTGGTCAAAATAGCTTAAATTGCAATAAAGCAGTTCGCCAAACCAAAACGCGATAAGCTGCTTAACAATACTTACAAGATACTTACAAAGGGAATTTATTTTTAATTAACTAATCCCTCAACCAAAACATACAAGAAATAATGAAGAAAGCCTTGCTACTTGCTTTCTGTTTGAACTTTGTTCAAATAGCAAGTGCTCAGTTGGAAAAAGTCCTCCACCAAACTTTCGAATTGAGTGATTCCATCACCAGTGTATCCTTAAATATTTACGGCGATTACGAATTTCAAAAATGGTCCTCTAACACGATCATGGTTGAAACCTCCATTGAATTATACGATGCTTCTCCGAGTATCTTAAACCATTTTGTTAAAAAGGGCAGATACGATCTCGTTTTTGCAGCGAAAGGCGCTATGCTCAACCTCGATTCAAAAGATTTAGAACGAACGGCAATTAAAACTCGTGTTAAAAACAAAAAGAATCAAAATTCGGACGAAATAGAGACAAAGCAATGTTTCGAAATCGTCAAAGTACGCGTCTTTATTCCAGATAACTTTTTAGTGGTAGATCGTACCATGCTCAATAAAATTGTTGGGGAAGAAGAAGCCACGGCTACCTCAAACGAATAAAGTTGTTTAATCATTCGTAAACATTTTTAGCGTTTTAACCTACTACTTCAAGCTTAACTAAGCATTTAATAAGCTTTTTTGATACATTTTATTCCGAATCAGATGATTCACTCCTTTGTCAGTTGTACCCTCGTGTACCAACTGACAAAGTTGTTTTAGCACAAATGAAATAAAATGCGCTTTCCGTTTTCTTACAATATTTTAGCTAAGTTGTTTGAAAATTCAAAAAAAGTAGATGCGCTCTAGTCTCTACTTTGTAAC
This sequence comes from Saprospiraceae bacterium, assembly GCA_045110315.1. Taxonomy (GTDB): domain Bacteria; phylum Bacteroidota; class Bacteroidia; order Chitinophagales; family Saprospiraceae; genus CALFBG01. The sequence continues at coordinate 21,283 of JBGCFY010000001.1, forward strand.
TTTGTCTTCTATGATTAAATCAGTTGAAATTAAACTTATACCGAGTGAGGCCTCGGATGAGCATCTCATTCTCCAAAAAGCGGTCAAAAAAGCGAAGGTTCGAGTAGAACGGGTGAAAAGTTGCCAGGTACATCGTCGCTCAATTGATGCCCGACAAAAACAAGTCTATTTTAGATTACTGGTCAACCTGCATCTCGATGAAACGCCCGAAGCTGCACCAGCGCTATTAGCAAATCTGGAAACGGTAACTAAGGCCGAAAAAGTAATTATTGTTGGTGCTGGACCAGCAGGTTATTTTGCTGCGTTGGAATTAATTGAATTGGGTTTGAAGCCAATTATCTTTGATCGTGGGAAAGACGTCCGCCTCCGTCGAAGAGACTTAAAAGCAATTCAACAGGACGGAATCGTGGATGGGGATTCTAATTATTGTTTTGGCGAAGGTGGGGCAGGAACCTACTCTGACGGTAAACTTTATACGCGTTCCCATAAACGAGGTAATATTGAAAAAGTATTACGGTTGTTAGTCGAACACGGTGCTAAAAGCGATATTTTGGTTGATGCACATCCTCATATTGGTTCGAATAAATTACCTAATATCGTTGCCAACATCAGAGCAACGATTGAAGCCTTTGGTGGCGAAATTCATTTTGGAGCAAAGGTGACAGACTTCTTAACAGAAAAAGGTCGGATGCAAGGCGTAGTGGTGAATGGAGCACAAACGCATCGTGCAGCTGCGGTAATTTTAGCAACGGGCCATTCTGCGCGAGATATCTATCAATTACTGGTTGACAAAAAAATTAGCGTTGAGGCAAAGCCATTTGCCTTAGGGGTACGCATAGAACATCCTCAGCGATTGATCGACGAGGTACAATATCGGCAACCACAGCGGGAAGAAGCCCTGCCTGCTGCAAGTTATCGATTGGCTTGTCAGGTAGAAGGAAGAGGTGTCTTTTCTTTTTGTATGTGTCCCGGTGGGTTAATTGTTCCGGCGGCTACGGCACCGGGAGAAATTGTGGTCAATGGAATGTCAATGTCTCGCCGAGATTCTGCTTTTGCCAATGCAGGAACGGTAGTTGCGGTAGAGGCAGAAGATTTGGTCGGTTACGAACAGTTTGGTGTATTTGCAGGATTAGAATTTCAAAAATCAGTAGAAAGTGCTATGTTTGCCTTCGGAGATGGATCACAAAAAGCACCGGGACAACGATTAACGGATTTTGCACAAGGCAAGTTGTCTGCAAGTTTAGGAGATACGTCTTATATTCCTGGTTTGTTGAGTGCGCCGCTACATGAGTTATTACCGCCTTTGATTGCGAAACGTTTGCGTGTTGGCGTGCGGGAATTTGGTAAAAAAATGAAAGGCTACTACACGAAAGAAGCGATGGTCATTGGGGCAGAAAGTCGAACCAGTTCGCCCATTCGAATTCCGAGGAATAAGTCGCATTTGATGCACAACGAAATGATTGGATTATTTCCTTGTGGAGAAGGAGCAGGATTTGCGGGAGGCATTTTATCCGCTGCAATGGATGGACAAAATGTTGCTCGGGCAGTGCGTAATTTTTTTGAATAAAAGCGGGCGGAACGGGAAGCAGTTTAGGGAAGCTGTAGAGCGCAGAAGCGTTTTGAACGGCACGTTAAAATATTAAAAATGAAGGACATTATTGATTTGATTGCTAGGATATTTATTTCGTTAATCTTTTTGGTAGAAGCGTATGATTCTATTGACTATTTTAAATCTACTAAGGTAACGATGACGGAATACGGCATTACTTGGCAACAGGATATTTTGTTGCTAGGAGCAATTTGGTTTTTGGCTATTGGGGCAATTCTGGTGCTGATTGGTTATCGTTCTTCTTTGGGAGCAACGATGTTACTTTTATATTGGCTTCCGGTGACCTTCATTGTTCATTCTTTTTGGAATGCTCCCGCTGAATTGTATCGGGTGGAGTCAATGGCTTTTATGAAAAATATTGCGATTACGGGTGGTTTGTTGACCGTTTTTGTCAATGGTAGTGGGAAGTATAGTATCAAGCGTTTATTTGCGACGACTAAATTATAACCAGCCTAAAGATTGAAGTTGTTTAATAATTCGCAAACATTTTTGAGTTTTTAAACAACTTCTTAAAATAAGCGGATGCTATTCATTTATCTCATCGTGTAATTCTTCACCACAGTACTTGCAATTTTTAGCGTCATGGTCGTGTCCTTCTCGGCTACAGTGACGGCAAGTTCGGGTACTAAATTCCTGATCTTTTTTATTATCCTGTTTTACCAATTCTGCGGATACAATTCCCGTAGGAACGGCAATCACTGCGTATCCCATAATCATGACAACAGCGGCAAGGAATTGTCCGAGGGGAGTAATTGGAGCGATATCTCCGTAGCCAACGGTAGTCAGGGTAACAATAGCCCAATAGATACTTCTAGGAATACTCGTAAAGCTAGAATTGCTACTACTTTCTACGAGGTACATTACGGAACCAATGATGGTGACTAGGAGTAAGATAAAGATCAAGAAAACGGTGATTTTGACGCGACTCTCCTTGAGTGCAGTAGTAATAATTTTACTTTGATTGAGAAATTTAGCGAGTTTGAAAATCCGGAAAATCCGAAGCAACCGCAACGCACGAATGACCATTAAAGACTGAGTGCCCGCAATAAACAGACTCAAGTAAGCAGGCAGGATAGAGAGGAGGTCAATAATCCCAAAAAAACTGGTAGCGTACTTCATCGGTTTGTAGACGCAGTACAATCTCAAACAATATTCGATGGTAAAAAAGATAGTGAAGATCCATTCTATAACTAAAAAGAAATTACTAAACCGTTCTTGATACGTAGGAATACTTTCGATCATTACCACGAGTACACTCGCAACGATAAACACTAAGAGGGAAATGTCAAATACTTTTCCCATTGGCGTATCTGCCTCGAAGATAATCTCATGGATTTTTTCTCGAGTAGCACTGAATCTAGTCTGTTCTGGTGTCGCCATGAATTTGATAAATTTATTCAAAAATAAGGAAAGAATTTGAATAATGAATATCGATCCTTTTTAAGAACTTAATCTTGAGGGATCTGATGCAGTTTTGAACCTTTGAGAGATAAGGGTTGAGTTGCGATTTTTCTATTTAGAAATTCATTACTATTCTGCGTATAAGTACCAAGACAAATTAACGCAATTTAATGGTAAAATAATTTTGTCTTGGTACTTACATAGTACAAATTTATTTAAATTGTAATTATTTTCGTAGCTTTGGAATTTTTCCCCAATTGTACATTTGTTCTCCGATAAACGTTGTCGTTTAAGTCTTTTAAAACAGTTTCAAATTTAGCAAAAGAAAAACTAAGGTTTCCTTTGCTTTTTTTCTGATCCATACCCGTTTATTTTAGAACGATAGATTTTAAACCACTTCACAAAAACTAAGTAAGGCTGTGAATTACTTAACACTTTCGTGAATTTGCCTAGTGTTAATAGATGACCATTTCCAAAAATAAGTACATGAAACGAGCTATCATTGTTGAAGATGAAGTAAAAGGGTTGAACAACCTCAAGAATTTGTTGGCGAAATATTGCGAGGATGTAGAAATTCTTGCAGAAGCAGAGAGTATTCAACAAGCGCAAAAAATATTGGAAGATCCAGCATTTGAAATTGATGTTGCTTTCTTGGATATTAGTTTGCCTGATGGTTTGGTTTTTCAATTGCTCAACAACTTGGAGCGCATTGATTTTGATATTATTTTTATTACCGCTTACGAAAAATACGCCGTAAAGGCTTGTCAATATAGTTCGATTGGATATATTGTTAAACCAATCGACCCCGATGAATTACAAGAGTCGGTTAACCGGATTACGCCGGGCAAACCCAACAAAATCAAGCAACGGTTAGAAGTATTCAATCAGCATTATTACAATCCTAATGCTTTTGAAAAAATGAGCATTTCTGCCTTGGATGGGATTTACTTTATCAATATTAAAGAAATCATTCGTTGCGAAGCTGAAGACAACTACACACACATTCACCTCAAAGGAGGCGAAAAAATTACGGCTTCAAAAACGATCAAATCTTACCAGGAATTACTAGCAGGTGTTAACTTCTACCGCGTACACAAAAGCCATCTGATTAACCTTAATTATATGCGCAAATTCGTGAAAGGTGATGGTGGCTATTTAGTCATGGACGACGGGAAAAAAATCGAAGTTTCTCGTAGAAGAAGACCCGCTTTTATGGAAGAATTACGCCGTTTGCAGGAAGAATTATAAGCTATTTTTTTGTGTGGTTTACTACTAAATTTAAGGACAAATTCTAGTGTTTTTAGAGAAAAAAAAACAGTTTAGAACGTTAACGAATGGTGTTTTTATTTGTAGTTTAAGTAACTGATTTGTAGTGAATTGAATATTTTGTTTTTTCAATATGTGGATTAACGAAACTAATTTAAAAGAGAAATAATGCAAGAGAAGCATTTTTCTTTTTGTAAATGTTAAAATTTATTTGTAATTTTACTATACTGAGAATAAAAAATAATTACACAAACGTCCCAAATTTTAAAAACTATACTATGGGAAGCAAAATCAAAAAATCTCTAGCGGATTTAAAAAACGATCTACCTATCATGGATAGTGTAGAGCTGCTTCATACAAAAGGAGGTAATAAACAACCTAGCAAATGGAGTAACAATAGCTGTGGAGGCTTATTACCACAGTAATATTTAAAAACTTATATTTCAAATATAAGAGGCTACTAATCCTGCAAAGGAAGTGGCCTTTTTGTGTTTATCCGATTCCCCAGCATGAGCTACACCATTGCTAGTTCTAAATTGCGCAACTTGCGTAATCTAGAAAGACAGTTAGACAATCAGAACGATGATCAGCAAAAAATAATTTTGTTGGATCAAATCATTAGCTATTACGCCTTTACGAACGTTCGCAAGGCACAACGCTTACTTTCTAACCTCAGCGAAATCCTCCTGCGAAAACCGAATATTGATTACAAACTCAAATTTCATCTCTACACGGCTTACATTGAAAATCAATTGTATAATTATTTTCTTGCCGAAATCCATTTCAAACAGTCTTTAGAAATTCTCGAAGAACGGGGTGCCATTAAGGAATTGGCGGAAGTATACATCGATTATGCAGGAACTTGCATTAATCTAGATAAAATGAAGCTTGCCATTACGTTTTTGGATAAAGCTTCTAAGATTGTAGAAGATTTTCCTGACGAACAGCTACAAGCACGGATTACTTGCCGAGAAGGCTTCTTGAACTTGCATTATTCCAATTATGCAAAAGCCATTGAGTTTCTGCTAGAAGCGGAAAAAAATATTAATGCTTCGGAGCGGGAATTAAATTTGAAAGACTATTATTTTTTGACGCTCATCTACAGCGGACTCGGGCGAATCTATTTGCGGAACGAGGATATTGAAAAAAGTGTACGCGCTTATCTCAAAGTAGTCAATATGTGTGAATCGCTCGGAATGCGAACGCGCCTGGCTTGGCATTACCTCAACGTAGGTCGAAGTTATATGACCATGGGAGATGATGAAAGTGCAGAAAACTATTTTCGGAAAGCGATTAAAAATGTAGATGATATTAGTCAGCACGCGCGGGCGAGTGCTTACGCCAATTTAGGGCACCTTTATTTCCGTCGGCAACAATCCAACGAAGCGTTGCGGTTGTACGAAAAAGCTGAAAATTTATACAAAGAAAAATCTGCGGTTGATTATCATAATTTCTCAATCATCGAAAGTTGGAAGGCTCGCTTATACGTAGCAACGAATAAACGGAAGCGCGCCAATAAGCATTTTATCAAAGCTTTTGAATACGCGAAGAAAGACAATGATTTGAAGCAGTTGGCAAATGTTTGTAAAGATATTTCTGCCTTCTACGCAGAGTTGGAAGATTATAAAAACGCCTACGACTATCAGTTGCTACACGATCAGATTACGGCAAAATATACCGAAAATTTGAATCGTCGGACGATGTTGGAGATGGAGGTTAAATATGAGGTGGCCCAAAAAAGGCAAGAAGCAGAACTCTTGCGGCTACAAGCAACGGAGTTGCAACTCAAAGCCCTCCGCGCACAAATGAACCCACATTTTATGTACAATGCGCTCAATTCGGTGCAACATTATATCACATCTAACGAGTTGACCTCCGCTACTAAATACTTGGCGAAATTTGCCAAATTGATGCGACAAAGCTTAGAATATTCCGATTTAGAATTGATTTCTCTAGAAAAAGAAATTGAGTTTTTAGAAGATTACTTGTACATCAACCAAAAACTACGCTTTGAAAAGAAATTAGAATATAAAATTAGGGTAGATGATGAGCTAGAAGAAGATATTATGGGCGTTCCGACGATGATCGTACAACCTTATGTCGAAAATGCCATCGAACATGGTTTGCGTTCCAAAAAGTCGGGTATGTTGAAAGTAGAGTTTTCGTTGCACAACGATAATACGATTCTTTGTGTCATCGAAGATAACGGAGTGGGGCGGGCAAAAACGAAAATTTTGCAAGCACAGGCAGAAACTCATCTCCACCATCGCTCCCGTGGCACCAGTATCACGGAGGAGCGATTAGAGTTGTTGAATAAATCGAACCGGGCAGGACTTTTTGTCAAAACAATTGACCTTTACGACGAGCAATCGGGAAAAGCGCTCGGAACAAGAGTAGAGGTACTTTTGCCAATCAAAGTTATTCAGCGGTAATTCAAGCTTGTTTATTACATCAGGTATGAAAAACAAGCATAAAAATGCGCGAATTCCTGATCCAGTCCAGGTTAAACACATCAAATATTCATCCCGTAGAAGAGGAGAGAAATATTGATTTTTGAATATCTAATCTTGAATATTGATTGAAAAATGATCAAACGTTACCAAAAATGGATAACAAATCAGTATTCAAGATCCCATTACTCAGTATTCAAGACCCCATTACTCAATATTCATTATTTAAAAATAATTTGATGCGTTTAACCTAGATCCAGTCTTTCCAAATAATTTTCTTAACCATTCAGCAGTTTCGTATAATTCTTGTACCATAAGGTCTGGCAGTAGTTTGCCGTTCCCTTGCTAAAAGAGACCATTCGTCCCCATTTTAAGTCCGTCCGTAATTACTTCTTTATATTTAATAAATTCGTCATATATTCGACCTAGTTTTCTCATAGTATGTTTGTTTAATATCCCTGCACTTTGATCCCTCCTGAGGTGCAGGGAATTTTTTTGCCCCGTCCGAAGTACTTACAAAGACAAAACGTTTCCTCTATCCGTAATGCGTTACTGATTTTTACCCCAAACAAGTCCTAAAATAACCGTTTCTGAGCAAAATGACCGTTTTTTCCTCATTTTGACCGCTTTCTAAAGAGAAATGACCGTTCTAGTGCTTTTAGTATACACTACCTAATTCCTGTTTTTATCTCTTAAAAAGGCGCCCTATATTGAGCTTAGTTTTCTCATAGTATGTTTAATTTTCCTACACTTTTTTTTCCCTTCTAAAGTGTAGGAACTTTTTTTTTTTTTTTTCTCAACGGCAAAGTTAGATCCTTCCAATCACTGTTTTTACCTTGATTATATTTTAATATTCATTAAAAAACTATTTAATAGATATTGAAAATCACCACATTCTAAGTAAAACATACCTCTAAATACTAATTCGTTCCCACTTTATAATTCAAAGTTTCATATTAGTTAAAAGTATACTATATTTGCATCGTGTAGTTTTCTCATAGTATGTTTATTTCTCCTACATTCAATAGCCTCCGAATGTAGGAGATTTTTTTTCCTTTCCTAAATCGCCTAATGGCCAAGTCCTCCAATACGCTTTTTGCTTGAACGTAGACTCTACTCAACTGGATTCAAGCTACGCAAAGGTTTAATGCGCTCAATGCTAGAATTTAAACAGATTTTGACTATTGGTTTCTTAGAATAGGCTAGGAGGGTAAGCGTAGCCGAATAAGGATCTTCTACTCTTTTTCAGACTCCTTTTGCATAATTTCAAAGTAAAGTGTTCTGCGGTGTCCTTGTTCGTCTACTAAGGTCAGTCGATGTTTACCGAGTGCCGGTGCGAGTTCCAGTTCGTGAAAATTGCTAGTACTTCCCACGTAGGCTTGATCCAAGTGCCAGTGTAAGGTGCTACTCGTTGCTCGGTGAACGGCTTGGAAGACGGTACGACTTAAGCTACCATCTAAATCTACGGGAACATAAATCTTAGTATTTGCCTTAGGGTAAATGATTTGAATCGGATTGGTGTTTTGTTGATTCACAGAAGCAGTTAAACAATCTGCCCTGAAGGGCGGAAGTTTTTGGTAAGCTGCATTTTTGGATTGGTAATAATAGGCTTCGATGGGAGGTAGTACAAACCATGCTCGATGTTGCATTTCCGTAGGGGCTTCACAATCACTATTGACCTGATATTGTCCACTAAAGTCCAAATGGATGAGTTGATGAAACGGACAAGCTTTTGCTTGCTGCGCCGTTACGGGAATCCAAGTACTGTCCACAGGACAATGCGTGGCTGCTCGAAAACCACTTTGTTGACAAACGGGAACTTGGATCAATTCGTCGTAACTGGGTTCGAACCATGCGGGATCGTCCAAAGGATCAAACAAATCAAATAAAACAGGAGCGGCAGCTTTTACCCCGACCAAACCTGGTCTTCCTTCTCCATCTGCATTTCCAGCCCAGACTCCAATGGCGTAATTGGGATTAGTGCCAATTGCCCAAGCATCTCTAAAACCATAACTTGTTCCTGTTTTCCAAGCAATACTATTACTGGATTGAAAATATTCCCATTCCCCCTCTGAATTAGGACGTTGAACTTCCCTCATCGCCTCGAAACTTAACCAACAAGCCGCCGCGCTAATGATGGGAGGTTCTCGTAGAAGTTCTTTTCTAGGTAAGACTGTTCGATGTACGCCAAAAATATAACTAGCGGGTTCAAAACTACTGGGATGATAAAGTCCATCGTGTTGGTTGAAATGTGTCAGGGTATGCGCCATGCCAGCGTAAGCATTGGTCAAATCCCAAAGACTAGCTTCTGCACCACCTAAAATTAAAGTTAGTCCGTAATGATTAGCGGGACGATTCAATGTCGTCAATCCCATCTTTTGTAAATCAAAATGAAATTTTTCTAAACCATAATCTTGTAACATCCGAACCATCGGAATATTCAGGGAACGGACCAATGCTCGACGAGCAGGAACGACACCATCATAGCTCCGATAGAAATTTTCTGGTCGATATCCTTTTAGTTGAGTAGGAACATCGGCTACTAAACTATTGGGTAAAATATTTCCATGCTGTAACATTTTTCCGTAAAGGAAAGGCTTGAGAATACTTCCGGTACTCCTAGGCGCTTGTATGACATCTACGCGTGCTCCGTGGGCAGCTCCAGCATCACTAACGTTACCTACATACGCAAGTACATTTCCTGTTTGGACTTCTATGATTACGGCTGCCAAATTGTGAATGCCGTTGGCACTAAGTTGTTGGTGATGCTTTTTTAAAATCTGCTGGGTATGTATTTGAAGTTGAGGATTAATAGTTGTTTTAATTTTAGTGATTTGCGGTGGTTGGTCTTTCTGAAAAAAGTCTTGATAGGCACGGTTGAGGAGGTGCGGGGCGAACTGCGGTAGAGGATGAGGTTTGACGGGAAGCGGTTCTGTTTTAGCTAATTGACAAGTTAAGCTATCTATTTTTTGTTGGGTCAATAAACGATCTAGTAAACGATCTCGTTTAAGTCGTAAAGCTTTTCTATTTCTGCCAGGATGAATGATGGAAGGATTATTTGGTAAAACGGCGAGCGTAGCGGCTTCTGCCCAAGAAAGCAAGCGAGGTTCTTTGGCATAATATCTCCAAGAGGCTGCTTCTAAGCCTACGACGTTACCACCAAACGGTGCATTCGAACTGTAAAGCGCTAAAATCTCATTTTTGGAAGAGCCCAACTCTAATCGAGTGGCTATAATGGTTTCGATTAATTTTTGAAATAAACTTCTGGCTTTAGCTTTTCGAGCTAAACGAATGACTTGCATTGTCAAGGTACTTCCTCCACTGACAATGCTACGGTTCGTAATATTTTGTTTGATGGCGCGCGCAATTCCAAAAGGATCAACGCCAAGGTGTTGGTAGAATCGTCGATCTTCAAATTCAATGAGGGCTTGCGCAAATTTTTCGGGGACGAAATCATTGTGTGGGAAACGCCATTGTCCATCAGTGGCAATTCTGGCACCCATTAATTGTCCCGTTCGATCTTCTAAAACCATACAACTCGGGTCGTTAAACAGCGGCTGGGGGAGACAGAAATAATAAGCGACAACGAGAATCGCAAGGATGGACCAAGTTAGTTTGGCATATTTTTTAAATAAAAATTGGTATATTTTTTTTACCTTATTCATCTAGCAATTGAGATTAACAACCTTATTTAGGATGACTACTCACCTAGTTTTCCATCAGCGATTTGTATTTTTAGCAAGCAGCAGTAAAAAGCAATACATTAACGTATCGCAAGGACGAACTATTATTAAAGTCGCAATTGATTCGTTTCAATTTATCGTAAACTCACTTTCCGCGAACTACTATTTACTTCGCTATTTTGCAATCGTATTCTTAAGTGCTTCGAGTAATTTTGTTCCTTCTTCGGAAAAACTATTGTCTGGCGGTGTTGCCCGTAGCGACATAAAATAATGCATAAAGTTATCGGCAATAATTTCATCGGGATGAATAATGTATTGTGTATTGTCTTTGATCTGTGTGAAGAAATCTGGAAATGCTGCAAGCTGCAGGGTACTTTTTCCATTTTCATCGGAAATGACTTTGCCTGCTTTGACTTGATAAATATTAAAATCAAGATAAAGAAAAAAGTTAGGCATTGCAGGGTCGTAATTTTTTTTCTTAGCAGTAATAATAGGAATGGCGCTAATCTTTTCCTTTCCCTGCGTCAATTGAATCCGTTGAGCAAAATTAATTCCATCGGGGTTGAGCAGTAGAATTTCTTCCAAAGCATTGTCCATTTTTAAACTTCCTAAAGTGCCAATTTCTTCAAAGCCAATTAACTGATATAAAGCTTTCTTTTTCTTCGGGTGATAGCGTGTATAAATATGAGAAAGTTCGTGTAGCATCGTACTTAGAAAAGCATTATGATTTTGTTGGTCTAGTGCATCGGCTGGAATAACGATGCTATTCTCTCGCGTGTAATATACGGAGTTACCATAATGCTTACCATGCGTTTTAATCAGGATGAGCTCAGACGGGAAGATATCGGAAGAAACTTGGCTACACAACTGATACATTTCTTCCAAGACAGCCTCGATGAAAGTAAGATCTGCTTTACTAAAGTCCATTACATCTTTTCGTAAGAAATCTTTATAACGATCGACTGCCGTTTTTCTACTAGTATTAGGAGCAAAATTTTGTTTAGTTTGAATTTCTATATCTGCCATTGAAATATAGTCAAAGAAGTATTCTAAATTATCTTGCGTAATTGTTTGTCCCGCCGCGATACTATCTTGAAAGATCACTTTGATTTTAGGATCGAGTGTTAAGTTGTGCTGACCTTTTTGTTGTGTCTTACAACCAAATAGCATTAAGGCAAACAGGAGGTAAAAGGAATTTTTCATATTAAATTTATTTTTTGCAAAATAAGAGAAATACTAGACTTTATTAGAGAACTCGCTTTTTATTCAGGTTAAACGCATCAAATATTCATCCCGTAGAATAGAAGAGAAATATTGATTTTTGAATATCTAATCTTGAATATGGATTGAAAAATGATCAACCGTTGCCAAAAATGGATAACCAATCAATATTCAAGATCCCATTACTCAATATTCAAGATCCCATTACTCAATATTCATTATTTAAAAATAATTTGATACGTTTAACCTACTTTTTATTCTAAGATTTGTAAATGCAGTGTACTAGTAGCATAGATTGAAATTTCTAGTAAGATGCAATCTTGGGGAAGGTGTTAATTGATTTAATATTATTAATATCTTTCCTACAAATTCATCACAAAGTGTGATTATTGGATCGAGTAACCCCAATTTCAGTTCTATCTATAGATTAAGTGTTACGGCTGCTAAAAATTGAAGAGTTATTCTTACACATGATTGAGTTGAATAAGAAAGTAGCATTAATGCAGACTACTAATCGTAATTTAAACGACATCGAATAATCTCGTTGAGTTCGCTTAACATATTGACTCTCTTGACTTTTCTCCATTTTGATACTTTTTGTGTATCTCTATTTTAGGACGGGACAGTGAATTAATTGATATTGGTTTTTAAAATGAATGACTAGTTTTTTTTACTAAAAAAAACGACGCAAGGGTAAGATATTCTAAATAACGACGATAAAGAGATGTATAACGAATAAATAGGATTTCAGGAGTTGAACAATATATTTATTTGGAGAGGATGCTGAAAATCTTAGAGAGAGTAAGCGAAAATCATCTTAGCGTATATTTAAATTTGCCACTTGAAGTCAATTGATGAAAATTTAAATATACGCTTATATCAAAAATCAATTATGCAAAAGTTTGAAAAAAAAATTAGAAGTTTAATCTTACTAACGGCTTTGTTTTGTTTTATATCTAGTGCTGCGGTAGCCCAATCTTGGACGGATAACGGTACTAATATTTATCCAGTAGATCCGAATCAGGATGTAATTATTGGCTCGGGGACTCCTACTTTTATCTCTGCTTATAAATTAGATGTCTCTTCGGGAAAATTCAAAAATGGAATCGTAGGAAAAGCAGGAGATGGCTACACGGCTATTCATGGTATCAATCAGAGTGCGGATGGTTGGGCAGGCGCTTTTACCGGTAATGTCAAAGTTGGAAATATTTCTAATCCATTATTCGAGATGAGAAATGCTACGAATCATGCGTTACAGATTGGGATTGCTAGTTGTAATAGTTGCTATGATCCGTTCGCCAAACCTGGGGATGCTGTTTTTAGAATGATGGGACAAGGAGATATGATTTTCTCGATTCCAGGGATTAATCAAAATCGAAAAATTGCTTTTCACACGCCATATGATAAAATTATGACGATCCAAGAAGTTGGTACTTCGGGGAAGGTTGGCGTAGGAACGACTAATTTTCCAACAACGATTGGCGGCGCTAATATCAGTGACTATCGCTTGTTCGTAGAAGGGGGAATCCTTACCGACGAAGTACGCGTTCGCACCGGATGGGCAGATTATGTGTTCGAAGAAAACTACGAACTCAAATCTTTAGCACAAGTGGAAGCTTTTATTAAGGAAAATGGTCATTTGCCAAACGTGCCTTCTGCCACAACGGTCGAAACGGCAGGAATTTCCATCGGAGATATTTCTAAAGTGCAACAAGAAAAAATCGAAGAATTATTCTTGCACATGATTGAATTGAATAAAACGGTAGAAACCCTGAAAGCAGAGAATGCAGCTCTGCAAGGGAGACTGAATTTATTGGAACAAAAATAATTTAGTCTAGACCAAATTGATAAACAAAACCCTTCGTCGCAATGGCAACGAAGGGTTTTGCTGGTCTTGGCACGTAGGCTAAAATCTATACTTCCTTCATGGACAAATTCACTCGACCTCGATCAATATCAATGCCAATAACCTTGACTTGAACTTGTTGCTGCAATTGCACCACGTCCGCAGGATTTTTAACAAATTTATTAGCAATTTGAGAAATGTGAACCAGGCCATCTTGTTTGATACCAATGTCTACAAAAGCACCAAAGTTGGTAATATTAGTAATAATCCCTGGGAGAATCATGCCTTCGTTGACATCTCCAATTTTATGAATGCCTTGTGCAAACTCAAAAGTCTTCGCCTCGCCCCGAGGATCTAAGCCTGGCTTTTCCAATTCTTTCATAATATCGAGTAGGGTAGGCATTCCCACTGTCTCCGTCACGTAATCTTCCAATCTAATTTGCTTGCGTAACAATGGATTTTGAATAAGGTCTAAGATGCTACAGGACAATCGCTTCGCCATTTGGGTAACGATGGGATAAGACTCGGGGTGAACGCCTGTATTATCTAAAGGATTTTTACCATCTCGAATTCTTAAGAAACCTGCCGCTTGCTCAAAAGCTTTGTCGCCCATTCGAGCTACTTTCTTCAACTGCTTGCGTTCTTTGAATCCGCCATTTTCTTTTCGGAAAGCTACAATGTTTTGTGCTAAGGTTGGTCCCAATCCCGAAACGTAATTGAGTAAATGCTTGCTAGCCGTATTGAGGTTAATGCCGACCGCATTCACACAGCTTTCTACCACGGTATCAAGACTACTCTTAAGTTGATTTTGATTAACATCATGTTGGTACTGACCTACACCAATAGATTTGGCATCAATTTTTACGAGTTCTGCGAGTGGATCCATCAAACGTCTTCCGATCGAAACGGCTCCTCGTACGGTAATGTCCTTATCTGGAAATTCTTCTCTGGCGATTTCGGAAGCGGAGTAAATTGATGCTCCATTTTCATTGACCAGATAAAGGGTTACCTTTCGATCAAAAGTCACAGGTTTTAAAAGACTCATTGTTTCGCGACCCGCCGTACCGTTACCAATTGCGATGGCATCAATATCGTAGTGTACCACTAATTTTTTAATTGCGGCGATGGATTTGGTTTCTTCTTGCTGAGGCGGATGAGGATAAATGGCGGAATGATGCAACAAATTCCCTTGTGCATCCAAACAAACCAATTTGCAACCGGTTCGAAATCCAGGATCTAAAGCTAGTATGTTGCGTTGTCCAAGTGGTGCCGCGAGGAGCAATTGGCGAAGATTATCGGCAAAAACCGCAATTGCTTCTTCGTCTGCTTTTTCTTTGGCTAAATTGCGAAATTCCGTTTCGATGGATGGCGCAATCAATCTTTTATAACTATCGTGTACAGCGGTTTTGACTTCTCGAGTGGCTTCTCCGTTTCCGTCAAGGAAAAGTCGATCCAATTGATAAAGGGTATCTTCTTCGTCGGGTTGGATACTGACGCGTAAAAATCCTTCCTCTTCTCCACGACGAATGGCTAATAAACGGTGGGAAGGACAATTCTTGAGGGTTTCTTCGTAGGCGAAATAATCTTTATATTTAGCTGCGACTTCATCTTTTCCTCGGGCTACTTTTGAACGGATAATAGCATCTCGCTTAAAGCTGTAACGGACTTTATTTCTTGCCTCTTCGTCTTCACTGACCCATTCTGCAATGATATCGCGCGCACCTTGCAAGGCGGCGGCGGCATCTGCAACTTCCTCGTTTAAAAAATCGGCTACTTTGCTGTGAATATGCTGATCTGCTTGTTTGAAAATCAAATTCGCTAAAGGCTCCAATCCTTTTTCCTTGGCGACACTGGCCTTGGTTTTGCGTTTTTTCTTGTAAGGAAGGTAAATATCTTCGAGTGCGGTTAAATCATAACATTTTTGAATTCGCTGTTCTAAAGCTTCCGTCATTTTTCCTTGTTCTGTAATGGAACCGTGGATAAATTCTTTTCGTTTTTCTAATTCGGCCAGTTTTTGAACTTCTTTTTTAATATCGTTGATTTGGACTTCATCCAATGAACCCGTTGCTTCTTTTCGGTATCGAGCTAAGAAGGGCACCGTTGCCCCAGTTGCTAATAATTCAACGGTACTTTCTACTTTACGCGCGGGTAGCGACAAACGGTCGCATATTATGGAAAGGTGTAGTTTATTCATGTATTTTATTTTAAAAGGCGAAAATAGAAACATAGTTCAAAAAAGGCGACAAATCGGATCAAATTTTTTGAACAACTTCTTCGGTTAGGGGAAAAAAGTACACCAAAATATGGGCGTAACGAAGGGAATAGGATCGTGCGGAAACCTACTTAATGACCACTTGAACTAAAATTATCGTTTACGGCTGGTGCCTAAGACGATGATTATTCTGCTACTGAGTTACTGAAATATTGGAAAACGGCGATTAAATCAGTCTCCTTTTTGAAGCTGGGTTTGGTTTTTCGGTAGTAAGCTGACCAACGGCTGCCTTCTTCTACAAAACACTGAGCTACTCTTTTTTTCTTTGGAGAAAAGGAAATAGGGAATTGATCTTGCTTTCTTTGGTAAAAATATTCTTGTAGGAGCGCTTCTTTTTTCTTATCGGTTGTGTACTTTTTGTATAAATTATATTTTCCTTCTACGAGTACCTGAAAATAGCCATAAAAAATCTCTGAACGGAAATGATACGTTTTGGGAATGAAAACTTTATCATCCATTTTAACCGCAAGGATTTGATTGGCTTGTAGAATTCTTCTTCGTTGTGGTGCGAAAACCTCAATTTGGTCTTCTAAGATAAAATAGCGACAAGGTGCTTCGTATCGTTGTTGCTCGTGCGTCAAAATCAAACAAGTCGATAAGGTATCGACCAATAATAATTTTTCCGTTTTTAGCTCGTAAAGACTGGGTTTGGTAATAAAAAATAGTTGATGAGGCTCAAGTTCAGGGTAGACTTGTGTAAATAAAGCTTGAGTATTAGTAATATTTGGTGGTTGTGCGTCAATCTGTTGAATACTGATCAACCAGCTTAGCGCAACAAATAGTATCATACTACGCATGATAAAAATTTTTTTGATCCGAAGAACCAAGTTTAAATAATAGCTTAGGTATTAACCAAACTATTTCTGGTGAATCTAAGTAAATAGTGAGATTGCGGATCGATTCTGTTTGTGTTTATTTAGAATGAGCGGGTAATAAATCCCCAATAACATTCATAGTACGTAAGGTAATAATTTTTAATAGGAATAAAAAATTCGAATCCTCCGATTGACGGAATATTGTCTATTTGTCATTTTGTAGTAATGGAGGGAATTGAAGCTGGTTTAGCTTATGGTGAAAAGTTGTATCACGGCTTTTTCGCCATCGTAAGACAGTTGCTTTTCGATAAAATCATTTCGAGTGATAGTTTGAATGGTGTTGCGCCAAAATTGAATAGCACTAGGATTATCTGATGCTTGCTTTACTTCCCATTTGCCGGGAAATTGCTGGAAAAGTAGCAAGGCTGCTCGTTTTCCAATACCAAGGTTGCGATATTTTTTTTTGATATAAAATTCGGCGACAGCCCGTTGCGCAAGAAAGCTCTTACAAATAATGTGATCGTTGAGTAGGCTAAACCCCACAATATTTGTTTTGTTTAAAATGAAAAAAGCAAATCTATTCTTGTCGGTCCAGTATTGATCTAAGTAGGGATAATCGAGTTGTTCGCCCGTTGCAACTTGCTGAATCTTTGTTGGATCTATTTCTTTAAAATAGCTAATTAGCATCGCTTCGAGCGTTGCTCGTGCCGTGATGGGGATTGGAGTAAGAGAAATGGACACAATTATCAGCTTAAAGGAAGAAATTGACGCTATACTAATTCTGAATCATCCCACTCTTTCCGCAATTTCTTGAAATCATTCAATTCCAATTCTTCGTCGGGCATCGTAATGTGATCTGGTTCGGGAAGCGATTTGTAGCGGTGCTTCAAATTATCCTCGCGTTGGAGTCGCTGCATTTCTTTTTCAATTTCTTTTTCTTCCCATTCTTTACTTAACGCTTTATTTCCTGGAAGACCAAAAACATTAATGTAATGGAAAGCAAGTCCTACGCCCCAACTTAAAAGTGGAAAGACAAACCATTGGTCAAAAGGATCCGTGATAAGGTTGATTGCCAAAATAAAAGCATTAATAATGATATAGCTCGTGAGGTGACGATAGAATCCTTTCTTCTTTCTTACTTGTCTTTTGGCTTGAGCGTAATATGGGTCTGTCATGTTATCTACTTTTATGTTGGAATATGGGTTTGAAGTTTGAAGTAAAGCTCGACGTTGCAAATAAATCATCTACCTGTTTCAAAACTACTTTATTAGCTAGTTAAGTACTAAGCCAAAATTTTTTTACCATTAATATGGTGTTAGATTTTGAGTAATATTGAGGCACAAAAACCGCCCTAAGCCTTTGCTTAGGAAGGCTTTGAGCAACGAAGAGACTGCTCAAAAGATGATGCAAGTTAATCAGTGAATTAATTTGTCTTAGTACTCATACTTAATTAATGCTATAATCAAGGTTTTAGGATAAACAGTCCAATTTTTTAGATAGTTATCCTTATTTACTAGCTCAGTATCCATTTTATAAGGTACTTGAGCTATTTTTCAACCAACTCCCAAGCGAATCTACCCGTCATTGCTCCCAAACCACCAACGATTCCTCCGATCAAGGCACTAACTGCGATTAGACTTAGCACATTTAAACCTTTAAAAATGACACCCATTTTGGTAGCGAGAATTCCACCGTTTAAATCATTGAGAAAATAAGCGTAGCCCCCCCAAACAAGTGCAATCGCTAGAAAGCCAAAGGCAAAACTTTTCCAAGCATTCAATTTCATGACCACACCCGTAATAAAGGTCACTATGGCTAAGCTCCACCACGAACCAATATTGAAGTATTGTACTAAAAATGCGACCAAAATGGTAAGGACTAAGGCAAGTAAAAATTTCATGGCGTAATTATTTATTAAAGTAGTTAGTATACAAAAGTTCTTCTTTTAAGTCTTCTGCTCGTTGCAAAAAATGCAGCGGATAATATTCTCCGTCAACCCAACGCTCAATCATATTGTCAAAATAAGGACTGCCAGGATCACCGGATTGTCCGCCAGGATAAACGCCATAAGCTTTGATTTCTGATCCTAATTCAACGATCATTCGCCAAGAAGGTCCTGCACCATTGTTATTAGCGTTAAGCGTTGTCTTATGACCACTAACCGCTAAATTCTGGTGAGAAAATGCAGGTAGCCGCGCCAAATGGTTAATCGAAAAGCGTTTGTAACTTTGCCAAGTTAAGGATTTACCTTCTGCTTTCCACGCCGCTACGGAAAGAAGCATTTGCTGAAAAGATGCGGTAACAATCGCCTGAGCATCTTCTTTTTCGGGCGTATTCTTTTGGTCAAAAAGTGCGTGGGTAGGATGATCTCGCAAAAGGGCAATCGTTCGCCAATCTTCTGGATAGAGCATTTCTTTCCTAGAGCCTCGGCTGATCACTTCATCCCACGTCAATTCGTAAAACGCATCGTACCATAGTTTAAATAAAATCGGTGCCGCTTGATCTTTTTGGTATTTGTAATCCCATGCGGCTAAGGTTTGGTAAGCCACTTTTCCACTTTTATCCAACTGTGCAGGTTCCAACTGTGCAAGGAGTAGAGGAAGCATTTCTTCGGCGTCCAAACCATAATTGTCGTTCTGTAAAGCCATCATGTCTGCTACGGTAATACTATCCATCTCACGTAATTTCTGATTCAGAATCCGTCCTCTAAAATCTTCAAAACCTCCATTGTAATAATAGGGGTAGCTTTTATCCGTTGATCGCTGATTAGCGGAAGCCACAAAACCACGGGCAGGATTTTTAACCTTTGGGTTTTGCTCGCGCGGAATGAAACCATGCCAAGCATTTTCGGTCGTATTACCGAGTTGCACAAAACGACCTTGTTCTTGATGCTTCAAAGGGAATTTACCCATCAAGCGGAGCGCAATATCGCCCGATTTGGAAGCAAAGACGATATTTTGCGGTGGCGTATTGTAACTAGCAAGTGCTTCAGAATAATCGTCGTAATTTTTGGATTTATTCAAATAATAAAAAACACTGAGCTCGTCTGCAAGAGGAACGTCGTGTGCGACCCAGCGCATCGCCAAATCCTGATCAAGGCGTTGATCATTTTCGTGTACAATCGGTCCCCATTGGGTATATTTTACCGTATCAATGACCGTTGCTTGTCCTTTGACTCGATATTCTTCGAAAACGTAGCGGACGGGAACCGCTTTTCCATCTAAGCGATATTTATCCTTTTTTTCATCGACCCATTCAATCTGATACCAATCTAGTAAGTCTTGCCCAACGTTGGTCATTCCCCAGGCAATATTTTCGTTGAAACCAATGATTACTCCAGGGATTCCAGGCAAGGATACGCCATAAACATTTAAATCTGGGGTATTAATTTGTACCTCGTACCAAATGGCAGGAAGCGTCAAGCGCAAATGTGGATCGTTGCAAAGAATGGGATTGCCCGAAGCCGTCTTTGCTCCTGAAACTGCCCAGTTATTGCTACCCAAAAAAGCAGGTGGTTTAGGGTTTTGTTCGTAAGGAAGTGCTCCAATTTGTTCGGCGGGAACGATCGCCGCGGGGATTTCTACGGGCGTAGGCTCAAATTCCCACTTTACGGAAGCGGGAATAATAGGATCTTCTTTAGGAAAGTATTCTGGATAAATAAAATCAAAGGTTTCTCTTCCAAAAGCGTTAAGGGCTTTCAAACTTTCTAAATCATTTTCTCTACTACACAACGACTCTGCCATCGCTTTGATAAAAATAGCGGTTTTGAGTACCGTCCATTCTTCTGGCTCGTATCCAATTAATTTGAACTCAACTGGGTAATCTTTTGGCTCTAAGCTATTAATATAACTATTGACACCAGCGACGTACGCTTCAATCATCGGCATATAGTTCCCTGACTTTCTCCATCCTTTTACAGCATTTTGCGCGG
>JBGCFY010000002.1:0-80451 GCA_045110315.1 Saprospiraceae bacterium
GAAATTAGTTGTAAGCGCTTGGTTTTCAAGATGAAGCTCCATTTTTTTTTCGTAGCCATAGCTACGGGGAAAAAAATTAGCTGAAATATTGGAAATCAATGGCTTGCAAATAAATCATCTATCTATTTTAAAACAACTTCATTAATAATAATCAGCGAATTACTATCCTTACCGTTTTCCTTCAAAAAAAAGTCAAAAGAGGTTAGTCCTCATTCTTTATATCGCTACTGAGGCAATTAGCTTAGCAAGCGTCGGGTGTGGACTTCCGCCTGCGGGTTCGATGGTAATATTCAAGCTCGTCGCTTCTTGTTGATAAGGAATTGCAATCGTCTGTCCTGCGGAGTTGGGTAATATTTTCAAACTTACCATTTCTCCATTTACATCTCCCCATAGTTGCAAACACTTTCCTTTGGGAAGTGTCGGTAGAGAAAGAATACGAAGATAAGCGGATTGACGTGCTGCATTGCGATAAGCGACAGTTTTTAAACTCGTCGCTTTATCATTTCCATTGATGAGAAATTTTTGAGTTTGAGCATCCGCTAAGATCATCCATTCCGCCTCTTGCTGTGCATAAATTTCTTTTTTTGCATCGCATTGATTTTGCAAGGTCGCATATTGCTCTTCCAAACGAAGCTTATCTTTTTGTAGGGTTTTATTTTCTTGGTAAAGTAAGGCTGTCCAAGCGCCAAGTGCTATGCCTACAATCGTTAAGCCGAGGATTCCCCAATTGCGATAATCGGTAGTTTTGGTAGCAGCGGTAGCTGTACTCACAATGGTTTGATCAATTTCACGTAGAATATTTTCCTTCGTACCCGGTGGCGGTGGCGTGGCTACTTTTTGTGCTAGTAATGCGATATTATCCTGTAATTCTTCGTAAGCTGCTTTGACGGTTGGCGAATGAAGAATATAGTGTTCGACTTCTGGAATACGGGCGGGGTCAATACTACCAAGCACGTATTCTTCGAGTAAACTAGAGGCCAAAAATTGTTTGATATCTTCTGTCATGATGCTAAAGTCAAAATAATTAAAATAGGCAGGGCGTCTTTCCCAAAAGTTACGCGCAACGTTCGGAGACCAATTTTTAGCCGCGATTTAACGGTGCCTAGTGGAATGTCAAGTGCCTTGCTCGCCTCTACCTGCGTCATACCTTGAAAGAAAAGTAAATGAATTACCGCTTGGTATTTTTGATCTAATCCAGCAAGTAAGTCCTTCATGTCTAAAAGTTGAGGATCAAAGCTGCTTGTCCCTAAAGTATTTACGTTGGAATCATCAATTTGGATTTTTCGCTGTGCTTGCTTTTGCTTAATTCGTAGTTTGTCGATTGCTGTATTGCGGCAGATTCTAAGGAGCCAAGTAAATAATCGTGCTTTGCTAGGATCATACTGCTCGGCATTTTTCCATATTTTAATAAAACTCTCCTGTAAAGTATCCTGCGCAAGTGCTTCGTCTTTGAGTATCGTTTTGATGACCCCAAATAAATTATTGCCGTAATGATCATAAATCATACCGACAAAGGCTTTGTCCTTTTTTTTGATGAGCGCAACGATCTCTTCCTCTACGGGATGTGGCATGTGTGAAATTTTGTTCTTTTTTGACAAGTAGTAGGATATTTCAAAGTACTTCAAACCACTTTGCTACGGTAAGTTATTCAGAAGTTATTTAAAAAGCACTAAAAATCTTTACGAATTAATGTTTCTGCCTAACTATTTAACTTTTTTATTCTCCGTAGGGGGACTAGAAAGTCCAACAGTATTTCAACTTGCTACGAGCAAAAGATAGGTTTGACTAAAAGGAACTGTTTCTCGAATGAGTAAACATTTTCTCCTTAAAATAAAATTAACAAAATTTTAAGACTTCTGAAAAGTCCAAAGGAGCTCGTCGCTTCGTAAGTATGCCGATATTAAATTTTATTCAATTTCAACCAAAGTAAAAATTATGAATTTCAATCGTTTTTTCTTCAGCTTAGTTTTTGTCGCTTTTTCTTCTGCTTTAATGGCTCAGTGCTCCAGTAATAATAAGCACCACACTTCCCAGAAAGTTAAAACTTCTTGGACCCACGACAAAGATATTATTGATGTTGCTGCGAGTGATAATAATTTCAGTACCCTTGTTACGGCAATTAAAACGGCACAGCTAGTTAAGGTTTTGAAAGGAGATGGTCCCTTCACCGTATTTGCTCCCGTTAATGCCGCTTTCGCTAAATTGCCAGCAGGAACAGTGAAGTCTTTACTAGAACCTGCACAAAAAGCTGCTCTCACTAAAGTATTGACTTACCACGTAGTTGCAGGAGAATTTAAAGCTACCGACGTAATCAATGCGATTAAAGCTTCTGATGGTGTATTTTCGATCAAAACGGTCAGTGGAAATACGCTAAAGGCAAGTTTAAGTAATGGTACTGTAATTCTAACCGATGAAAATGGTGGCGTGGCAGCAATCACACAAACAGATGTGAAAGCCTCAAATGGCGTCATTCACGTGATTGATTCTGTTGTACTTCCTAAGTAAATACTAAAGTACTGTTTAAGTTAATGCAAAAAAAATGACCGAGATATTCAGAGGAATATCTCGGTCGTCTTTTTTTAAAAAGCGTTGTTTAAAATCCTCGCATCAGGTAACGCTTACCTCCAATCTCTAGCGAGCTAATTGTTCGTTCTGGCGTGAGGTACAAGAAAATATCTTTTCCCTTTTTGTCCGTATTGAACTCCAATTGAAAACGTTCGCCCCCTGGAGGTGCGGTGTCATCTTCTAGTTCTGCTACTTTTTTGATTGGGTAAACTTCCTTTTTGTCCTCAACTGAGCCATCTTCATATTTGACGATTGCTCTTACTTCGATGCTATATTTTTTAATGATCTTAATCTTCTTTTTCCGCTTCTTTTTTTCCTTTTCTGTCAACTCTTCTTCTATTTCTTCGTCAACCTCTTCTTCCCTTACTTCTTCCTTATCGACGGCTACTTCTTCTTTTTCTGCTTCCTCGTCTTTCTTGCGTTTCTTTTTTCGCTTCTTTTTAGTTTTGTCAATAATGGTAATCGTTTCAATAAAAGATATTTTAAGACTATCTGACTTTTGCATTCGTTGCTGCACATTTTTTGAGGTATGAACCTGTAAAAATGGCTGCACGGTCTTTCCCCAGATGCTGTCAATATTTTCTACTAAAGTATCGTACCGATCTGTGAAGTACTCCTTTTCTGCCAATAGCACTTTCTTCGGAATAGGAGATTGATAAAAGATCATTTCCTCGTCTTTTCTCGATCTTTTGAATACGAGGGCATCAACATAGTAATATTTATTAAGAATAATCTTTAAATGACCTTGGATGGTTGGGTCCCGAGCATTCATTAAGTTTAGCTTGTAACCGTATTCCGTCGGATTGATATTATTGACACTATAGACGCCTTTGATATCTTCTCCATTAACGTATAAGTTATTTAGCGTAACTCCAAAAGAATATGCTCCCGGTTCAATCTCTTCTTCCCGCTCGTTGGGTACTTCCATCGCATTGGGTAAAAAATTATAACCGATTAAATCGGAAGGGTCAGTAAACTTTCGATCTGAAATGTAGCTGTAGGTTGATTGAGCTTCCAAAAAGCTTGACAGCATCAAGAATAAAACAAAACACAATAATTTCAGGTCTAAACTTTTCATTTAAAATATATTTTCGGAGTATGAGTAATATTGTTGTTAATCGTTAGCTATCCAGTTTCCCATGAACAATTTTCAAGATTTCCTTTTCCAACTTGTTCGCTTTACTGATCATCTTTTTTCCTTCCCGCAACATTTTTGTGACGTACTTTTTATCTTCCAAATCAGCGGAATTGATCTTTACGTTTAAAAAAGCACCATGCACTGCCGTTCTTGCACATAAGGCACCTACACCAGCATCCGTTACAGAATTCGGGTTGCCAATCTGTGCCATCTCTTGGATAATTTCAAAAGAAGCCAAAGATAATTTCATAACGGTAAAGGGGACTTCGATGGCATAGCGGGTAGCATCCTGAATGGCTTGATGGCGCAACTCCGCTTCTGCAGGAGTGGTCTTTGGCAATCGAGAAGCTTCCATAATGGCATTGAAGGAGTGGGTGTCTTCATCAACTAATTTCAACAGTGCATCTTTGTTTTCTTGTCCTTTTTGCGCCCATTCGGAAAATTCTTCCCAACGTTCATCCCAACCACGTTTGTGGGAGGATAAATTGGCAACCATCGTCGCTAAAGAAACACCTAACGCACCAACGTAAGCCGCAATAGAACCTCCGCCCGGAGCAGGACTTTCTGAAGCTGTTTCGTTGGCAAATGCTCGTAAATCCATGTTCAATAATGGTGCCGTATTTGCAGAAGTTAACTGGTATTCAATGATCTTTTTGCTAGGGTCAAAAGGAGCTAATTCGTCTAAACCCAAAGACTTGACGGCAATATTAATCAGTTCTTCCTCCGAAATACCAACGGATCGTTGTTGCTTTTTGAGAAAGTATGCTCCCGCATCCAACATCACCTTTAAGGGCACTAAACCGACTAACTCAGAGCCAGTCACCCGCAATCCTCGTTGATCAGCACTCCGCCGACAAGCTTCAAAAGCCATGTGCAAAGGCGTAACGGAAATATCGGTAAGGTTCATCGAGATTTGAGCGATACCATATTCTTCAATAAACCAACCAATCCCTTTAACCGCTTTACAAGATCCCGGCACTCGCTCGGGGTTTCCTTGTCGGTCTCTTACTACTTTTCCGGTAATGGGATGCCCTTTTCGTTTGGTACGTCCTTTTTCTCTCACGTCGAATGCTACCGAGTTGGCTCGTCGGACAGAGCTCGTATTGAGGTTGACGTTGTAGGCAATTAGAAAATCTCGGGCGCCAATGGCCGTAGCACCTGTTTTAGGATTAAATTTGGCAGGACCATAATCTGGCTTCCACTCTGCTTGCGTTAGTTTTTCGGGTAAGGCTTCGTACTCTCCTGCTCGGATCGTCGCTAGGTTTTTCCAAGCGGGTTTTGTTGCCGCAGATTCGTACATATAAAAAGGAATATCTAATTCACTACCCACCATTTCTCCTAACTCGTGCGCATACTTAATCACCTCTTCCATGCTGATATTAGAAATGGGAATCAATGGACAAACATCCGTAGCACCCATCCGTGGATGTTCTCCTTTGTGCTTGCTCATGTCAATCAATTCACTCGCTTTCTCAATCGCTAAGAATGCCGCTTGAATAACGGGCTTTGGTTCGCCGACGAAAGTAACTACTGTTCGGTTGGTGGCAGCACCTGGGTCAACATCGAGTAATTTTACCCCGTCAACACTTTCGATGGTGTCGGTAATTTGTTTGATAATCGTCATGTCTCGACCTTCGCTAAAGTTGGGGACACACTCTATAAGTTGTTTATTATTCATAATTAATTTTGGCTTTTCTAGTTTGTAGGTATTTGTAGTAATAAAGATTTTTTAATAGAATTTGAATAGGCTGACCACGGAGAAGCGGAGTTGCTTTATCTTTTGTTTTCTATTGGAAAACAACTCCTAAATACCAATGCAATTTAAATTTGTATTAGCATTTCTGTTAACGCTTGCAAAATAAACAAATTCTGAAAGAATAATTTAGTTTTTGAGATTCAAGCTGCAATGTGTTGGGTTGAGGTCATTTTTTTGTCTACCGCTTTGTTGTAGGCCTTAATTTTAAGGAGAAGAGGATTAATTAATTCTTGTATAAATAGTTTCTAAGATAAGAATTTGCAGCTTCGCTACGTTTCTATGGGGTGATTATTGCATATTTGTCTTTTGAAAAGCCAACTTAAGCTTTTCGGATATATTATTGATCCGTATAAACTTCGTTTTGGAAAGTTTTTATTGGTCACCAATAAAATAAGAAATTAATGAAAAGAGGAATCTTACTATTATTATGTCTTGCCGTTGGAATGACTAGCTTCGGTCAACGTAAGCGTAAAATTAAACACTATGAATTAGATAAAATTCGTGGATTATTTTTTCAGCCGAATACCATTGCTCCTTTTTCTGGCTTAGCTTATGATGAATACCCTAACGGAAAAAAGAAAATGCACATCCAAATTAAAAAGGGAAAAATTCAAGGAAAAATTCAAGAGTGGGCTAAAAATGGAAACTTACTCTACGAAGCTAGCTACGAAAATGGTCAACAAAATGGGCTAGAAAAATCGTGGCATCCTTCGGGAAAAAAGAAGTTTGAACTCAACTTTGTTGACGGAATGGCCTCGGGAGAAGCTACGGAATGGTACGAAGATGGTACCGTAAAATCAAAAGGAAGATACGTGAGTGGGAAAGAGGACGGCGAACATAAATGGTGGTACGACAACGGTGTTTTAGAACAACTCGTGGTGTATAAAATGGGCGTAGAAGTTGGATCAATCAAAAAGTGGTATAAAAGCAAGCAACTTAACTTTGAAAGTAATTATGCCAACGGAGAGCAAGACGGTAAAACCACAGTTTATTATCCGAATGGAAAGAAGCAAGAAGAAGGTCATTTTTCTGGCGGAAAAGAACACGGGGAAGCACGTTTTTGGTCAAAACAAGGAAAATTATTAGGTATTCAGCGCTACGAACAGGGCACTTTAGTAGCGGATAAAAATTACCGGAGTGGCGCCATCAAAACGAAACAAGGCTATTTGCAAGTTTTTAACGACGAAGCAAGTTTCTTTACCTTGATGCTCGCAGGAAAAGTGGTTACACCTCAATCAAAAAAGGATCTAATCTACGTGATCGATGGTAAATTATTGCATTTGATTGATAATCCATTAGTGGCTAGCGAAGCGCAAGAGGAAACGCTAAAACTGAAGGAACACATTGTACAAGAAGTTGAGCGCATCAAGGAAATCACGAAGTATGATATTCAGGTGCAAATGGAAGAAGGACAGACGCCGTCGGGGCAAAAATATATACACTGGCATTTTCAATCACCAAGCAGCGAAGATAAAGATCAAAAAGCTAGAACGGTTCAGCAAGAACATTATATTAGCACGATTTGCAACCAACGGGTGCTGAGTTTATACGGCGTAGTCACTAATTCAGACAAACCGATGGTCGTTGAAAAAATGTTAGAACAGATTGCCAATAGTTTACGTTTATATACTGAGCGAATTGATCTAAATCAGTTAGCTAAGGAAATTCAAGGAAAATAATTCGACTTTTTTAGCTAAAAAAGTTAAGAATTTAATAATATTGGCTTCATACTGGATTATCCTTGCAGTTCTTCTTAAATTATAGCGGCTAGTGAATGTAAAATTGAATAAAACTAGTACGCACAACGAGCAACTACCTGTAACCTTGAAGCTAGTACTGCAACAATAGTATTGTCGTATCTATTGTACCTGCTCGTTTCGGCAAATTTAGCAATCTATGAAAAAAATATTTAGTGTTTTTTGTGTAGTGCTTCCATTTTTTCTTTTGGGTCAAACGGTCACGGTCTCTGAAAAAATATCGGTAAGAGATGGTTGTTTCTACGAGTTATTAGGCAAAATGAAAGGACAATTTCTACTTTTTCTTCGCTGTGGAGAAGATACGGAAGTTCATGCTTACGACGAAAAGATGAAAACGAAATGGACGAAGACCTTGGAGCTAGACCAGAAAAAAGTAAAATTATTAGAAGTCATTTCGGATAAAGATCAATTCGATATTATCTATGCTTACAAACAAAAAGGAACCTATCGAGTAAAAATTCAACGCTATAATCCAGGGGCGAATCTCATCGATTCTTTAACGATCAAATCCTATAAATCGCGCTTTTATCCTCCCAAATTAAAGCTCATCTATTCAGAAAATCGGGAGAAAATTCTGCTTTATCATAATACGAACGCCAAAGATGAGTTCGAGTGTTTGGCTTTTGACCTTAAGCAACGGAAAGTTTTGTGGGAACATAAAGTTGCTCCCAGAAATATGACTTTCTTTAAGGATTATTATACCATGTTATTGGACAATCGCGCCAACGTTTATATTCCACTCATTAAGAATAATAAGAAATCTAAAAAGAAAGATCATCATTTTGAAATCGTAAAATATGACTGGCAAATTAACACCATTTATCAACAGCGTATTCCAATGGAAGGAAAACTAACTTACGATGTAAATTTTTCTATTGATAATCTAAATAAGAATTTGATCGCCGCAGGTTTGTATACTGAAAAGAGCAAACTCAAAGCGAATGGTTATTTTTTTATGAAAATTCCCATTCAAGATTTAGGTCAATTCATCACTAAATTTGAGCCGTTTAAGGACGAATTCATGGCTACCTTACTCAAGAAAAAGAAAAAAAGGGTTAAAGGACTAAACGATACGAGAGTGCAAGAAGTGATACATCGTAGAGATGGCGGAATCCTAATGGTTGGAGAACTCAATAAACGCTACGAACGTCGAGGAGGTTTAAATTCTGGCTACCTACGATCCGATATTCGAGATTATATTGTAGATCATCACTATGATGATATTTTCGTAATTTCAATTCATCCTGATGGACAGACACACTGGAAAAATATTTTACATAAACGGCAGTTTTCGCAGGATGATGATGGCGTGTTCTCTTCTTACTTTTTATTGAAAACACCTACAAACTTACGCTTTCTATTCAACGATAGTATCAAATATGAAAGCACAGTGAGTGAATATATTATCAATGCACTCGGTGAAATGGATCGGAATAGTGTGCTGAGTACGGACAACCAAAAACTGCAATTGCGTTTCAAAGAATCGCTCCAAACAGGATCGGACGAATTACTGGTGCCGAGTGAGCATCACAACCAGTTAAAACTCGTTCGAATCAAGTATTAGTACGCAGCAATTGTCTCGGATTACTAGCAGTAAGTACTGCCATTAAAAGAAAAGCACTTACCTTTGCTGCCGATGAAAAAGTATCAACCTTACTACTTTTACGGATTGTTATTGCTGGGAATGATTGTGCGTCTCCGAGCCTACTTTTATAATCGGTCGCTATGGTTTGACGAAGCGTTATTGACTAATAATATTATTGATCTTTCTTTCGTAGAATTAACGGGTGTCCTACCCAATAATCAAGCCGCGCCAGTTGGGTTTTTGTTTTTACAAAAAATTGTCGTCGTTGCATTAGGAACCAGTGAATACGTCTTGCGGCTGTGGCCATTGCTAGCCGCGTTACTCTCCTTGTTTTTATTTTATCGACTAAGTCAGAAATTGCTATCTGCCAATTTTGCCCTAGTAGCACTCGCATTTTTCGTTTTTTGCCAACCACATATTTATTACAGTACAGAGGTTAAGCAATACAGCACGGATGTTTTAGCAGCAATTTTAGTATTGAGGAGCACGGTGCAGTTGTTTGAAGATAAATCATCACGTTACTTGTGGCGACACATCTGCTTGGGCGTTTTACTTATTTGGTTCTCGCAGCCTGTTGTCTTTGTATTAGCAGCCAGCTTTTTAGCCTTAAGTCTCCAAGTCTATCAAGAAAAAAATAGTGCGGTAGCAAAATGGTTGCTATTAATCGGAAGTTGTTGGGCAGTTAGTTTTCTCGTTTATTTTTTCGGATTCCTCAAACCTTCCATTGCTAATAATGATCTTCAGGATTTCCATACGACTTACTTTATGCCACTCAATATTTTTGCGAAAACGAGTTGGGAATGGTATGCAAATGCATGGTTTAGTTTATTTAGAAATCCAGCAGGTATCTTTTTCAAATACTTGGCGGGGAGCGTTGGACTAATTGGTCTTTTTGTCGCTTTTCGGCAGCGGAAAATTTGGTTAGTTTTGTTATTGTTTCCGCTTGGATTAGCGTTCGCAGCTTCTGCCCTACATCAATATTCTACGATTCCTAGGTTGCTACTTTTTGCGATGCCAGGTCTAGTTTTATTTTTGGTAAAATCGCTAACGTGGTTCCATCAAATCTGTTCTCGAAAGATTCGTTTTGGTAAATATTTTGGAGCGTTACTCGTCGCTGCAATTTTACTCCAAGGTGTATTAGATACCATTCACAAACTTGCAACTCCGGGAGAAGTAGAGGAAATCAAACCTTTACTTGCTTACGTAGCTAAGCACAAAAAAGCAGAAGATCTATTTTATCTTTATCCTTACACGGCGCCGCAGTTTACTTATTATAAAGAAAGATACGGTTTAGAAAACTTGCGCATCTTTGAAGGGACTTCCCCTTTTGAAAACTGGCAAGCAGATCTCACCCGTTTGCCTACAGCAACCCAACGGGTTTGGCTTTTGTTGGCGCACTATCGAAAAACACCACAAGGAGACGACTCGACTTTGTACGCTCGACAATTTGATCAATATGGCAAGCAAATTGTAAAATTAGAAGAGAAAGGAACTGTTTGTTATCTTTATGAATTCAAACTCAAGCGCTAAAAACCGAAAAATGAAAAACGGAATCTATCTTTACTTATGGACAATGCTTATCTTGCTTAGTATTGCTACGCCACTAGAAGCGTTACCCAATCGAGATTTTGCGCCGAAGGAAGTAGTTGCTCCGACTGCTCCACAAAAGAAATTAAGTAAAAAGAAAAAACGGAATTATCGGAAGCGCCTAAAAAGGATGAGAGCCAAGTTGCGGAAAGGGAAAAAACTAAGCAAAGGTGAAAAGGCAGGAATGTATATGATTTTTGCGGGTTTAGGTTTATTGACAACGGGCGCTATTTTATACTTTGCTAATGTTACCGGAACGGGTACACTGTTATTACTGATTGGTTTTATCTTGGGCTTTGTCGGTGGAATTGTTTGGTTCCTCGGATCTCTTTTTCGACGTAAAAATGCAAGGCGAGATAAAAAAAGTCGTCGCTCAAAACGGAAATCTTCCAAGGACTAATAGGCTCATAAGCCCCGTTTGTTTAAATATTGTGAAGGCGAAAGCTGCATGATTTTTTTAAATTGACGATTAAAATTTGATAAATTACTAAATCCACACTGATAACAAATTTCCGAAATCGATTGATTCCTTTCTTGTAATTTCTGACAAGCTACTCCAATCCGGATCTCGTTCAAAAACTGGACGAAGGTTTTTTGGGTATGAAGTTTAAAGTACCGACAAAACGAAGCACTACTCTTATTCAACAACGCAGCAACTTCTTGTAAGCTAATACTGCGGTGATAATTATCCATCAAATACTGAAAAACAAGGTTGAACTCTTGCCGATCAACCGTCTTGTCTTCCCGAGCAAAGGTTGGTTGTGCAATAATAGTTTGCGTTTTGGCATGAGCCAATAAATCTAAGATATTCAGCAATTGCAAAAATCGTTGAAACTCATTTTGACTAACCATCGCCTTGAGCAAGTCTCCTATTTGTTCTTTTACTGGACCGGATACTTTTATCGCGGTTTGGAGTTTCCGCATCCAACTCGCAATATGTTGCATTTCTGGTAAGTCAAAAAAGGCTTGACCAAAAGAAAATTCATTAAAAAAAATCGAGATCGCGGCGACATTTTCTTCTTCTTTTTCATAAAAAATAGGATCAGACTTTAAAACGTGTGGCATATTTGCCGCAATGACAAAAAGCTCACCCGCCTGAAAAGATCGTACTCGATGACCAATAAACTGTGTGCCATGTCCCCGTAGAATTAGGCTGATTTGTAGCTCAGGATGATGATGTAGCCGATCGTAGAAGTAAGGTAATTCATCAACTTGCACCCGAAAAGAGGCTTGCGTCGTCTTAGGTATTTTAAATGCGAGTGCTTTCATGAAAAATTATTTTTTTTAAAATCCAATACTATAATAACGTTTTTCAGTAAAATGAAACGATTTTTGATAAAATAGTATCATTTTATGATAAAATCGTCAGAGTATAGCGGCTAATTTTCTAATATCTTTGTCAAAGCACATTTTTTTAAAATCAAAGTAGCTAAATCTAGTATTATGAAACTATCTTGGGAAGGTATCTATCCCGCAGTAACGACGAAGTTCACCGAAACGGATGAACTAGATTTACCAGCTTTCGCCGTTAATATAGAAGCACAGATCATGGCTGGTGTGGATGCGATCGTGCTTGGTGGATCGTTGGGGGAAGCGAGTACGTTAGACCATGTAGAGAAGAGCGTTTTATTGAAAGAAACGATTCGTTTGAGCAATGGACGGGTACCAGTGCTAATGAATATTGCTGAGCAACAAACTAAAGCAGCTGTTCAGTTGGCACAACAATACGAAGCGGAAGGTGCAGCAGGATTGATGTTGTTACCACCGTTAAAATACAAAGCAGATGATCGAGAAGTCGTTAGTTATTTTAAAACGATTGCTACGGAAACGACTTTACCGATTATGATTTACAATAATCCGGTAGACTATAAAATAAAAGTAACCGTCGAAATGTTTGAGTCTTTGTTAACTTGTGAAAATATTCAAGCGGTGAAAGAGTCTACGCGAGATTTAACTAATATCACGCGGATGCGAAATGCTTTTGGAGATCGTATCAAGATTCTCTGTGGTGTCGATACCATTGCACTGGAGTGTTTAGTTGCCGGAGCAGATGGTTGGGTCGCAGGTTTAGTAAATGCTTTTCCTCGGGAGACGGTCGTTATTTATAAATTAGTGAAGGCAGGAAGAATTGAAGAAGCACTTTCGATTTATCGTTGGTTTATGCCTTTGCTGGAATTAGATATTCACCCTAAATTGGTACAGAATATCAAACTCGCAGAAGTTGCCGTAGGACTCGGAACAGAAACCGTGCGCGCTCCTCGCTTACCTTTGATCGGAACAGAAAGAGCACAGGTACAAGAAATTATTACTAGAAGTTTAGCAAGTCGACCAGACTTGTCTGCTTTTGATAATTTATAAAATTGTTTCAAATAAAATTTAACTTAACGCTTAAGAATGAAAACTATTAAGCCAAACAAATAAATAGCATGGACGGACGTAATCTAATCGGTTTTAAACTTTCAGGCATCGCACAAAAAATAATGCAATCTTTTGATGCCGCGACCTTAGAAATATTAGATGGTGTTTTTCACGTAGCCAGTGAAGCGGAAATTGACGAAGCCATGCAAAAAGCAACGGAGGCTTTTCAAACGTATAAAAACACTTCTGGGAAAGATAAAGCTAAATTTTTAAATGCCATCGCTGACGAAATCTTAGCTTTAGACAATACCTTGGTCGAGCGTGCTATGCTAGAATCTGGTTTGCCGGAAGGCAGAATAAAAGGAGAACGTGGTCGAACGGTAAACCAACTTCGTCTTTTTGCCAAAGTGCTAGAAGAAGGATCTTGGGTGGAAGCTTTTATTGATCGTGGTGATCCAACTCGTACGCCGCAACCCAAGCCCGACATCCGAAAAATGTTGATGCCCATCGGTCCCGTAGTCGTCTTTACCGCGAGTAATTTCCCTTTAGCCTTTTCGACGGCAGGAGGAGATACGGCAGCTGCTTTGGCGGCTGGAAATCCAGTAGTGATCAAAGCACACGAGGCGCACTTAGGAACGAATACTTTAGTTGCATTAGCCATCCAAA
This sequence comes from Saprospiraceae bacterium, assembly GCA_045110315.1. Taxonomy (GTDB): domain Bacteria; phylum Bacteroidota; class Bacteroidia; order Chitinophagales; family Saprospiraceae; genus CALFBG01. The sequence continues at coordinate 13,413 of JBGCFY010000002.1, forward strand.
AAGCCGCCCAAAAAACGGGAATGCCTAATGGTGTATTTTCTTCTTTGAATGGTACTGGACCAGAATTAGGGCAACATTTGGCGCAGCATCCTTTGTGTAAAGCGATTGCTTTTACTGGATCGTACCGTGCGGGAAAAGCCTTGTTTGATACTTGTGCTAAACGAGCCGTTCCTATTCCTGTTTTTGCTGAGATGGGAAGTATTAACCCCGTCGTTTTATTAAAAGAAAAATTAGCTAACGAAGCAACGGAACTCGCTAAACAAATCGCACATTCGATTACCCTTGGCGTAGGACAATTTTGTACTAATCCAGGTTTATTAATTGCGCAGCAAGGTCCCGAGTTAGCTGCTTTCAAAAAAGCATTGTCTGCCGCAATTAAGCAAATTCCCCCAGGAACGATGCTTAATGCCAATGTTTGTGAAAATTATAAAACTTCCCGAGCGAAAACCCTAGCGGTTGCTAGTGTTCAGTTGGAAGCGGAAACCGAACATACCGTAGAAACCACTTCGGGGTCGGCTACAGTTGCGAGTGTTACGGCCAAAGATTTTATGGCAAATCCCGCTTTGATGGATGAAGTATTTGGTCCTTTTAGTTTAATCGTTTCCTGTGAAAATGCGGATGAAATACAGTCGGTCGTCGAAGGCTTAGAAGGCCAATTGACCGCAACGATAATGGGAACCTCTACGGAGTTGTCTACCCAAGAAAAACTGATTAGCACTTTGCAAGATAAAGTTGGTCGCTTGATCTTTAATAACGTACCAACGGGCGTGGAAGTTTGTCATGCGATGCATCACGGCGGACCATTTCCTGCTACGACGGACAGTCGTTATACTTCGGTTGGAACGGGCGCCATTCGAAGATTCGCTAGACCGATTGCTTTTCAAAATTGGCCGACTGCATTATTATCTCCAGCGTTGAAAGACGAAAATCTCTTAGGTATTTGGAGAACGATTGACGGTGAATTGACGAAAGGCTAAGCCACATTATTGGTCGATATTCAAATGGAACCCATTGAATTAAAAACTAACCGAAAAATCCCGAAGAAGAAATGTTAATCTCTTCTTCGGGTATAATAAATATATAGAATTTGTCAAAGCAGCTATTTTTTTGTTGAAATATCTTGATTAATCCTTAACTTGATTGTCAGAGTATTTCCAATAGCTTTATTTTAGAATAGTTTAGCCAGACTAAAATTTTCTAATTAAAACCTAACAAGCAAACAAGAGATTCAATCTTCTGCAAGCTTGTCTCGCCCCTTACCCGCAAAAGATGCTGTTGTGAAATCTTGAACCAAGGTTTTGCTAAAAATCTATAAACACAAATTTATGAAAATCCGAATGCTCACTACTTTATTGCTTGCTTGCTTTGGCTTATTGGTCAATGCACAACAATTAGAAAATGCTTATCAGCGAGATGCTGCCGACCTACCGAATTGGGTACAACTCATGTATCAAAAAGAAGCGAATGTAGAAAAGGTAATTGATGCTTATGAAAGCTATTATCGTACGCACAATTTTGTAAAAAACGGTCATACTCAATATTATAAGCGTTGGCTAAGAAGTCTCAGTCGAGATATTAATGGACTAGCTACCAATCCTAAGGAAATTTCTCGATCGCGGGTTATTGAGAATGAAGCAAAATTCACGGAACGATCAAAAACGGTACGGGAACTACGAGGACCAAACTCACAGTGGCAGAGTTTGGGACCTTATGATTTTGATAAAGAAGCACAAAGCGTAAGTTACGCAGCGGGTGCTGCCCATGTTTACACGGTAGAAAGAGCTACCACGGATACCGATATCCTTTATGCAGGAACGGCAACGGCTGGAGTTTGGAAGTCGACTGACAAAGGAGAAAACTGGACGTTGCTCACAAAAGATTTAATCATCAGTTCGGTGCTATCTTTAGAAATTGATTACACTGACGACAAAATCGTTTACTTCGAAGGTGCGGGCAATTTATACAAAACAACGGATGGAGGAACAACTTGGAGCGTTATTGGCAATGCTGCCTTTACCGCCCTAAGCCATAATGTGAAAGATATCGTCAGTGATCCTACCAATCACAATATCTTAATGCTTTCTTCTAATCATGGTTTGTATCGTTCCACAGATGCAGGTGCTAACTGGACGAGCATCTTATCTGGTTCTTTTCAAGAGATAGAATACCATCCTACAAATCCACTTATTGTGTACGCGATTAAGCAAGTTGCTGACCGAACGGAATTTTATAAATCCACGGATGCAGGAATGAGTTTTACGATCCGCTCAACTGGCTGGCCAAATCCCACGGCGACGAACGAAGAACAAAAACGTACAGAAATAGCAGTTTCTCCTGCAGATCCCAATAGAGTCTATGCGCTGGCAACGGGTGCCGCAAACGGAGGAAGTGGCTTGTATGGAATTTATCGGAGCAACGATGCAGGAGAGTCCTGGACTAGAACTTGTTGCGGACCACAACCCGCGGGAATACCCGATGAAACCACGAATCCCAATTTAATGGGTTGGTCTGACGTTGGAGCGGACGATGGTGGGCAATATTATTATGACTTAGCTTTGGGCGTTTCCGCTACGGATGCAGATTCTATTTATGTAGCGGGTGTCAACCTCTGGTACTCTGGCGATGCCGGTGTAAGTTTTACTTGTCCTGCGAAATGGAGCCATTCGTATAAAGCAAACTACGTCCACGCAGATATTCATGACATCAAAGTATATGGTAATGAACTTTGGATCGCTTGCGACGGTGGATTATTTTTTTCTACAAATAATGGCACTAATATCGATCGTAAAATGTACGGGATACAAGGCACGGATTTTTGGGGATTTGGTACTGGTTTTTGGGATGGGGAAGTTATGCTAGGCGGAACTTATCACAACGGAACTTTACTCAAGGACAATGATGTTTATTTGAATGGTTGGTTGAGTACAGATGGCGGTGATAATATTCGTGGTTTTGCCAATTTTGGAAAAGAGCGAATTGTGTACAGTGACTATAATAAGAAAATGTTGCCGGGGGATCGTACTACAGCAATTACAACCTATGGCTTCGATAAAAAACCAAATGCGTCTTACATTATTGGAGAATCAAGTCAGTTGGAATTCGATCCTCGGTGTTACAATATTATCTATTCTGGAGTGGATCAGGACTTGTGGAAAACGGAAGATGATGGTGCGAGTTTTGACCTGCTGTATAGTTTTTCGGATAAGATTACTTCTATAGAAGTTGCTTGGTCTGATCCAAATAGGATTTACGCCGCTACTTGGGGAAGTTACTGGGGCAATGATAAAAAAATGTGGCGCTCTAAAGATGGTGGCATGAATTGGACGGAAATTACTCCTCTGAGTTCTGGTAGCTGGGTGGCTTACGATATTACGGTGAGTAGCGAAAATGAAGATGTTCTGTGGGCAGCGCGGGTACATCAAAGTACTTATTATGGCGCTAGTGATGGAAATAAAATATACAAATCTACGGATGGTGGAAATAGTTGGACCAATATTACTACGGCTGATTTAGACGGCGAATATATTACGAATTTAGAGCATCAAAGAGGTAGTAACGGTGGCGTGTATTTAGCAACTCGTCGTGCAGTATATTATCGTAATAATACTATGTCCAACTGGGAATTGTTTAATAATAACTTACCGTTGAATACGACCTCTACCCAACTCGTACCTTATTACCGAGAAGGTAAAATCAGAAATGGAACTAGTCGTGGAGTCTACGAATGTGACTTCTATGAAAACACGGCACCTTCTGCTCAAATTGCAGCAGATAAACTAACTTCTTTTTGTACCCGCGACCTTATTCAGTATACTGATCATTCTGCATTAAACGAAAGTAGTGCAAGCTGGCAATGGCAGTTTCCAGGAGGAACACCAAGCTCTTCTACGCTCAGAAATCCTCAAGTTACCTACTCGAATCCGGGAAGTTACGACGTTAGTCTGACCGTTACGGATACTTATGGAAGTGATTCTCAAACCTTGACAAATTTTATTAGTATTACGGGAGAATGTGAAGCAGATACGATTCCAGGTAATGCGCTGCAATTGTCTAGCGCAGGTGATTATTTGACAATACCAGACTTAGGAATGTCTACAAATGAAGTGAGTTTTTCAGCTTGGATTAAACCCAATGGAATACAAGCGGACTATACTGGAATTATTATGACGGAAAGTGGTTCCGCAGCGGGCTTAAATCTGGGACCAAATAACGTACTAGCTTACCATTGGCCGGGTGGTCAATGGTGGTGGGATAGTGGTTTAACGGTTCCTAGTGATAAATGGTCACACGTTGCCTTGGTTGTAAATAGCAGTTCGATTACGGTATATTTAGATGGTGTTGGTAGCACCCATAATGTTACTCCGGGGGTAATTGATTTTAGTGTAAATACGCTAGTAGGAAGTTACCAAGGTTGGGGAAGTCGAAATTTTGATGGAATGATCGATGAAGTTTGTATTTGGGATAAAACGTTAAGTCAAACGGAAATCCGAGCAACGCGACACCTGACTAAAAAAGCTGAAGATGATCCTAATCTTTTAGCCTATTATCAATTTAACCGAGGGAATGGATTGGTAACGGATAGAGTTGGTGTTCGTCACGCTACGATGACTGGGGCAGCGGGCAGAACGAGTTCTACGGCTCCCGTAGGTGGCGGTGTAAGTGCTGCTGAAAACGTAATGAGTGGTGGTACTAAAAGTTTTGGAACTACTGGATTACAATTAGACTTTCCGGCAGTTGGAACTTATCCTAACGGCGAAGTTTTTGTCACTAGAATTAATCTTGCACCCGATGCAAGTCCTGATAATAATAATCTAAGTCGTAGTTATTGGGTCATTAATAACTATGGAAGTAATAAAACTTTTTCTCCGCTCGATGGAATTCATTTCTCAGCGATTGGTTACGTCAATCCTAACGATGCAATCGAACCAGCAGGTTTTGCTTTGTACAAACGAAGTTCCAACGAGGATGGAAGTACTTGGGGAAATTATATTGATCAAGGAGATGTGGCAACGGCAGGTGCAGACGGCGCAGTAAGTTTTACCACTAACAATGGCATTAATAGTTTTAGCCAATTTGTAGTTACTAGTTTGACTAACCTTTCTTTACCCGTCGAATTACTAGCGTTTACGGCTCGACTCACTGCATCAGAAACAGTTGATTTGCGTTGGCAAACAGCAAGTGAAAAAGATCATGATTACTTCGAATTAGAACGTAGTCGTACTGGGCAAGTTTTTGAAAGTTTACATCGTAGAACTGTTCAAGGAAATTCAATAAGCACTAAAAATTATAACTGGGAAGATCGCCAACCCTACCAAGGTACGTCGTATTATCGATTGAAGATGGTAGCACTTGATGGCACGGTAAGTTATTCTGAAATAGCTCCGGTTACCATCAATGCCTTAGCGGAAGATTTTGTGGTGTTTCCTAATCCGGTAGCGAAAGAGCACATTTTGCAAATCAAGTCAAACTTAGATACTGCCTTTGACTTTAGTTTATTTGATGCAACTGGAAAATTAATCCGTCATCATCGAGTTATCCGTAACGTTGACCTTGACGTAAGTACACTAGCGGCAGGAGTTTATTTTTATCAAATTGTTAGTGATCGTAAACTTAAAAATGGGAATGTTGTCATTAAATAACTTGAAATAAGTACTTGGACAAAACTTAAATTTATACTTCAATGAAACATTCTTTTTCTTGTATCGATGCACATACTTGTGGTAATCCGGTGCGTGTGGTTGTCAAAGGTATTCCGACGTTGGAAGGAAAGACCATGAGTGAAAAGCGTCAACACTTCCTAAAAGAATTTGATTGGATTCGTAAAGGATTAATGTTTGAACCACGAGGACATGATATGATGTCTGGAAGTATGCTTTATCCTCCTACCGACGAAGCCAACGATGTTGGCATTTTATTTATTGAAACTAGCGGTTGTCTCCCCATGTGTGGTCATGGTACCATTGGAACGGTGACCGTAGCAATTGAAGAAGGTTTGGTAAGTCCTAAAGTACCGGGTGAATTACGCTTGGAAACGCCTGCAGGCTTGGTTTTGGTCAGCTACCAAGAAACAGCAGGAAAAGTTACTTCAGTCAAATTAAAAAACATCCCTGCTTATTTGGCAGCGGAAGGTCTTAAAATCGAATGTCCCGACTTAGGCATGCTGACAATTGATGTTGCTTACGGTGGTAACTATTATGCCATCGTAGAGGAACAACCTAATTTCTCTGGGATTCAAGACTACACTGCAAACGACTTAATTCGTTGGAGTCCGATTCTTCGTCAAAAAATTAACGAAGCCTATGAATTTATCCATCCCGAAAATCCGACGATTGCAGGACTTAGTCATTTGCTATGGGCTGGTAAACCCATTCATGAAAAAGCTACCGCTAGAAATGCTGTTTTTTATGGCGATAAAGCTATTGATCGTTCTCCCTGTGGAACAGGAACTTCAGCGCGGATGGCGCAATGGTTTGCCAAAGGGAAACTAAAGCAAGGAACTCCCTTTATTCATGAAAGCATCATTGGAAGTCAATTTACTGGTACGATTGAAGAACTCACTACGGTTGGAGATTACGAGGCGATTGTACCAAGTATTGAAGGTTGGGCACGCGTCACTGGATATAACACGATTTTGATTGACGAGGAAGATCCTTATGCCTTTGGTTTTCAAGTGATTTAATTTTTAAGTCTAATACAAATAGAGATTATGAAAAAGAAGGATGTGGTGGTGATCGGTGGCGGTGTCATTGGACTTTCTTGTGCGTACTATTTGCAAGAAGCGGGCTGTCAAGTAACTATAATTGATCAAGGAACGATGGAAGATGGCTGTTCTTATGGTAATGCGGGGATGGTTACTCCAAGTCATTTTGTACCCTTGGCAGCGCCAGGAATGATTCAAAAAGGAATGATGTGGATGTTTAATCCGGAGAGTCCTTTTTACATTAAACCTCGTTTTGATCTTGACCTGTTTTCTTGGGCTTGGAAATTTTACCGTGCTGCTTCTCCACAACGCGTTGAACGAGCCGCACCAGTTTTGAGAGATGTAAGTTTGTTAAGTAAGCAATTATTTAAGGAGTTTGCCGAGCAAGCAGCTTTTCAGTTTGCCTTTGAAGAACGCGGTATTTTAATGATGTACAAAACGGACAAAGCAGGAGAAGAGGAAGCGCACAATGCTCGCATGGCAGGCAAATTAGGTATCGAAGCCAATACTTTATCCCTCGCAGCGGTCAAAGAATTGGAACCCAATATTAATTTAGATATCCTCGGTGCAGTGCATTATCCCGGAGATGCACATTTATCCCCTGCTTTATTTTTAAAAGCGCTCAAGGCTAATTTGATAGAAAACGGGACGAATATCCTTCCTCGAACTACGGTAAAACAGCTTGAACTCAAAGGGAATAAAATCCAAAAAATCATTACCGACCAAGGCGATTTCACTGCTGATGAATATATCTTAGCGACGGGCTCTTGGTCTCCAATCCTTGCTAAAAAATTACAGCTCAAAATTCCAATTCAGGCAGGAAAAGGCTATAGTTTTACCTTAGCAAAACCAATGGCTAAGTTGAATACCCCCGCTATTTTAATGGAAGCAAAAATTGCAGTGACTCCCATGGAAGAACAATTGCGATTTGCGGGAACAATGGAAATTGCGGGCTTAGACTTAAGTATTAACCCGCGAAGAGTAAAGGGAATTATTAAATCTATTCCCGCCTATTTACCCGACTTTGCGGGACAGCGCTACGAAGATCTAAAAATATGGAAGGGCTTACGACCTTGCTCTCCCGATGGCTTACCTTTCGTTGGTAGGGCTCAACGTTATACCAATTTATCCATTGCCGCAGGACACGCTATGCTCGGTCTTACCTTAGGTCCTGCAACCGGCAAACTCATTGCTGAAAGCTTGCTCGGTCAACCAACTTCTTGCGCGATTGACTTGCTCGACCCAGAACGATACGATTAAGAAGCTGTAATTCTGTCAGTTGTTTGATGAGGAAAATGCCCTTTTGGCAAATTAAAAACACAAAATCAGTCACTTTGACGTGTTTTTGGGCATGGAATGCTTGTTGATCTGTAGTAAGTAATTCGTGGAGATTAATTTTAACTTTTAAGTCAGTTTGAATCCAAGAATTATTTAGGAGTTGTTTAAAAAGAATGAAATAGTTCGGGTAAGTAAAAGAGCTATTTCCTAAAATAAAGAGACATGATCAAGCATTATTTTATGGTAGAATTTGAACTACCAGTACCCTTGACGCCAGAGTTATTAAGTCTAGTGCCCGAACACCGGATGGCTGTAAATCGACTCTTGACGTCAGGTAAGATCAAGAGCTACTCTCTCGCTGCCGATTATTCTAAAATATGGGCGATTTTTGTAGGAAAGTCTGAGTTTGAGGTTATGGAAAGCATTTCGATGCTACCCTTGAGCGAGTACATGGTACCGCGCGTAGATAGTTTGGCTTTTCACAATGAAGCTTTCGAATTGGCAACGCCTATTTCTTATAACTAGCGGAGAGGGTTTAAGAAAAAGTACTTTGACGATTCGTCAAAGCGTAAGTAATTAACGATTGTTAGTGAATAGCAATTGGTTTTCATGAGATATAATTTTTGAGTTTATTGTAACGCTAATCGTTCTATTTGAATGATTAGCGTTTTTTATTGGCTGTGTTTTTTGCTCTACAGATGGTTAATTAATTGTTAAACCAACGTTTAAGAAACTTTGTCTTTGAACCTTTTTAGCATCTTGCGGTTTAACTTGGATAGCATAAAAAATATGAAAAACTTATTATTCTCCTTTTTAGCTTGCTTTTTTTTCTACACCAGTAGCGGACAATCTACTCCAATAAAGGTGTATAACAGTTTCGATGAAATGGAAGCGGCTATTCTAAAGTACGATAACGATACAACTTATCTCATTAATTTTTGGGCAACTTGGTGTGCACCTTGTGTCAAGGAATTGCCTTATTTTGAAAAGGCTGCGACCGCCTATGCAGGTAAAAAATTCAAAATGATACTGGTGAGTTTAGATTTTGCGGAGCAATTGGATAAAAAAGTCATTCCTTTTGTGAAGGATCGCAAAATACAGTCGGAAGTAGTGCTGTTGGATGATCAACAAGCTAATAAATGGATTGATCGAGTATCGCCGGAATGGTCTGGAGCAATTCCAATTACTTTAGTGTACAAAGGAGAAAAACGCGCATTTTATGAAAAAGAATTTCATAGTGTCAAAGAATTAGAAGAAATTATCAACCCATTTTTTAATAACTAATATTAAATCAGTAATGAAAAAATTCACGCTTTTACTAGGCTTATTCGTAGTCGCTTGTTCTATGATCTCTGCGGTATATATTCACAACGGTTACCACGTTGGTGACGTTGCAGAAGACTTTTCTTTGAAAAATGTTGATGGCAAAATGGTTTCCTTGGCGGATTATAAAGAAGCTAAAGGATACATTGTCGTATTTACTTGTAACCACTGCCCTTATTCTGTGATGTATGAAGATCGAATTATTGAGTTACAAAAAACTTACGGCCCACAAGGGTATCCAGTAATTGCGATTAATCCAAATGATCCTGCTGTTCAACCAGGTGATTCTTTTGAAGATATGAGAGTAAGAGCAAAAGAGAAAGCTTTCAATTTTGCTTATTTATTTGACGAAGGTCAGAAAGTATTCCCAAAATTCGGTGCAACCAGAACGCCACACGTCTTTTTATTGGATAAATCACGCACAGTAAAGTATATCGGTGCCATTGATGACAATCCAAAAGCAGCGGATAAAGTGGAAGAAACGTACTTGGTCGATGCGATCAAAGCTTTGCAAGCAGGTAAGAACCCTGAACCCTCTTTCACTAAAGCGGTAGGATGCTCTATCAAGGTCTCTAAATAAAGATCGTTCGATATCGGGCACTAAAAAGCCTTCCTCGATTCACCGAGGAAGGCTTTTTGCATGAAAGTGATTTAAAACTCCCAAAATGACTTCAAATAAAAAAAGACCTTACTACAATTGTAGCAGGTCTTTTTTGGTGGGCGATGAGAGACTCGAACTCCCGACCCCCTGGGTGTAAACCAGGTGCTCTGAACCAACTGAGCTAATCACCCTTGTATCAAACTAAAAATCGCTTTACTTATTAAGCGACTGCAAAGATAATATTCCTTATTTAAAGATACAAGTCTTTTTTAAGAAAAATTTAAAATATCGTAATCTTTTTATGCGTTCTAATTTTTAACTTTTATATTATTTTTACGTATCATATGATGTATGGATCAAATAACAATGGCAGAAAAGGAAGAAAAAGCGCCTAAAAAGGGTGCTTCTAGTGGAATACTTCGTAAAATTCTATTAGGATTTGGAATCTTAATTAGTGTTGTGATACTGACACTAGTGCTTGTTGCTGCTTTTTTTGAAAAAGAAATCGGAGAGAAACTCATTCAAGAAATCAATCATAACTTAGAGGCAGAACTCTCCGTAGAAGAGTTTAACCTCTCCCTCCTCGCCAATTTTCCACTTGCTTCTGCTAATTTAGAAAAAGTAGTGCTTTCGGATACCCAAAAAGGAACACTACTCGAATCTGAGGAATTGTCCTTCCAATTTAGTCTTTTTAACTTATTTGCTTCCAACATCGAAGTCAAGTCGGTAGTGGTGCAAAATGGGGCACTTTTCATTGCGGTAGACAAAAAGGGGCGAACGAATTACGATATTCTTAAGCAAAGCACAGAAAAAGAAGCAGAGGAATCAACAGCATCAACGGAGGAAGATGAATTTACTTTATCTTTTGAAGAAGCTAGACTAGAAGACGTTGAATTGATTTACGTGGATGAACGTGCAAAGCAAGAGCTGAAAATGCAACTTAACGAAGCAGTAATCTCCGGGCAATTTTCGAGTAACCGTTTTTCACTTACTAGCTTTGCGGAAATTAAGTCCAATTTCATGGAGGTAGAAGATAGTCGTTACTTAGTCGGTAAGGATTTGGTATACGATGCTAAGCTAGATGTTGACTTAGAAAAAGGTCGCTACGTTTTTAAGGAAGTGGATCTCGCGGTGCAGGGCAATGTATTTACCATTAATGGATTGATCGAGCAAACGGGAAAGAACACTGATTTTGATTTGATCATTACGGGGAAAGATTGTAACCTAGAGTCTGTCATCCAACTTTTGCCGGAGGAACAACTTAAATATTTTAGTGATTTTAAAAGTAAAGGCACTTTCTTGTTTTCTACGAAAGTACAGGGACGCTTAAACGATAAAGAGACGCCTTCGATCGTTGCTAATTTTGGTTTAGATAATGGGAAGGTTTCCAGTAAACGATTGGGGCAATCTTTAAAAGATGTAACTTTTACGGCAAAATATACCAACGGAAAATCTCGCTCTAATAAAACAACGGTTTTTGAAATCTCCGATTTCAAAGCTTATTTCAACCGAGAACTATTACGATCTAAGTTGAAAGTAAGTAATTTAGATCGACCATTTATTGAGTTTGGTTTGGATGGTGTTATTCCTATGGACGCCGTTTATGGGCTATTGGAAAAAGAAACGATTACCGATGGTGACGGAGAAGTAGAAATTAAAAACTTACGATTGAAAGGTCGTTACGAAGATATGTTGAGTACCAGCAGAATCAGTAGAGTTAAATCTTCGGGTGCCATTGAATTTGATGATGCTGGGCTAACTATTAATGGAGAGGAAGTCGTTATTGATCGGGGCGTTTTAAAGTTGTTAAATAATAGTGTAATTGTTAATAACATCGAAATAGAAGGCGCGGGGAGTGAAATTATTTTGGATGGTAAATTTTTGAATGTCTTGCCGGTTTTATTTGCAGATTCCCTCAATTCTAAATCTGCCGAGCTTAAATTTGACGCTCAGTTACACGCGCCTACAATGGATATTGATCGGTTACTTGCTCTTTCGGAAGCACCCGAAACGGTGGTTAATGGTCAACGCCGCAAAGCGGGATCAATCGAAGCAAAAGTTGCCAAAACGCAGAAAAGAGAACGCATCACAAAATTCTTAAAAGGAAATTTCAAAGCTCGCATCGACGAGTTTAATTACAATAAAATTGAAGGCTCTGATTTTAATGGAAATTTAAAATTTGATAATAATGAATTGATCATTAAAGGAAAAACCATTGCAATGGATGGTGAATTTGACTTGGATGGTAAAATGTTTTTTAAAGATCGACCTTACTTAAAAGCAAAATTGGCTTGCGATGGTATTGATGTTAAGGAGTTTTTTCGACAGACTGAAAACTTTGGACAAGATGTGCTGAAAGATAAACACGTGAAAGGGAAACTACACGCTAATTTGGCACTGAATGCCTTTTGGAACGAAGCGGGTACTTTTGAGGAAGATAAGCTAAAAGTATTAGGCGAAATTAGTATTATGAATGGAGAACTCATCGGTTTAAAAATGCTCTACGACTTTTCTAACTTCATTAAACTGCGAGATTTAAAACGAATCAAGTTTGTCAACTTACAAAATGTTTTTGAAATTCGAAAAAGCCGACTTTACATTCCTGCAATGTTCATTCAAAGTAATGCCTTAAACCTTACGATTAGTGGAGAGCATTCTTTTGAGAACGATATTGATTATAATATTAAAGTCAATGCGGGCCAAGTCCTATGGAATAAACTTAAAAAGAGTAACCCTGATTATCGCCCGATCAAAGCGGAGAAGAAAGGTTGGTTTAATTTGTATTACCGCATTTACGGGACGCTGACGAAGTATAAGATGAAAAAAGATCGCCGTACGGTTAAGAAAAAATTTCTGCGGAGTGAACATTTGAAAAAAGAAATTCGTGCTGCTCTGAAAAAAGAATTTGGCAGCATGGCAAACCCTGTTGCTACCTTAGAAAAACCGAAAATAGCGACGAAAGAGGAATATGATGACGACGATGAAGTGGAATATATCGATGGTTTTGAGGACGATCCATTTGGAGATGAAGAAGTACCCGAGGAAGAAGCTTCGGACGAAGTTTTGGAAGGAAAACCTAAAGAAGAAACGGTAGAATTACCCAAACCCAAAAAAGAAGAAGAGGAAGAGGATGAGGTAGAGTTTATTGATTTTGGGGACGATGGATAGCAAGAAAAAAAAGAGTATTTTAAAAGTAAAGCGGCAATTTCACTCGTTGAAATTGCCGCTTTTTATAACAGGTTAATTTTTTTATTAAAGCCCAATTTTAAGGTCGAATGACTTTCTTTTTCTTCTTCTTAGCACGTTGCATTGGATTCATATTTTTATCTGATTGTTTGTGTTTTTTGAACACCTGAAATCTACTGGGCAATTCTTTTACGGGCCAGTTATTATTGCTCTCATCAATATCTGCCGTTTCTTTGTAAGGATCAATTACAATACCTTTAACATCTTTGTTTTTGACAAATACTTTGCTGAAAGTAGTTTCATTTTTCCGCCAAATCTCTACGGGGATGCGCTCAATTTCGGTAGTACCATCCTCAAAAGTCCATTCAATAATGACGGGCATCACTAAACCTCCCTTGTTGCTAAAGTGCAGTTGGTAATAGTTCTTATCACCAAAGCGTTTCTTCTTCTCTTTTTTGGTAAAGGTCTCGTCGTATAGATAAGTGGTAGAACTAACGACAGAATCACTCGTTTCCCACGGCTTATAGGTTGTATAAAAATCTTGCAAATCTTTATCTTCTTCTACCGGAAACTTCATCCCTGATTCTCGATTTCTGATTTGCGTTAAAGTTGGACCATCTTTCGGAGCACTATTTACATTATCGCGTGTTCTTTCCTTACGTTCTGGATTATTTTCCAAATCTACTTTATACCATTTTATACTATCCAAAGCAATATCAACGGGCTCAATACCGTAGAACCAACCTTTCCAAAACCAATCTAAATCTACACCACTAGCATCTTCCATGGTACGGAAAAAATCTGCTGGCGTCGGATGTTTGAAAGCCCAACGGCGGCAATACTCTTTGAAAGCGTAATCAAATAGCTCTCTACCCATAATCGTTTCCCGCAAAATATTTAAACCCGCTGCCGGTTTTAAATAAGCATTTGGAAAATAATTAACAATGTTTTCACTATTGGTCATGATAGGCTCTAATTTATCCTTTGGCATACTCATGTAACTGGTAATCTTATCTGCACCAACCCACGACTTATAGCTATTGTCAAATTCTTGCTCTGCTAAGTATTGTACGAAAGTACAAAGCCCTTCATCAAACCAAGCCCATTGCCGTTCGTCACTATTAATAATCATCGGGAAGTAATTATGTCCTACTTCGTGAATGATTACTGTAATCGCAGAATTCTTAGAACGTTCGGTATAAGTACCATCTTCTTCCGCTCGTCCAGGATTGAAACAAATCATAGGATATTCCATGCCGTTAGCTGCTTCTACAGAAATAGCAACAGGATAAGGATAAGGAATCGAATACTTAGAGTAAGTTTTTAAAGTATGTGCTACGGTTTTGGTAGAGTATCGGTTATAAATAGGGTAAGCTTCTTTACCGTAGTAACTCATACACATTACCTGCTTGCCATTTTCATTGACGTGTGGCATTGCATCCCAAACAAATTTTCGGCTCGCAGTCCAAGCAAAATCTCTTACGTTTTCTGCTTTATAATGCCAAGTTTTTGTTTTTTTAGCTTTGGGCGCTTTCTCCATTTTTTTAGCTTCTTCCAAGGTCACAATCTCAACGGGCGTCTTCGCCGCTTGTGCCTTTTGCCAACGAGTTAGTTGTTTGGGCGTGAGCATTTCCTTATAATTCTGACAAGTACCCGTAGAGCCAACAAGGTGATCTTCGTCTAAAGTCATCTTGACATCAAAGTCGCCAAAGCTCAAGGCAAACTCTCCCCGTCCAGTAAATTGCTTATTTTGCCATCCTTCAAAATCATTGTAAATACAAAGTCGAGGATACCATTGTACCATTGTATAAAGATAGTTACCATCTTTTTCAAAAAACTCATAACCACCTCGTCCCCAACTTGGCGTATTGATCCGGTCAATCAGGTAGTAATGCCATTTTACTTTGAAAGAAACTTTTTCGCCTGGTTTTAGCGCTTTAGGTAAATCTACCCGCATCATCGTTTTGTTGATGATATATTTCAAAGGCTTACCGTCTGTTTGGGTAACTGCTTCAATTTTGCAACCGAATTTTTCTAGTTCTCTCCAAGCTTCTAGTTGTACCAAAGCATTTTCGCTCATCGTTTTTCGAATATTACTCGCATCAAAACGGTGATTATCTGCGTTGGGATCGTGTTGGTTTTCATCGAGTTGTAACCAAAGATATTTTAAGGTAGAAGGCGACTGGTTATGGTAAGTGATTGTTTCGTCTCCATCTAATCGTTGTTCCTTGGTATTGAGCGTACAACTGATATCGTAGTCGCATTTCTGTTGCCAATAGTCAGGACCTGGCGTACCATCTACGGAACGGTAGGTATTAGGGCTAGGAAGTAAGGTTCCTAATTGCTCAAACTTGTTACCATGATTAGAGGTAGGATTTTGCGCGAGCGCTAAAAAGGGCACTATCGCTACGAATGCCAAGGAAAAAAAGCGATGGATCATTTTTTTTTTCATAATTAACACAGATTAAATTTTTATTGTTGTTTTGTTCAAGTCGTTCGGGGAAATTGCGTTCAATTTGCAACAACTCCAATCAGTTTACTTCCGTAAATACTTTAAACAACTGCCTTAATGCGCTGCAATTTACTATGAATTTTTTAGAAAGCTTAGTAGAAAGCAGACCTTAACTATATATAGGAGGCTATGACGTAAGAGAAATACTTATAGCGCTCGAAATTTCAGCCAAACAATTCCGATGAATTTTCAGATTTTTAGAATCTACCGTGTACTTAGGCATTCTTTTTGCAAAATCACTACTGTTCTTCCCGCTACCATACAACTTACGTGGTACAATTTCCTACATTTTTTTGATTCGTAGCTGCTAACGATCTGCTCTCAAGCTGAAGATTAATGCTACAACTAAAACAATAGCTATTATGCTGCAAAACCGACGACTTTTGTATTTTCTTCCCCTTGTCTTGCTCTTCTCTGCTTGTCTAAAAAACTATGAAGAGGTAGAGATTGAAGACTGGTCGCAAACGATTGCCATTCCAATCTTAAAAGCGAAACTCAATATTGAAGACTTATTAGATAATTTTGAAACAGGTGGTTATGTAGCATTAGATAATGATAAATTCATCACTTTGGTTTATCAGGGCGAGGTATTTTCTTATCAAGGAGACGAGATTGTAGAAATTCCAAATTTAGCTTTTCCAATTCCAGATACAGTGGTGAACATTCCTTACGATAACCTTCCTTTCGATTATCAGATTGATGAGTTTAAACTCAAAGAAGGAAATTTTACTTATCGCTTTGAATCTGCTTTTACAGAAGACCTAATGGTAACGATTACGCTACCCAATTTAAAAAAAGATAGTAAAGAGTTAACAATTGAAATCCCTGTCAGCTATACTGGAACGCAGTCCATTCAACAAGCAGGAACAATAGATTTGAGTGCGTATATTTTTGATTTTTATGATGATGAATTTGTAGTAAAATATGATGCGGTGAGAATAAGCACGGGAGAGCGCATCTATTTAGAAGCGGTAAATTTTGGCTTTACGGATTTGGAGTATGATTATATCATTGGTACTTTTCCTGAGCAAGCCTTGAATTTGCCAAAAGACGAAATCAAAATTGACCTTTTTACGAATGCTGCTGGTGGAAGTATCTATTTTGAAGAACCCAGCGTAAGCATGATTTTTGAAAATAGTTTTGGTTTGCCTGTCAGCTTGACGGCACAAACGCTAGACGTGATGACGCAAAATAGCGGGATAATGCGCCTGCATTCTGTACTTGATGATGGACTTAACTTTGAGTATCCCACGCTTAACGAAATGGGAACGGTCAAAACAACTAATCTGGTACTTAATCAAAACAACTCTAATCTCGCCGAGGTCATTGCTAATAATCCACAAGCATTAAACTACGAATTTCTAGCTACGCTGAATGCTGCAGGTAATACTACCAAAGGCTTTATTGAAGCAACGAGTAGCATTAAAGTAAACGTAGATGTTGCTTTGCCATTGTGGGTACGAGCCAACGGACACTTCATTACCGAAAAGAACATTGACTTCGATGCTTCCATTTTAGAAAATGTTGAGCAAGCTACCTTTAAGCTAATTGCCTCAAATGGCTTGCCCGTAGATGCAGGTATTCAGGTTTATTTTGAAGATGACAATGGCGTTGTTCAAGATTCTTTATTACAGCCTTATCAAAACTTTTTGGTAGCGGCGAAAACGAATAATGAAGGTCGCGTAACTGGAGATACCGAAAGTACAGTCTTTATAGATTTAACGGCAAGTCAATTACAAAATTTCCAAACGGCCACAAAAATTAGACTGAGTGCAAGAGTTACAACGGATAATATTACTGGAAATGCCGTTAAGTTCTACAGTGATTACGGAGTGGATTTACAATTAGGGGTGAAAGTGGTGACAAAAGATTTGTAAGCACTGTGATTCCTTTTCTTTTTTATTTTAAAAATAAATCAATAGACTTTATTCTGAATGATTTTAAAACAACTTCATAAAGTCTATACCTTAACGCAAAGATTATGAAACGGTTGATACTCTTCTTTTTTTGTAGCTCAATTAGTCTTTTTAAATTATCTGCACAGCAGGACTTGGGTTTACATTTTATGGATAATATTATTCAAGCTACACAAACGAATCCAGCTAAATTTAGCAACTACGGCGTGAACATAGCTCTGGTTTCACCACACATAAACATCTATAATGCTCAGTTTTCTCCGAGCGATATTTTTTCTGAAAATGGGAATCGCTTGAGCTTGAGTTCCTCCCGTTTATTAGCTGCATTGGACGAAACGAAAAATTATTTGCAAGCCAACGTTGCGTTACATAGCTTAACGGTTGGTTTGCGATACGATCATTTTCAATTGACTCTGTCGCACGCAATGAAAATGGGCACGTACCTCAATTATCCGAAAGGAATAGCAAGTTTATTATTTGAAGGAAACGGGAATCGCATTGGAGAAACGATTGATATCGCTCCGCAAGTTGATGTGCTCGCGTACCAAGAATTTGGGATAGGACTAGCTTTTCAGGTTAATGAAATACTGAGTGTTGGGACCAAGTTAAAATACTTAATGGGCGTCGGCGCATTGCATACTGATCGCTCCACCGCAACGCTTCATACCGATGATAATTACTACGAATTAACGGGTCAAACAGATATAGTTTTTCAAAGTAGTGGTTTGACGATTAATGATGATGGAGATATCGAGCTCTTTGGAGGAACGGACAATATTTCGAATGCACTTTTTACGAACAATAGTGGCTATGCAATTGATTTGGGAGCTGTTGTTACCTTGGGGAAACGCTTTAGTTTCAAAGCAAGTATCCTTGATTTAGGGCAAATTATTTGGAAGGATAATGTCAGTACACAAACGAGCCGGGGAACACATCGCTTCGAAGGTGTTGCCGTTGGTCCTATGATAGAAAATGATTCTTTTGATTTGCGTTCGGTGGTAGATACTTTGGAACAAGTATTTAATTTCACGGAAACGGAGCGTTCTTTTGCAACGAGTTTGCCAGGTCGTTTTTATCTCAGTGCGAGATTTTCTCCGATAGATGGTTTGCACCTTGGTGCCTTAGCCTACGGCGAGATTTTTCGAAAAAGATTTCAACCCGCTTTAGCATTGAATGTACAAAAAGACTTTGGAGACATTTTAAGCATTGGTGCGATGTACTCTGTACGAAATAAAACGTTTGATAATATTGGTTTGAACTTTACCTTACGATTGATTGGCATTCAAATCTTTGGGGTGACGGATAATATTATTCCTATTTTTAGTCCCATGAAAACTAGAAGTACGAACTTCCGCTTTGGACTTAATCTTGCTTTTGGAAACAAAAAAGAAAAGAAACGTTCTAGGCGTTAAGGAGCTGTCTAAATAAGGAAAGCCTGATGAATGTAAGCTGCATTCATCAGGCTTTTTTATTTTATAAAAAAAATATTATTCCAAAATTACTACTTTGACGGAGGCTTGTTGTGTGCCAAAGTTGGCTTGTAAAAAGTAGATGCCCGCACCAAGATCTAAGGAGCTTAAATCGAAATTTTCAGTATGCGTACCCGTAGTACGTTGATTACTTTCTCTAGTTAGTTGTACGACCTTATTCCCCAAGACGCTATGTAAACTAAAATTTACAGGAAGGGACTGATCTAAGCTGTATTTAATATTAATGAAATCTTTGGCTAGCGTTGGAAAGACATTTAAACCAAAATTAGTAGTGACGGTTTGTGTGTTAACAGTAACTGGGATAAATACTGCAATCAAGGTGTCTGATCCCGCTAAAAGAATGTCTGCTTTCCGAGCGGTGATTTCTGGTGCAATGGGATTTCCTGATTTACTAATCCAATGCGAAAACTTATAATCATCGTCGGTTGCTTTGGCTTTGATTAAGTTTTTCATATTTCCAAAATAATTTCCTGTCCAAGGAAAATCTTCAATCTCTAAGGTATTTAAATCAATTTCCCCTACACCTACGGGCTCTACTTGTAAGGTCAAAGGATAAGGTCCGGTGACGTCAAAGCAATTCGTCATACCGTCATCCAATAAAGTACAACGCTGTTCGATAAAACCACGTAAGGTGGCTACGTTTTCTTCCCATTCTTGCATCGTCCCTCCCCAGCGTTGGATTTGTCGAGGCATCTCGGGTGCAATTACTCCAATCATACGGTCCAAAGTCTCCAACATATTGTCGCAGGAATAAACAGTATTCATTAAATCTGCTTGCCGCGAATAATACAATTGTTTGAAGTCTGGATTTTCTTCTTGTAATTTTAAGAATATTTTTTCGTGTTGTCCGACATCCGTATTAAAGAAAAACCCATCCATGAAATCAGCAATGTCATCAATATCGCAAGGCTCAGCGTCAGGGTTAATATTTGGAACCCCACTGTAATTGATGTAATAGTCAAAAGTAGCATCGTTGTCCCAAAGAATGTAACCCCATTTTTTATGATCCCCCTCTGGATCTCTTCCACGCCACCAACCCGTATTGTAGTTAAGCCAATCGGATGCAACGGAGTTGAGGTTTGCGATCATGTAATCAATCAAACTTACCAATTGCAATTGATCTTTTACACTTTGGTAGTTATCAGGATCGCTCATGTCGTTGTTTAAAATAAAGTCACGTAAAGTTCCCCAATCATCAAATGCTTGCTGTCCACCGTATTCTGCTTCGGTGTTGCCCCAGGTACTTAAATACTGAAGATCAAATTTTCCTTGATCGTAATATTCTTTAGTATAGTCGTGATCTACTGGTCGCTCTCTCAAGCCGTAAACACCCCAGTATTGACCATTTAAAAATACAATAACTCGTTCTACTGCTCTGACGTCTAATTTCATGTTACCTTCCATGGCAAGCGCGTGAACATATTCATCTCGTACGTGTGTGCTTCCTTCGTGTTGTCCATCATCAATAGCGGGATAGTTGTCGTCGCCGGATGCTCTAAACATGAAACGTTGGTATTCGTCACGTTCTGAGTAACTAAATAACGGGGCTTCTACCGTTCTAGAGTATCCCATTTCATCTCTAGAAATCCAATCAAGACTTCGATGATCTAACACCCATGAGTCTTGTCCATGTCGATTCAATTCGCCGTAAGAATTAGCTACGCGCTCTTGGTTTTCATTAAAGTACTCGAGCGAGCCAATCGGTAATAACGCTCCTTGTCCATTTGCTAAATTTATGATCTCGTCCGCTGCTACAGAAAAAACAGCTAAGCTAAAACTCTCATCAATGAAATAGGTCTGGAAGTCAATTTTCCCAGGCAGAATGTTATTGTCGTTACTAAACGATTTTGCTTTCAAGACTTGCGTCGAACTAATTGAAATAGGACCAGTGTAAGTAGGAGAAGTAACAACGGGCGCGCTGCCGTCAAGGGTGTAGTGTAAGACTGAATTTGGCTCGTTGTTTTGAATGCTTACCGTCTGAGTACCATTGTAAAACCCTCCTTCGAGACTAATGGTGGGGGTATTGGTGTAGCCTATGTATTTAGGTGCTGCATTGTTGGATTGACTAAGTGTAGGGCTAGTACAAACCATCCAATCGTTGCCACCATCCGTAGCGCGACAGCGAGAGTGTTCCATCAAGGTAAGCGCTAAAGGAATTTGATCTACAACGGTACTATCTGGTTGAGAAAGCATTAAAACTTCTCCCGCTTTGGTTTGGCTTAATTTAAAGTTTGAATGGTAGTTGGTAAGGGAAACTTCATCTCTACCGGAACACCAAATACGGATAAAACCATTGGCAGGAATTGTTACGCCCGCAGGAATAATCCACTTAGCAGGTTTGTTAACTTTATCGGATAAACGCCACCCTTCTAAATTAACGGAGCTGGCACTCGTATTGTGTAGTTCTACCCAGTCTTCTGTTTTTTGGTAATTGTCTTGAAAGACTCTTAAATTAGAAGCAGAGTATTCATTAATTAATACTTGTGCACGGAGGTCACTGCTTACCAAGGTGCATAACCCTAGTAAGAAAAAAATAAATTTTTTCATTATCATAAAATTTTAAGTAACGATTCGGTTAATCTTTGTTAGAAAATAAGTAACAAGGTGTCTAAAAAGTCTTGGGGAGACTTTGAAGTTTGTGAAGTTGTATTATATGAAAAATGAAAATGATCGTAAAAATAATTTTAGCCCGAAATACAAAAGTAAATGTATAGCTTCTTGAACGAAGAGATTGTATAATACCTGACAATGGAATAAAGAGAGGATACAAAATGTAATCAGCCGACACTAAACTAGAACTTATGTAAAATTTTAGACAAAAAAAGGATTGATTAATACTCAAATAAGTAATTGAAAAAGGGAAGGGTTATTATTAAGTAGTTCAAAATCTACTTGATGTTCTTGCATACGTAATAATAAATCATGGTACGCTAATTTTGAAGGCGTTTCAATTCCTACCAGTGCTGGTCCTTTTTCGCGACTATTTTTTTTGATATATTCAAAATGTGTGATGTCGTTCTTTGTGCCAAGGACTTCAACTAGAAACTCTCGTAACGCTCCAGCTCGTTGTGGGAAACGAACAATGAAATAATGCTTTTTCCCTTCGTAAAGCATAGATCGCTCTTTTATTTCTTCTGTACGAGTGATGTCATTATTCCCTCCACTCACGACACAAACTATACGTTTACCTTTGATGGTTTGACGATACTCGTCTAAAACGGCAATAGATAGGGCACCGGCTGGTTCTACTACCATTGCCTCTTGATTGTATAGTTCTAGAATCGTTGTACATACTTTTCCTTCTGGGACGAGACTAATTTCATCCACAACTTTCTGACAAATTTTAAAATTTAAATGACCAACAGTACGTACTGCTGCACCATCCACGAAAGTATCCAGTTTAGAAAGCGTAACTCGTTGACCACTTTGTAGTGCTGCCTGCATAGCTGCTGCGCCACTTGGTTCTACACCAATTATTTTTGTCTTAGGATTAAGTATTTTAAAATAACTTCCTAGCCCCGAAATTAGTCCACCACCACCAATTCCTGCAAAAATATAATCAATACTTTGTGGACATTGTTGTAATATCTCTAAACCAACAGTGCCTTGTCCTGCAATAATATCGAGATCGTCAAAAGGAGGTATGAAAGACATTTGGTGGAGATTCACAAATTTAGTAGCTTCGGCAGCAGCATCGTCAAAACTATCTCCTCGTAGTTTAATCTCAATCCACGGACCACCAAAGTCTCGTACTTTTTCCACTTTTTGTCTAGGAGTCGTTCTTGGCATAAAGATGATTCCTTTTATCTTTAACAAAGCACAAGCCAGTGCTACTCCTTGAGCGTGGTTTCCTGCACTGGCACAAACAATACCCTTGGCTTGCACTGTTGGAGGAAGTTGACAAATTTTATTGTAAGCGCCTCTTATTTTATATGAACGAACCACTTGTAGGTCTTCTCGTTTGAGCCAAACCTCACAGTCGTACTTTTCTGACAAACTACGATTTAATTGTAATGGTGTTTCTATAATTATATCTTGTAAACGCTTTTTTGCTGCTTCAATTAAAGTGGTTGTAATTATGGATTGGCTCGAAATAAACTTTTGTTGTACCATAGTGACGGAAATATACTCAGTACACGGTAACATAAGTTAGTTGAAATTTTGGATAATGAGTTTTAGTGTCAATCGAGAAACGCCCGGAATCTAATAGCGATAGCTATCAAGGTGAGGACGTGACGAAGAGTGAGGCGAAAAGACATATTTAAAAAGCAAATAAATTTATGTTACAATGTACTGAGGCGTCTACCGAAGTAGTTTACTTTTCTGTGCAGGGGATAAGTTTTCTTGCAACAGCCTACGGGTAGACACTTGAGTTGAAAAGAAGATTATTTTTAATTGTGATTAAGGACGTAGTTGGCGAACAACTTTTCCAGCTTCCCACATTTCTGATTCTCGTATCGCTGTTAGTTCCTCGTCCAAGCGTGCTCGGTAATCTGTTTTTGTGTTAGCTTCAATGGTAACTTTTGCTTCGTGTCCGGTCGCGACAGATTCGTATAAATCTTTGAAAACAGGTGCCGTTGCTTCCCGAAAACGTTTACGCCAATCCAACGCGCCGCGCTGTGCCGTCGTGGAGCAATTTGCGTACATCCAATCCATACCATTTTCTGCAACGAGTGGCATAAGACTTTGAGTTAGTTCTTCTACTGTTTCGTTGAATGCTTCTGAAGGAGTGTGCCCTCTTCGGCGTAATTCTTCATACTGTGCTTCCATAATGCCTGCTAATGCCCCCATTAAAACGCCCCGTTCTCCCGTCAGGTCACTAAAGACTTCTTTCTTAAAAGTAGTTTCAAATAAGTAGCCTGATCCAATTCCAATACCTAGTGCAAGGACGCGCGTTCTGGCTTTTCCAGTGAAGTCTTGATGAATCGCAAAACTGGAGTTAATTCCTTTTCCTTCTTGGAATAATCGTCGTACACTCGTTCCAGATCCTTTGGGTGCGACTAATGCTATATCTATGTTTTTGGGTGGAATGATGTTAGTTTGATCGTGATAAGTAATGCCAAAGCCATGCGAGAAATATAACATTTTTCCTTCTGTCAATTCTGCTTTCATCTCTGGCCAACAAGCAATTTGTCCAGCATCAGATAATAAATTCTGAATGATACTTGCTTTACGACAGGCTTCCGCTAATTCGAAAAGGTCTTTACCTTCCTTCCAACCATCTGCGATAGCCTTATCCCAACTTGCTGAATTTTTGCGTTGGCCGACAATGACTTGAAAGCCACTTTCTTTTAAGTTTAGTGCTTGGGCGGGACCTTGTACACCGTAGCCAATAATGGCGATAACATCATCTTTTAAAGTCTGTAATGCCTTTTCTAAAGGAAACTCTTCTCTGGTGACGACTGTTTCTTCGACTCCGCCAAATTTTAATTTTGCCATAATGATACTTGTTTTAATAGATTTTTTGAAATGACGTTCAAGGAACGTATTATTAGTTGTGGTATTTTGTTAAAAAATATTTTTATAAAAATGATGCTAAGGTTTTTTTGCTAGAGACTGTAAATATTTATTTAGCGATTCCATCGGTTTGACGATTGCTACCCTCCCCGAGCGGACAAATTCGTATACCCCAATTTCTTGTAAGTCCGAAAGCAAGGCTTCGGTCTCTTGTTGGTGTCCCGTTTTTTCAATTACAGTATAATCTGCTTCAATTTCTAGAATTCGGGCATGGTGTGTACGGATAATTTTTTCGACTTGGTTTTTTTTGGTGAAAGCTTTAGTTGGAACTTTGTATAAAGCAATTTCTTGATAAATGATTTGGCTATCGTCGTAATAGAACGCTTTGAGAATATCGACTGCTTTTTCTAATTGTAATACTACTTTTTGTACGGTTTCTTCGTTTATCTTAACCACGATCGTGAAACGATAAACCCCTTTGAGCGAAGACTCAGAAGCGGTAATGCTTTCGATGTTAATGTGTCGCCGTGTAAAAACAGAAACGACTCTTGTTAAAATTCCGATTTTATGTTCTGTATAGATTGTAATCGTATAACTTTCCATCAGTATAATTTTTTCTAAGAATAATTTTTAGGTTAATCGTATTTCCGAAACGGAAGCGCCACTGGTAATCATAGGGAATACATTTTCTTCTTTTTCCACACGTACGTGTAAAAGGTAAGGACCTGAATGTTGCAGCATTTTTTCAATTTCAGCTACTAAGTGCTCTGGTTTTTCTACCACGGCACCTGGTACGCCGAAGCCTTCCGCGATTTTGACGAAGTCCGGATTTTGTAAAGCGACCGAGGAGTATCGATTTTCAAAAAATAGAGATTGCCACTGACGTACCATACCTAAGTATTCGTTATCGAGTAATACGATTTTTACTCCGACCTTCCACTGGGCGCACATTCCTAACTCTTGAATGGTCATCTGAAAACCACCATCTCCAATGATTGCTAAAACTTCTTTTTTTGGTTTTGCTAATTTGGCTCCAAAGGCAGCGGGTAAACCGTATCCCATAGTGCCAGCACCACCGGAAGAAACCCATTGGTTCGTATCTAAAAATTGATAATACCGCGCTGCAATCATTTGGTGCTGACCTACATCGGTAGCGACGATTGCTTGCCCCTTAGTTTGCTGTGATAGTTGATGTATGACTTGTCCCATTTTGAGCTTTTCGTTAGGGCGTAATTGGGTGTCTCTGTGAATGACTTTGTCGTATTCAATGTTTTGACAGCGATGAAAAGAGTCAAGCCAAGTAGGATATTTTTTTTCAGTAACGAGAGGAAGTAATTTTTCCAATGCTTCTTTCGCATCTGCTAAGACGGGAATGTCAGCGATAACATTTTTATTAATTTCGGAAGGGTCGATTTCAATATGAATAACCTTTGCTTGTGTTGCATATCGACTTAAGTCTCCCGTAACTCGATCGTCAAAGCGCATCCCCACAGCAATGAGTACATCACATTCATTTGTTTTTAGGTTAGGCGCATAATTGCCGTGCATACCTAACATACCCATGTGAAGTGGATGATCAGAAGGGATGGAGGAGAGACCATTAATGGTGCAGCCAAGTGGAATGCCTGTCTTCTCAATGAAGGCTCTAAATATGGCTTGTGCTCCCGCAATTTGAATACCGTGTCCTGCCAAGAGAAAAGGCTTTTTCGCTTTGTTGATTAAGTTAGCAGCAGCTTCTAATTGTGATGCCTGAGGAATGGGAAGCGGATGATAGCTACGAATTTTTGGGTGACGAGCATACTGAAAATTGAGAGTGTCTAGTTGTGCATCTTTTGTAACATCAAGTAATACGGGACCAGGTCTCCCCGAGTTAGCAATATAAAATGCTTTTGCTATTGCCACTGGAATATCTTGTGCTTTGATAATTTGATGATTCCATTTCGTTACCGAGGTTGTACAACCGATAATGTCTATTTCTTGGAAAGCGTCCGAACCTAAAAGGTTACTATTTACCTGTCCTGTAATACATACGATGGGGACAGAATCTAGAAAAGCATCTGCTAGACCAGTAATAATATTTGTTGCTCCAGGTCCAGAAGTTGTAAAACAAACAGCGGTTTTTCTAGTGACGCGAGCGTAGCCTTCCGCAGCATGAATAGCACCTTGCTCGTGTCGAGCTAAAATATGCTTAAGCTCTTTTTGATAGTCGTAAAGTGCATCATATACAGGCATGATGGCACCACCGGGATAACCAAAGATAGTATCTATTTTTTCGCCTAATAAACATTTTAGAATAGCCTCTGCGCCACTAATTTGTTGAACTAAGGTAGAGGATTTAGAGGGCTGCGATTGTGGTGAAATTGATTTCATAAATTAAATTTTAATCAGTGATACATCCTTTACTTGCTGAAGAAACAGATTGACTATATTTTTTTAAAATACCAAAAGTTGCTCTGCTTGGTGGGGCTGTCCATTTCGTTTTCCTTTCCTCGATTGTTGCTGAAGAGAGTTGTGCGTTGATGGTGTTTTGAATGGTATCAATAGTGATTAAGTCTCCGTCTTCTAGTAAGGCAATTAAACCACCCTGTTGTGCTTCGGGCGTAATATGTCCGACGACGAAACCATGTGTTCCACCCGAAAAGCGCCCATCGGTAATCAGAGCAACTTGATCACCTAGTCCTGCTCCAATGATGGCAGCAGTAGGTTTCAACATTTCTGGCATTCCGGGCGCTCCTTTAGGACCACTATAGCGAATGACGATAACAGTTCCTGGAATAATTTCGCCTTGACGAATCGCTTTGTTTGCGGCAGCTTCATTATCAAAAACTTTTGCACTTCCAGTAAAAGTTTCTCCTTCTTTGCCAGTGATTTTAGCAACGGAGCCTTCGGTTGCAAGGTTGCCATATAAAATCTGGATATGTCCAGATGTTTTTAGCGGCTGTTCAAATGTTTTGATTACTTGCTGATTAGGCGTTAGTGGGGAAACGTATGCTAAATTTTCAGCCATAGTCTTTCCCGTTACGGTGAGACAATTGCCATGAAGGTAGCCTTGGTCTAATAATAATTTTAGAACAGCAGGAATTCCACCTACGTTATGTAAATCTTCCATCAGGAATTTTCCACTTGGTTTCAAATCTGCGAGTAAAGGTGTTCGATCACTGATCCGTTGAAAATCATCTATCGTGAGTGGTATATCGACGGACCTTGCCATTGCAATCATATGTAAAACGGCATTAGTAGATCCACCCAAAATCATAATTAAGGTAAGTGCATTTTCAAAAGCTGCTTTTGTCATGATATCTCTAGGTTTGATATCTTTTTCTAATAAATTTCGGATGGCTTTGCCGAGGACTTGACTAGCGCTTTTTTTCTCTTCACTTACCGCTGGATTCGAAGCATTAAATGGTAAGCTCATTCCCATGGCTTCAATCGCAGAAGCCATGGTGTTGGCAGTGTACATACCACCACAAGCTCCTGGTCCAGGACAAGCCTTTTGAATAATTGCTTTAAATTCTTTTTCTTCTATCTTTCCAGCAATTTTTTCTCCTAAGCCTTCAAAAGCAGAAACGACATCTAGTTTTTTGGATTGGTGACATCCCGGACTAATCGTTCCACCGTATACTAAAATAGCTGGTCGATTGAGTCTACCCAACGCCATCATTGCACCCGGCATATTTTTATCGCAACCTACCACGGCAATCAGCCCATCGTACCATTGTGCGGAAGCGACTGTCTCAATCGAATCAGCAATAATGTCTCGTGACGGTAAGGAGAACCGCATTCCGTCGGTACCCATTGATATTCCGTCACTAACACCAATCGTATGAAAAATTAGCGCAACAAGGTCTGATTTTGTTACACTTTGTTTGATTTCTTTTGCAAGGTCATTAAGGTGCATATTGCAAGGGTTTCCTTCCCAACCTGTGCTGGCAATTCCAACCTGTGCTTTTTGTAAATCTGCTTCACTAAGTCCTGCGGCGTGTAACATTGCTTGTGCTGCGGGCTGACTAGGATCTTGGGTGATTGTTCTACTATATTTATTAATCATGGTTTTTTTTTAAAAATGGCAAAAAAAAAGCCCTGCTGATGAGAGCATGGCTTTTGAAGTTACTTTAGTTAATTCAATGTCATCCTCCTTTGAGTGCGGCGATAATAATCACGACTACAATAATAAGATTGACAATAATAAAAATGGAAGACTGGAACATTTTGGTATATTTTTTTGCTAAAAACAAAAAGCGCTACTCTCAAAGAGAATAGCGCTTTTTATATATAAATTTACTATCCTCTTGTATTATCGAAGCACGATAATAATAATAGCAATGACAATTTGGATAGTAAGATTAAAATTCATAATTTTTTATTGATAGAATAAATATGAGCTTTATTTTTCTCTAGTTCAAGTATTTTTGAATTTATTTTCAAATAAAATCTACTAACAAATACCTTAGTCGATTTTTGTTGCATAGTTAGAGTTAGTTCATGTTAAATAATTCACTCGCTTGACCAACCCAATCATCGCGCTTGATTCTGCCTGGGAAAAACTGGATGGCTTCCGTTACCTTTTCAATGATTTCGTCATCAAATTGTTCTATTTGCTCAAAGGCATAAATACCAATTTCGTTAAGTTTTTCTTCGATGAAGGGACCGACGCCATTGATG
Source organism: Saprospiraceae bacterium (assembly GCA_045110315.1). Taxonomy (GTDB): domain Bacteria; phylum Bacteroidota; class Bacteroidia; order Chitinophagales; family Saprospiraceae; genus CALFBG01. The sequence goes on from JBGCFY010000002.1 coordinate 42,538, forward strand.
AGTTGCAAGTTGTCTTTATTGGCAGCATTTACTTTTACGATTCTACTACCGATCATATTTTTAATTACGGCTTTAGCGACTAAGCTCTTTTCGTCTGTATCTTTACTAGGCTCGGTAACGGTTGAAATGCCAGTGCTGCTGGTACTCGTTGTTTTTATTTGGTGAATACTGTTTTTTAAAGCCTGATTTTCCTGTGACAAGTTATTGAGTTTAGCTTCTAGTAATTCCAGCCGCGTATCGTGGTGTTTGTAATTGCTTTCTAAAGTGCTGAGGTTCGCAGCGGAAATTCCTGTTTCGTGTGAACTGGTTCCGGTACTCGTTCCACTTTGATTATGCTGTGCACGGAGGCCAATGATTTGTGTATTCAAGCTTTCTATTTGCGCTTCGTATTCTTTTTGCTCACTTTGGAACTGATTATTTTTTTGTCGAAGTAAATTAAACTCTTGTCCAATTTGTCGATGCTCTCGCTCAAGTCGTTCTATGGTAGACTGCGCTTCTTCCTGTGCGAGTTGTGCTTTCTTCAAGTCAGCATCTTTGAGTTCAAATTCCTCCACGAGTGTTTTGTGCTTTGCACCAAGTGTGATGAGCTCATCTTCTTTATCTTTTAGTGCTTTTTTTAGTTTGCGGATACGACCAGCCTTTGCCCAATGTGAAAAAATCCAACCGATCAAAAAAGCTACGAAGAGAAACGCGAGTACTTTAATGCTATCTTCTGTATTGAGTTGTGTAAATAATTGTGTTAAAAATTCCATAGTGAGTGTATGTTAAAAAAAATAATTCAATTTGAAAATGGCGATAAGTATGTGCTTAGTCAAGCTTAAAATTGACTCGCCGATTTTTTTGTTTGTTTTCTTCAGTATCGTTAGGTGCTGTTGGTTCGTCTTCTCCTTTTGATACGACTTCGATTGGATTAGTAACTCCTAAGTTGATGAAATATTCTTTTGCCGCTAAGGCTCTTCTGTTTCCTAAGTCTTGATTATGTTCTGGTGTACCATCGCTATCGGTGTGACCAATAATGGTTAAACTTTTAGTTTCATCTAAACTAAGATAGGTCTTAACAGAGTCTGCGTAAAGCGTCAAGGATGCTCCAGGAATGAACTCATCGGAATCTTTGGCAAAATTGGCATCTGAGAAAGTCATATTCGTGAAGGTATATTGATTCCCTTTGTTGAGTCGTTGGTCATCACTATACTCATCGGGTTGCGTATCCAATTCAAAATTAACCGGTTTGAGCAGGTTTTCTCCAATCAGTGCGTGATGATCTAAATTGATGCGTTGTTCCTCGATGCCACGATTGAGCAGTAAAGATCTAACCTCATTCGCTCGTGCAATGCCCAAATTCTCAAAGAGGCCAATTCTTTTTCCCTTTTCAGAATTCCTAGAAAATCCCGTTAACTTCAAATTCTTATTGGGATGCGATTTCAAATAAGAAGATAGTGTATCGAGAAAAAGTTGATTGCTTTCGGTAAGTTTGGGCGTAATGCTATTTTGATCAAACGCAAATTGTTCAAAACCAGAAAGAATAACTTTGTCGCCTTCCTTGAGACTAAGCGTTTTTGGACGAACTTCTACCTGCTCCTTCACCGGCTCGGGTGCACAGCGCTGTTTGATTTCGCAAACGTAATACCAGCGCGCGAAACTTGCCCACAGGCAGAATACTAAAAAACCTAAAATAAAATACCTCATCGTTGGATTAAATTTACGTAGGATGCATTGAATACCTTGTAATTTAAAGGATTCTTGGTTTTGGAAAAAAAGAAGATCAAAACACAAAGAAATTTAGCTTACAAAGGATTGTATTTAAAAGTACATAATAATGCTAATTATCCAAAAGATCACTCTTTTTTTTAATAAGTACTAAGACAAAATTGAATTGTCGTACATTTGAATGTGGAACATTGGACTTATATTGTGGCGTTATAGCAAATAATTATACCGAAATAAGGAACTGTTCCATCTGACAAAATTACTACGATCGGATAATTTCAAAAATATGGATTGGCAAAGTGTATTGAATGGATTCAAGGCTTATCTTCAATTGGAACGGGGACTTTCTCCTCATTCTATTGATGCATATTTACGAGATGTGACAAAATTGCACCAATACTTGGTGTTACAAGAATTGGAGTTGTCGCCTGCGCAGATTGAGTTGAAGCATTTAGAGGGTTTTATCCATTGGGTTAATAAACTTGGGCTAGGTCGACGTTCGCAAGGAAGACTTATTTCTGGATTGAAGGGCTTTTATAAGTATCTTTTAGTAGAAGATTTGATTAGTGATGATCCGACAGATTTACTGGAAGGACCAAAACTGAGTCGTAAGATACCGGAAGTTTTAAGTTATGAAGAGATCAAAGCCATGTTGGAAACGATTGACTTAAGTGAGGTTCATGGTACACGAAACCGGGCGATGTTGGAAGTTTTGTATGCTTCTGGTTTACGGGCAACGGAGTTGATTGAATTAAAACTATCTAACGTGTATGCCGAAATCGGTTTTTTAAAAGTAGTTGGTAAAAACAACAAAGAACGTCTCGTCCCTATCGGCGCCGTTGCCCTCAAACATTTAGGACATTACCTCAATCACGTGCGGAAACTCCAAAATAATATTCACAAAGAACACGAAAATATCGTTTTTTTGAATCGACGAGGAAAAAAGCTTAGTCGAGTGATGTTATTTATGATTGTAAAAGAAGCGGCAAAGTTGGCAGGTATTACCAAAAACGTCAGTCCACATACTTTTCGACATTCTTTCGCGACACACTTGATTGAAGGTGGCGCAGATTTGAAAGCCATTCAAGATATGCTTGGGCATGAATCGATTACCACTACTGAAATCTATACGCACCTAGATAATGAATTTCTCAAAGAAACAGTTATGAGCTTTCATCCTAGAAATCAAAAGTAGCCACCATTCAGGAAGTCCTTTTCTGGAATTGAAGTAAGTTCGTCTAGCGATCACTTATCCGCATTTCTGCTATTTTAAGAATGTGTTCCGCTGGAAAATAGGATTTGATTAATCTTAACAGATTGTTAACTTCATTTCGGGTACGTACGAGCGTTATGAGGGAGGAAGTTGGCAAGAAGAGTGAAAAGGCTTGACAATTGCGGCTTTTTAGTTAGTAAAACTTATTTTTGCATTTTGGTGAGAAATCTTTTATAGAAGTCTTTAAATGACTTCTTAGTGAATACTTTAAAACTTTAGGATCAAATCATGTGGAAGCTTTTTATTCCAATTCCCTTTCTCTGCTTATTTATTGCTTGTGCGACGCAAGTAGCGCCTAAAGGTGGACCGAAAGATGAACAAGCGCCCGTATTAGATACCTTGGAATCCACGGCTAGTTTACAAACTAATTTTGAAAAAAAACGCATCGAACTTAGTTTTAACGAATGGGTGCAACTCAACGACGTTTTTAACCAAGTGGTGGTCTCTCCTCCTTTGGAACATCGACCTAAGATTGTGTTACGAGGTCGTACTGTACGGTTTGAATTTGACGAGGAAGAAATCCTCAAAGAAAAAACAACTTATACCATCAATTTTGGGGAAGCCGTCAAAGATTTGACCGAAGGAAATGTAGCCAAAGATTTACGTTACGTTTTTTCTACGGGTGATTTTATCGATTCATTGGAAGTTAGTGGACGGGTTGTGGATGCCTTTACGGCAAAACCGTCAGAAAATGTACTCGTAATGCTCTATGAAAACCTTGCGGATAGTGTGGTACGGACGGAGCGCCCATATTATTTTGCTAAAACGGATAAACAAGGTGCTTTTCGGATTCAGAATGTAAAAGCGTCTACCTTCAAAGTTTTTGCCTTAGTTGATCAAAATTTCAATTACCTTTTTGATATAGAAAATGAGCAAATCGCTTTTGCGAATGAACCTATCGTACTCAATGATTCTGCTAGGATCAATTTGAAGCTACAACTTTTTGAAGAAACTAAAAAATTGCAAATCATCGAAGAAGAAACCGATCAATACGGTCGAGTTAAACTGATGTTTAACCAAGAACCCAAAGGCTTGCAAGCGAGTTACGAATCAATTGGTCAAATTGTCAACTATGATTATGATAAAGACACCTTAAACGTTTGGTATCAAAATACGGAGGATCGGTCATGGAATTTATACCTGCAACAGGACACTTCTTTTTTTGATACTATTTTTGTAAAAGCATTAGATCGCGAAGCTTTCGTTAAAGCAACTAAACTTCAAGCTAAAAAAGGGCTTATGGCTACGCATAATCCTACCAAAGCTTTTCCAATTGCTTTCAATCACCCTTTGATGAGTTTTGATACGAGTTTACTTCGTATTTACGAAGATAGTGTTGGTGTACGACTTGCTGGAGTGTTGAACACCGATTCTGCCCAAGAAAAAACTTTGAAAATTAAATTCCCCTGGAAAGAAAATCGAACGTATTTGGTTCAACTGTTGCCCGGCGCAGTGGAGGATATTTACGGCGTAGCCAATGACTCTATTTTTCATACTTTTATTGCCAATGCGCTGAAAACTTATGGTAATATGACAATCAAGGTCGAAGGATTAGTACGAGAAAGGAACTACGTCCTACAATTATTTGATGCTAAGGATGTTTTAATAGAAGTAATGTATCCGCAAGGGGTGGATAATTTTAGCAAAATATTTTCGACGATGCCCGTAGGAGAATATAAACTCATACTTATAGAAGATCTCAACAACAATCAACGCTGGGATCCGGGAAATTATGATCAGAAATTGCAGCCCGAAAAAATATATACGAAGCAAACTGAAAAATTAAGAGCAAACTGGGACTTGGAAGTCTTAATGAACATTGAGTAGATATTTTTTGTAGGTCGAGTAGCTTACAAGTGTTAAGCTCTATTTATTTTAAACAAATTCAGAACTTCCAGTTCAAATAAGAAACTTAATCGGTCAAAATTATGATACTAAAATCAGTAAATCTTGTCAAAATATATGGTAACCGTAAAGTGGTGAAAGGGGTTTCTTTGGAAGTTAACCAAGGAGAAATTGTAGGTTTATTAGGACCAAACGGTGCGGGGAAAACGACAAGTTTCTACATGACTGTTGGTTTTATCAAACCCAATGAAGGTCGTGTTTATTTGGATGATGTGGATATTACGTCTTTGCCAATGTATCGTCGTGCCCAGCGCGGTATTGGTTATTTACCACAAGAACCTTCGGTATTTAGAAAATTAACGGTAGAGGATAACATCAAGGCGGTTTTAGAAATGACAAAGCTTTCTAAAGCAGAACAAAAGGATAAATTGGAAAGTTTGATCGAGGAGTTTAGACTAGAAAAAGTGCGCAAAAGCAACGGGGACACGCTTTCTGGAGGGGAACGACGACGAACGGAAATTGCGCGTGCACTCGCCACCAATCCTAAATTTATTCTGTTGGATGAACCTTTTGCAGGAATTGATCCAATCGCAGTAGAAGATATTCAGTACATTGTTGCCAAACTAAAGACTAAAAACATCGGAATCTTAATTACGGATCATAATGTACAAGAAACCTTGTCAATTACTGATCGGGCGTATTTAATGTTTGAAGGAAGTATTCTAAAAGCTGGAACGGCAGAAGAGTTAGCGGCAGACGAAATGGTTCGGAAAGTATACTTAGGGCAAAGTTTTGAATTGAAAAGAAAAATCATTGATATTAATGACCATAAATAATAAAACTTTGAGCACGTTGCAACCGCTAAAAAAAATAAGCCAATGGAGTATTTTGTGTGGCTTAGTTTTTAGCTTACACCTAAGTTGTGGAACGGATGAATTTGCCGAAGCAGCAAAAAATAAGGTAAGGGTAGATACGCTAACCAACAACCAAATCGTGGCGATCGGTCCGATCTTAGATAGCCTTTGTCTTTCTAAAAGAGATTCAATGGTTCGATTAGCAGTGGATTCGATTATGCCTATTCGAATTCGAGAAATTGAAGAAATGTTAGCGAATTAGATAAGCGCACTAAGAAAAATTTGAGCAATAAAACCATCTAAAACCAACTCAATTGCTTGCTCCGAGCAACTCAAAAAAACGAAACGAAACGATGCTACGATTTAATTCAATCTGTTTTTGTATACTCTTTAGTAGTCTGCTATTGTTAGCTTGCAAAAAGGAAAAGCAGCAAAATTTGCCGACCGTAGAAGAACTTGTTGCTCAAAATCTAAAGAAATTCAAAAAGGAAAGAGCAAAAGAGTGCTTTACGGGTGTCCTCAAAGAAGCCAATCGCCTCGTAGATTCTACTTTACTCGCCAATGCAAAAAATAAAAAGGTTTTCTCGGTCATCAAGCCTCCAATTCCAGACAAACCGGTGAAACCCGATCCGTTGCCACCCATTGATTCCGCCGAAGTAAAACCAATCTTGGACTTGACGTCCGCCGAAGAGAACAGTCTCGTAGTAGATAGTATCGAACAAGCTACCGAAGAATTAATGGATGCCGAGCGTTTGCCAAAGTTGGATAGCATTCCGCCGAAGCAAAAAGGAGATGACTTTTAAATATTTATTCTACGGCAGTATTTGATTGCTCGATCATTTTAGCGTAATATTTTTCGAGCCGTTGATTGATTTTAGTAACTCGGTTGACAATATTGATTTGATTAATCGACCGACTGGTAAACATACTCAAAAAACGTTGTCCCCAACTTCTGAGTTTCATGTAATAAGGGAAAGGCTTCGTTAAATCTTGTAGTTGGTCGTCCATGAAAACAAAGGCTTCTACACCACTCGTCGCTTTGGGATCTGTACTGCCATAGCGCAACACACAAAAATTTCTATTGTTGAGGGAGATGGAAGGGTCAACATTAAGATTTTTGTCCAAAAAGTAACCTTTCTGCAGCTTTTTTTTGAGCGAAACACTAGCCGTGTCGTACATAAATAGCACCTCCGAAAAATTATAAATTTCTGAAAAACTATAATAAACCTTAGTGTTAAAGCCTTTTATTTCTGAAACGGTTTCGTGTAATTTTTTCTGTAAACCCTCCTTTGTTTTGGGCGTAACTTCTGGGTGGGCAAGCAGGCGATTGAGTTCTTTAATCTTATTGTTTTTACTCGTGAGACGAATAACTAGCACGCCATCTTTGAGCTTTTGAATATTATTGGCGGATCTTTCGACAGGATTTTGTTGTGCCGTTAAACTTGTTATAAATAATAGTGTAAACCAGCATAAAAAAATAGATTTGTAATTAATTATCATGTGTTGCGTTAATTTTTGGTTAAAATAGGTATTTTCCAGATATTTATCTTCAATATGAATGTAACTTAGGTCTCATTTTTGGAGAAAATGAAAGGTCTCCTTTGAGATACGGTGGATATCAGTTGTTTTATTCTCTAACAATTAGCACGAGTGATTAGGACTCAACCCTAAAATTTTATAAAATACGATAAAGATATATGCAAGAATCGATTGACATTGAAGCGCTGAATCAACAAATTTACTTAGAAAGTGCTTTCCTCGAAGAATTAAATGCAGAAGCTAGTAAAGTTATTGTAGGTCAAGAGCAAATGATGGAAAGGTTACTCCTCGGTTTGTTGGCTGGCGGACACGTCTTATTAGAAGGATTGCCCGGTTTAGCAAAAACCTTAGCTATTAATACCTTGTCGAAGGCCATCAAAGCGGATTTTAGTAGAATCCAATTTACGCCCGACTTACTTCCGGCCGATATCATCGGTACGATGATTTACAATCCAAGTCAAAACGAATTTACCGTCAAAAAAGGTCCCATTTTTGCCAATTTCGTACTCGCGGATGAGATCAATCGTGCACCCGCAAAAGTACAAAGTGCCTTGCTCGAAGCGATGCAGGAAAGACAAGTAACCATTGGAAACGATACGTTTTCCTTACAAGAGCCTTTTTTAGTCTTAGCTACACAAAACCCTATTGAGCAAGAAGGAACCTACACTTTGCCGGAAGCACAAGTAGATCGATTTATGCTTAAAGTGAAAATTTCTTATCCTAATAAAGAAGAAGAACGAGAAATTATTCGTCGAAATATGTTGGGCACTTCGGTAGCGCAAGTACGTCCCGTAGTAGCACCCGCAACGATTATAAAGGCGAGAGAAACGGTTCGTAAAGTTTACATGGACGAAAAAATAGAACGGTACATTTTAGATATCGTTTTTGCGACGCGTGCCCCGCAAGATTACGGCTTAGCGGATATCGCTCCTTTAATTAATTATGGTGGTTCTCCTCGAGCAAGTATTAATCTTGCCTTAGCATCAAAAGCTTATGCCTTTATCAAACGTCGAGGTTACGTTATTCCAGAAGATGTTCGTAATATTTGCCACGATGTACTTCGCCATAGAATCGGTTTAACGTACGAGGCAGAAGCAGAAAATATTACCCAAGAAGATATCATTAATCGCGTACTCAATACAATTGAAGTTCCTTAAAGCTAGTTAGAAAGGTTAATCCATATGGATAAAGACGAAAGTTAAAGTCAATTGAAACTTCGTTTAGCTGTAATTTGAATTATGATGAGTAGAATATTAATTATCGGTCTCCTTTTTAGCGTATGCTTCTCGCCTGCTTTGGTCGCTCAAAAGATAGTCATTGAAGATCGGATTTTCGACCTTTTTGAAAATCCAGAAAAGATTGAATGGCTAAAGCACTTTCGAGGTAGAATGAATGATTTCAACGATGTTGGAATTACCTTGGCTTACGATGGAACCAATTGTAAAGGCATTTTTTCTTATTTGCGAAGCAAAGAACAGTTTCGGCTAGTCGGTATTTTAAAAAATGAAGAACTGCATTTACAAGAAGTCGATCAAAATGGCGCCCTTTCTGGTTATATCAAGGCGGAACTTTCAAATCAGTCGATCAAAGGTACTTGGAGTAATTATAATTACACGGTAGGCAATACACTGGAATTGGAACAAATACCAGAAGCGGTGCAATTGCCTTCTTACTGTGGAGATAATAAATGGATTCGTAAATATCAGGGTTTTCTCAAAAAAGAGGGACTGGAATTGATTCTGCAAAAAGATAACGACCAAGAACTCAAAGGAATCGCTTTTTTTCAACGCGATCAAGAGAGTTTTTTAGTCAAAGGCAGCTTAACGGATCAGGGTTTTGTGGTCAAATTGAGTGATATTAATGAGAAACTACGGGGAAGCATCCGAGGAAAAATTGTGGATGATCAAATTGTCGATGGGAGTTACGAAAGTCCAGTCGGCTTACAGTCTCCACTGCAATTTTCTCTAAAAGAAAATATGAAAGTCGCTTGCGTAGAATACGCAGACTATATGGCAAGTTACGATCTTACCTTTCCCAAAACTAAATATGGGAGTTTTAATAATTGGATCGAAAAAGAAACGGGGCGCTGGATTAAGGATTGCCAAGCACACGCTAAGAAAATCAAAAAACGCCATACGAGTAACCTCGCACCACTACGTGCAAGCTTGAGAGCTTACGGTTGGTGTAACGTCGATATGATTTCGGATCGGTTGATTAGTGGACAATTGACATTTATGAATACTTGGTCACAAAAAGAAGAAGGAAAAAGCATCAATTATGATTTGTTGAAGTCTAAAGAAATCAAATTAAAAGACATTTTTAAAAAAGATTTTGACCAGAAAAAAGTAATTCAAAATCATATTAATAAATCAATTAATAAACATAAGCGGTACCGAGATTACGAATTTAGAAAATGGTTGGCCGCAGAAGATTTCCCCTATTTTACACTACGGACAGAAGGAATTAGTTTTGCCACCGATTTCAATATTCTGTACGGACAGCAACAGGTTGTAATTCCGTATTTGCAACTAAAAAAATACTTGAAACCGAATAGTCCAATTGCACATTTAATTCCTTAGAATAATATGGAAACTAGCGAACTACTCAAAAAAGTCAGAAAGATAGAAATCAAAACGAAAGGTTTGAGTAAACATATCTTTTCGGGAGAGTACCACAGTGCTTTTAAGGGAAGAGGAATGTCGTTTAGTGAAGTGCGAGATTATCAATATGGTGATGATGTACGAAACATTGACTGGAACGTTACGGCAAGAATGAATACCCCACACGTCAAAGTCTTCGAAGAGGAAAGAGAGATGACGGTGATGTTGCTCATCGATATGAGTGGTTCTTCTTTCTTTGGAACGGTAGACCAAATGAAAAATGAATTATTGACTGAAATTTGTGCGGTTTTAGCCTTTTCGGCAATTAATAATAATGATAAAGTTGGTGTCTTGTTTTTTTCAGAAAAGGTTGAAAAGTTTATTCCTCCCAAAAAAGGGAAGCAACATATTTTGCGAATCATCCGAGAGCTAATTAACTTTGAACCAGAGGCTAGTGGAACGAACTTAGGTAAAGCGCTAGAATATTTTAATAATATCATTAAGAAAAGAAGTACCTGTTTTATTTTATCAGACTTTCTAACGGAAGGCTACGAAAATGCACTAAGAATTGCCAAGCGAAGACACGATATGATTGGGGTGCATTTGTTTGACCCACGAGAAGAAGTTTTGCCAGCCGTCGGACTCATTCGTGCCGTAGATGCAGAAACAGGAAGGTACGCCTGGGTTGATTCTTCCTTGAGTAGTGTACGAGAAAATTATAAAAAAAGTTTTACAGATAATTACAATTACTTTAGATCTACTTTCGTGAAGTGTGGTGCAGATACCGTTAGTATTCGTACCGATGAACCTTACGTTAATGCGCTACTGAAATTTTTTAAACGACGGGCAAAATAAAAACTAAAGTGGTGCAGCGTAGTCGCATCCTCCCTTAAAAATTAGATTGAATTCAATGATACGACCATTACTATTCCTGCTTCTTTTTTCAGTTTTTTGTGTGCAAAGCTGGGGGCAAGCTGAACTGAGTTACCAACTCGGGAAAGATAGTATTTTTATTGGGGATCAAGTCGAGCTACAAATTCAACTGAAACTAGATCCTAAGGTGTCGCTGACAGCGCTAGATTTATCCCTGTGGGATTCCATTCCCGTTTTGTTGGACGTCGATGCCATTATGCGCGGGGATACAAATCCAGCCCCCAGAGTGGCAGGGCAGGACTTTGAATGGGTAGATTATGGTGACTGGGGCATTACGACTAATCAAAAGCGCATTCTTGCCGAAAAACTATCTTGGAAAAAAGGACCTAATAATACCTTGGAAAATACGGTGCGTTTCACCCTTTGGAAAGAAGGCGTTTATGCTTTACCTAAATTTGAGTTCTCTTATCAACAAGGAAATCAAGAACGGATGCTGCGTTCCCAACCTAGAGAAGCGCTAATCTTAACTGTTTTTTCTCCACTTTTTTCCATCCAACAACCAATTGACTCTTTGCAGTTAGCGGAAGTCAAACCGATCTTAGCGGAAGCTAAAACCTGGGAAGATTATCTATTGCATATCGTTTCTGCACTTGTCTTTTTATTGGTTTTTGCCATTGGCTATTTTTACCTTCGCCGCAAAGCGAAGCAAGAAGCGTTTCCAGATCCTCCGATTACGGTAGCTGCTCACGAATATGCTTTGCAAGAATTAAAACAACTAGCCGAAAATAAACTTTGGCAACGTGGAGAAGTAAAAGCGTACCAATCCGAATTGACTTACATCCTTAGAAATTACTTAGAACATCGTTACGATATTCCCGCGCTTGAATCTACGACGGACGCACTACTATTTAAATTGAAAACGGAAAACTTTAGCGCAATACAAAAAGAAAACTTACGGGAGATTTTGCAAGTGGCCGATTTGGTGAAGTTCGCAAAAGCACAACCTGCCGTAGATATGAACACCAAAGTGATGCAATCTGCGGAAAATTTTATTCGAGATACGCAGGTGGAAACAGTAATGGTTGCCATTCACAAAGACGGAAGCATTACAAAAGTACAAGAACCTACCGCAGAGGAAGAACAAGTCAATCCGTTAGATTTACCAGAAAACCTTGCAGGCGTTTCCGAACGCGGATTAGCACACTTGATTGATTTTGCGTGCTTACTGCTGGTTTCGTATCTGATTTTCTTGAATTCAGGTTTATGGTCTCCGGAAGCATTGGTAAGTAATAGTGCATATATCTTTTGGAGTTTGATTGTGTTGAGTATCAACGTGCTTTACTTTCCTTTATTGGAAAACAGACTGGGCGGAACTTTAGGGAAACTGTTTCTCGGATTGGCCGTGCGAAATTTAGAAAATGAGTCGATTACGCTTGGGGAAGCTTGGGGCCGGATGGCATATAAAAGTAAAAACTTAGTTTCGTTATTAGGATTGCTAGGAAAAGGACAGCAAGATAGACTGCTGGCTCATGATAAAATAACAGCAACGAGAGTTGTAAAAAAAGCAAAAATTTGAGTTCGATTTTTAAAAATATTGATTTTGTTAATCCAGAATTTTTCTTCTTACTGCTACTAATTCCTTTAGTAGGAGTTTGGTATTTTTTGCGTCATCAACGTCACTTCCCGACGATTAAAATGTCTACGTTGCAAGCTTTTGTAGGACAGGTTGCTTGGCGCGGAAAATTGCGTGTGATTTTACCTATTTTAAGAACACTTTGCTTTGCCGCGTTAGTCATCGTATTAGCTCGACCACAAAAAACATTAAAAGAAGAAATTGTCAAAGCGGAAGGAATTGACATTGCGTTGGTAATTGACTTATCAAGTAGTATGCTGGCACAAGATTTTACGCCGGATCGCTTGGAAGTGAGTAAGAAAGTTGCTTCAGAATTTGTGGATAAACGAGAGCACGATCGAGTCGGTCTAGCCGTATTTGCAGGAGAAGCATTTACGCAATGTCCTTTGACAACGGATCATCGCGTAGTCAAAGATTTTTTAAAAGGCTTGCGTTGTGGAATTTTGGAAGATGGAACAGCCATTGGAATGGGACTTGCCACCGCCGTTAATCGACTCAAAGAAAGTAAGTCGGATAGTAAAGTGGTTATTCTCTTGACGGATGGTGTCAATAATTCCGGATACGTCAAACCAGAAACGGCGGCAGAAATTGCGAAAGAATTTAATGTTAAAGTATATACCATTGGTGTAGGAAGTACCGGAGATGCTTTGGCGCCCGTCAGTAGAAGAAGCGACGGTCGTTACATCTTTGGGCTTGCTCCGGTAGAAATTGACGAAGTATTGCTAAAAGAAATTGCAGAATCTACTGGAGGTCGTTATTATCGTGCCACTTCCGAAAAAGCATTGGAAGAAATCTATACGGCAATTGACCGATTGGAGAAAACCGAAATTGAGGTTAGCACGGTCAAACGGTACAGTGAAGAATTTGCACCATTTTTACTTTTTGCTTTACTTTGCTTAAGCTTAGAAATTGTATTGCGTTATACTTTATTTAGAACGATACCTTAATTTAATTTCCTTATGTTTCGATTTGAACACATAGATCATTTATACGCTTTGTTGGGCTTGCCCATCCTGATCTTGCTGTTTGTGTCAATGTGGTACGCTCGGAAACGGGCAATTCAGCAATTCGGTAGTTTGCCGTTGATGCAGCGCTTGATGCCTCAGTTGTCGAAGTATAAGCACGTCGTAAAATTTACTTTTTTACTACTGGCGCTCGTTGCGCTGACCGTTGCTTGGGCAAATCCACAGTGGGGAACGAAACGCGAAAAAGTGAAGCGGAAAAGCGTGGATGTTTTTATTGCGCTTGATATTTCTAAGAGTATGTTGGCGCAAGATATTCGCCCCAATCGAATGGAACGCGCGCGGAAATTTGCACAGAAACTAATTGAAGGATTGAAAGGCGAGCGCATTGGTACCATCATCTTTGCAGGAAATGCTTATTTACAAATGCCTTTAACGACGGATTACTCGGCGGCACTTATGTTTATTAAAAGTGCAAATCCTAAAATGGCACCTTCGCAAGGAACAGCAATCGGCGAAGCAATTAATTTGGCGGAACAATCTTTTGAAGAGGATAATAAACATCATAAAGCTTTAGTGCTAATTTCGGACGGAGAAAATCACCAGCAAGAAAGCCTAGATCGAGCAACGGAAGCGCACGAAAATGGCTTGCTGATTTTTACAGTTGGAGTGGGGACAGCAGAAGGTGGCTACATTCCCGCAGGCATTCAAGGTCGTAACGATTATAAGCGCGATCAGCAGGGTAACTTGGTTCGAAGTTATTTGAATGAAACGATGTTGAGCGATTTGGCGCAGCAAGGTGGCGGTTCGTATTTTAACCTAGAGCAAGGAGATCAAATTATCAACGCTTTGAAAACGCAAATTGATCAAGTCGAAAAAAGAGAATTTGAGCAACGTGTCTTCGACGAATATGAAAGTTACTTTCAATATTTTGCGGCACTCGGCTTACTGTTTATTATGATTGAATTTTTAATTTCCTATCGTACCAGTCGGTGGATGGAAGGGAAAGATATTTTTTAATAAAAAAGCATGAAACAAAAGACTAAAATAATCTTGGGATTTATTCTTTGCTTGCTAGGTGCTACGGTAACTTTGGAGGCGCAGACAACACATCGGCTGCTCCGCAAAGGAAATGAACGGTACGAAGAAAAGCATTTCAATCAAGCAGAAGAAAGCTATCGTAAGGCGCTGGAAAAAAAGAAAAACTCTGTCAAAGGAAGCTATAATCTTGGTAATGCGATTTATCAGCAAGGAAGACACGAAGAGTCAATCAAGCATTACGAAGCGGCAATTCAAAGTACAAAAGATCAAGCGCTCAAAGGCAAAGCTTTTCACAATTTAGGGAATGCGTTATACAGCACGAATGAGTTTGAAAAAAGTATCGAAGCTTATAAAAATGCGCTGCGCATTAACCCGAAAGATCAAGGGACGCGCCAAAATTTAGCAATGGCGATGCATAAGTTACGCCAACAACAACAGCAGGAACAGCAGCAGAAAGATCAGGAGCAGGAGCAAAAAGAGCAAGAGCAGCAAGACGAACAAGACCAGCAGGATCAGCAACAGCAACAACAGGAGCAAGAGCAACAAGATCAGCAACAACAGCAAGAACAAAAAGATCAGCAACAACAGCAACAGCAAAATAAAGAGCCAGAAGAAAAAGAAATTGATCAAGAGCAACCAGAAGAGCAAAAAGCAGAAGCGCGGCAATTGAACAAGGAAGAAGCAAAAAAACTACTGAAAATCATGGAAGATGAAGAAAGAAAAGTTCAAGAAAAATTGAAACGCTCGAAAACAAAACGTTCGAAATCAGATAAAGATTGGTAACCTTAAACTCTTATCTTATGAAAACATTAAAATTGATAAGTTTTTTACTTTTATCTTGGAATTATGTAGCTGCGCAGGCACCTAGTTTCTCGGTAGCACTAAGCACAGATTCTTTGCTATTCGGTAATTATGTGGAAGTCAAATTCACCATCGAAAACGCGTCAACCAAACATTTCGATGCACCTGATTTTATTGGCTTTGATGTGATTTCTGGTCCGAATGTATCGTCTAGCTATAGTGTGGTCAATGGAACGGTTTCGCAAGCGGCAAGTTATACTTATTACTTGCAACCTCGCAACGAAGGAAGTATTTTTATTCCCGCCGCGACGGTTGATTTGGGCGAAGAAACCTTAGAAACAGAGCCGATAGAATTAATGGTTTACCCCAACCCAGATGGGATAATTCAACAGCCCAAACAAGAACGTCGAAAGCTTAATTTTTTTGAAGACTTTAATGATCTCAAACCGAAGCCTCGAAAAAAAATAAAAAAGAAACGTAAAACGTATCGCTTATAATCTTCCGCTTGAAATTATAAAAAGATGTTAAAGAAATTTTTTTTAGTCTCTACTTATTGTTGTTTTGCCTTGATTGCCCTCGCACAATCAACGCCCGCTTTCGAAGCTACCACGAACGCAAAGCAGGTTGTGGAAAATGGAGATTTCGAAGTTTCTTTTACTATTACAAATGCTGATGGAACTGGTTTTCAACCACCGAAATTCAACGGATTTCGGGTTGTCGGTGGTCCTAATCGTTCTTCACAAGCTACGATCATTAATGGTCAAGCCACTCGCAGATTGACGTATTATTATACGCTCATGGCAACTAAGCCTGGAAAGTACAGGATTGGAGCTGCTTCTATTAAAATTGGTGGTAAGAAAGTCAAAACGGCGCCAATAGAAATTGAAGTGCTCAAAGCAAAAGATCTCAAGCAAGGGGAAAAAGTAGCTTCCTTTTTTGTCAAAGCGGAAGTAAATACAACGAACGCCCGCGTGGGGCAACAAATTAGCTTGGATTATAAATTGTACACAACGGTACGTGTGGAGTCAAGTAGCATTTTGTACGAGCCAGAATATAAAGGTTTTTTCACAGAAGATATTAACCGTTTTAGTGGACAATATGTCTCGGAGGTAATTGATGGTGTACAATATAATACTAAGATTCTGAAAAGAATTGCTTTGTTTCCACAACAGGCTGGGTTACTAAAAATTGAAGCGATGGCTTTGCAACTTGGTGTGGCTAGTCCGAATCAACCCGAACGTCGTGGCTTCTTTTTTACGCCACGCTTGGATCGGCATTCTGTGCAAACCAACGACTTGGAAATTAACGTCCTCGATTTGCCCGCAAATCCTCCGGCTAGTTTTACGGGCGCCGTTGGGAAATATAGTATGCAAGCCGGTGTAGATAAAGTTTCGTTGACGACGGACGATGCCATTTCGCTGAAAATGGCGATCGTAGGAAATGGTGACCTAAAGCAAGTGCTTGCTCCTCAACTTGAACTGACAGATAGTATGGAAGTATATGAACCTAAAGTATTAGGCGAAAACACAATAGATCAGCGTGGCGAAATTACTGGAAAAAAAGTGATTGAATATTTACTTCTACCAAGGTTTAAAGGAAATTATAAGATTCAACCGGCTTTCACTTATTTCGATACCGATAGTTCTAAATTTATCACCTTACGCTCACAAGTTTTTAATTTAAAGGTACGGCAAGGACTAAACAAAAAAAGTACGATTGATCGAACAACGACAGCGGAAGCTGCACCCAAAGATCTCCGAGGTCTAAAAACGGAGACTAGCCTGTTCCAAAAAGGCAGTGGTTTCTGGGCTTCCCCCATTTTTTATGGACTATTAGTGCTTCCTTTTATCCTACTCGCTGGTGTTTTCTTTTCGCAGCAACAAGCTTTAAAGCGGGCAGGAATGGATCAGCAAATTTTGAAAAGTGAATCTGCGAGTAAGGTGGCTCAAGCTGGTCTGGCTGCTGCCAAAACATACATGGATCAAGGAGATAGTAAATCTTTTTACGACGAAGTATCAAGGGCTTCTTTGGGTTACGTCTGTGACAAACTTAATATTCCCGTAGCAGAATTAAGTAAGGAAAA
The DNA here is from genome assembly GCA_045110315.1 of Saprospiraceae bacterium. Taxonomy (GTDB): domain Bacteria; phylum Bacteroidota; class Bacteroidia; order Chitinophagales; family Saprospiraceae; genus CALFBG01. The sequence continues at coordinate 59,749 of JBGCFY010000002.1, forward strand.
TGTACAAGAGCAGTTACAAGGCTTAGCAGTCAACGAAGAAAATATTGCTCGGTTTATGAAAATTTTGCAAACCTGCGAAATGGCACTGTTTGCAGGGAAGGATAATGCTGCCGCCATGCAGGAAACTTATGGGACGGCCATTCAGGTAATCACTCAGATCGAAGAAGAAATTACTACTCCAAAGCCAGCGTAAAGCATTGGTAATTCTGTAGGAAGAAAGTTTAGTTTTTATGCATACGCTAACTTTAACAATTCCTTAATAACTTTGGCACCATTCTTATCGTTAATGCTAAAGAACTGCTGTTTAATCAGCTTAATCTTAGGGAATTACTACCCTAGCGTACAGCATTACAGTACGATATCAACAATTATAAATAATACTTAATTTAAAAAGAAATGAAAAAAATCATACTTGGTGTATTATTCACCTGCGCGCTGTTGAGTTATTTGCCCGCCCAAACCTTAGGTGGATTTCTCAAAAAGGCAGAATCTAAAGTCTTAGGTAAAGACGTAAAACTATCAAAGGAAGAGATTGGGGAAGGCTTGAAAGAAGCTTTAAATGAAGGTGTAGGGAAAGCCGTATCTTTTCTTTCTGCTGAAAATGGCTACTACGAAAGCCCTTACAAAATTTTATTGCCAAAAGAAGCGCAACAAGTAATTGCTAAGGTAAAAGCGGTACCGGGATTCGGAGATGTTGAGGAGAAAATGAACAAATTGGTCAATCGAGCGGCGGAAGACGCAGCAACGAAAGCAAAACCTATTTTTGTGAAAGCGATTAAAAAAATGACTTTCAAAGACGCGATGAATATCTTGATGGGGGAAAAAAATGCAGCGACGCAGTACCTAGACAATACGACCCGCAAGAATTTGTTCAGTGCTTTTATGCCCGTGATTCAGACTTCTTTAGACAAAGTAAAAGCGAGAGAATATTGGAGAACAGTAGTGAAAGCACATAATAAACTTCCTTTTGTAAAAGATGTTACACCAGAATTAGATGCGTACGTTACGACGAATGCCTTGAATGGTATGTTTAAATTAGTAGAAAAGAAAGAATTGGACATTCGAGGAAATCAATCTTCCCGAACGACAGATTTATTGACGAAAGTTTTTTCACAGCAAGATTAATATTTCATAAAGAACTTTTCAATATGCTAGCAAGAAGAAGGTCGAATAACATTCCTGTTATTCGACCTTCCTCGTTTATCTAAGTCTAGAGTTAAACAACATCAAACTTAAAACTCTACGACGGTACCTTTACCAATGCTATAACGATCACAAAATCCAGCATTCACTTCAATGACATATTGAGCGTCAGCTTCGGAAGGTAAGGACTTATCCGATTTAGGCGTTGTATATTTTTGGATAGAAACAATTTCTTTATTGCTATTTACATAAATGATATCTAAAGGAATAAAGGTATTTCTCATCCAAAAGCTACGTGGTTCTTCTTGTGGAAAAATGAAAAGCATCCCTTGGTTTTCTGCCATCTTTGTCCGGTACATCAAACCTTGTTGAATCTCTTGGGGTTGATCCACAATTTCAATATCAATTTGCTGTGCAATCTTGTCATCGACCCTAAAGGTAAGTTGTCCTTCTTTTTTAAAAGGCGGTTCTGCACTAGCATTATTCTTGGTGCTTGCTTGGCTACTGGAACCTTTATTTGGAGTTGCTGCACCAAATCCACCAGGACGGGTAAAAACCATGCTGGCTAAAAATAATAAGGCTAGGAAAATGGCAATAATGCTACCCCAAGACCAACGCAATTTTTTGCCACCCGCTTTTTTGGGAGGACTCGCTTTTTTGTTTCTTCTGCTACTCATGAATTATTATTTAATCAAACTATTTAGTCAAACATAGTCATAAAATGTGCCGATTCTGCTCGTCGCGGCATTCGCTTAGTCATCTAAGTCTTCTGCTTCTTTATCTCGGAGCGAATCGAAAGGGATATTATCTTGTACGAAATTACACCAAGGGCAATGTTTTTCTCCACAGCCTTCGTAGAAATCTTGCGCCATGATTTTTTTGTAACTTTCCTTAATCAAAGCTTTTACGATTTGTACATCTTCCACTTGGTATTGAATGGCTTTCCGCGAAAATTTACCTGCACGATCCGGTTCTAGATAAGCGATTTCTCCAGAAGTAGCTTGGAGCTTTCCTTGTTTATGATTCTCAAAAAGAATTTTGTAGAAAACCAATTGTCGCCAGTATAAGCCACCCGTTGGATTTTTGGGCGTTGGTCGACGGATTTTTGCAGCGTCCATACTTCCCGTTTTGTAATCCACCATGTGAACGGTCTGTTCTCCGAGCAAATCTACTTTGTCAATCGTTCCTGTAAGTGGAACGCCCTCTACTTCTACGTTACGAATCGTATATTCTGGTAAAATGGCAGTTGGCCAACGATGAATGTTTTCTTGGTAAAAAAGTTTGAGATTCGTTTGTCCCATCAAGCGTCGCCGTTCGTATTCTTTCTTGGTGAGATTATAGCTTTGACGTTTGAGATCTTTTTCGAAAAAGACCACAAAGTCATCGATATTTGGAAATTCCTTTTCCGGCGAAAGCAACATTTTATCAAACAACTTTTTGAGTGCGTAGTGCATAGCAATGCCGTAGCTGGCAGCTTCGCTCGTTGTACTTGGAATGCGCAATACATTTTGATAATAAAAACTTAAAGGACAACGCAGAAAACGATTGAGACTGGAGACACTTAAGGTAAATCCTTCGAGCAATTCGGCAATGACTGTGCGATCTGCGGATGGAATGCGTGGTTGTTGCATTTCCGTTAAGGCAAGAATTTGTGCTGCGGCGAGTTGCGTTGCTGCGAGTTGTGTGGCTTGTACTTCAAGTCCTTCTCCTTGCATCAATTCATCCAAATAGCGCGTGCGTTCTAACCGTTTCCCTTGGCGATTTTTCTCACTAAAAGAAAGCTGTAGAAAAGATTTTGCGCGGGTCATCGCTACGTAGAATAAGCGGCGTCTAGACTCCATGGCATCCTCTACTCCTGAAAGACTCAAAGTGTCGGGCAAGGGGAAAGCATACGTACCTTGATTTTTAGCAGGTTCCCATTGATCTTTGACACAGTCTAGTAAAAAAACATATTCAAACTCTAGACCTTTTGCACTGTGTGCGGTACTTAACTGTACTCCTTTGGCAATACTAATATTTTGTTGGATGCGAATCGCCAACCGATTGCTATCCATATTATTAAAAATTTGTAGCAGTCGGTTGAGTTTGATTCTTGGATTTCTATCTGCTTCGCGTTGTACAAATTCAAAGAAACTATTGATGATTTGGATGAACCAAATTTTTTCTTCTTGCTGAATGAGGTGTGCTAAAAGACCACTACGATTGATTAATCGTTCGATGAAAACGATTAAAGTGCAATTGCCATAATCACTAATGAGTTGTGGTAGCAATGCTGCGAATTTGAAAATGGACGCTGGGTTTTCAAATTCAAGTTTTTCTAGTTGTGCCTTATCGGCTAAAGTATCTCGCCAAGTTACTGGTTTTTGTGCCAAAGCTTGTCGAGCAATATAGGAACTCAAATTGGCTAAATCATTGGCTTCAATCTTTAGGAAATCGAAATGCATGATTTTAAATAGTGCATGTTCTCCCGTATAAGGCGCTTCGTATTCTTGGTGAATATATTCCAAGAGTAAACGAATGTTTTGAATCAAAGGCAAGTCGAGGATATTAACCCAACGTTTCGTCGTATAAGGAATTCCTTTTTTCTGTAGTAAGGTCAGCAGATATTTTACTTGCTTATGTTTTGCGTAGAGAATTGCAATGTTTTCTAAGGCAACACCTTTGTCGCGTAGCTGTTCGATCTGCTCAATAATGGCAACGTCTTCTTGAAGTCGATTGGGGAATTTTAAAATGCTTGGCTTTGGTGCATTGGCGGGTAGATTGTGATTACTAGCCGTTAGGTTTTTGTCGATATTGGGAAGCGTATTGATGATCCGCTTCTGATTTTGATCAATGAGTTTTTTAGAACTATCAAGAATATTTTGGGTTGAGCGATAATTGTTTTTGAGGACGACTAATTGTAAATCTGCTTTAAACTGTTCGTGAAAATCCAATAAATTCTTTAGTCGTGCGCCTTGAAATTCGAAGATAGATTGATCGTCATCGCCCACGATGAAAACATTAGGATTGACCCAATAGTCGATGAGTTGATGAATAATATTATTTTGAGCGCCGTTGGTATCCTGGTACTCATCTACCAAAAAATAGAGATACTGTTCTTGGTATTTTCGTCGTAAGGCCTCATGTTCTTCGAAAGCCCGTAAAACCCACAGAATCATATCATCAAAATCGTAGCGTCGAGCGTTGTACATCAAGTCCTGAAAACGGGGAAATAGATTAGCCGCAGCGCGGAGGCGTTCCATGCGTTCGTGGGTATCGTCGATCTTCCACTTTTTGAGATCTCCTTTGTTAAATTCTTTTGTTTTTCGTTGGTAAATATATTCGGGGCGCATTGGTAAACTGGCCAGATAATTGTCGATTTTTTTGTTGACAAAGGCAATGGACCAATCCTCGGTTTTGATCAGTCCAAAAAGATTGTAGAGTTGATTTTCATAAAAATAAGGATCTCTTTTCCCACGTTTTAAAGGATGATCAATCGGTAACTCGTCAATTAGTTTGCGAATTAATTCCACTCGTTCTAACTCGGATAAAGCTTCTAGGTCATGTCGACCGAACAGCTCTAAATTATCTTGAATGATCGTATTACAAAAAGAGTGAAAAGTATAGATATGCACCCGATGAGCTTCAGGGCCAATAAAAGACAAAAGTCTTTCGCGCATGGCATGAACCCCCGCATCGGTAAATGTTAAACACAAAATATTGTGTGCTTGCGTATCCGTTTTCAATAAGATATTTCCTACTCTTGCCGCAAGAATATGCGTTTTGCCCGTGCCTGGTCCAGCAATGACGAGGACAGGTCCTTCAATTTGTTCGACGGCTTCTTGCTGGGCAGGGTTGAGTTGCTGCAAGGCTTTTTCAAAAAACTGATTGTAACTTTTGAGTGTCTTACTATTGTCCGGCATGGATGAAATTTAATCGTAGCGATTGTCCTAAATTACTTATTTCCTTGTACCGGAAAAATAAGCCTTTTTGCGCAAAGCATAATAGTTTACTATACGGTAAGATCAATAATACCGTACATTTAATTGGCTGGAAAGAAAAACATTTTGATAATGGCTGCAAAAATCACAAAAATAAGTAAGCGGTACGCCCAAAGATTTGCTTGTGGATAGCGTGAGGCTTTATTGGCGGTTACCCAACCTCCAATGCTTTGTCCGACAGCCATCGTCAAACCAACGTGCCAATCAACCAAACCCTTCCATTGAAAAACGGCGATAATGATAATGGTATATAGGCCAACGGCAATAAGTTTGATAACATTACTTTCAATGATGCTATATTTGGCGACAAGCACCATAAAAGCGAGCATAAAAACGCCCATTCCCATTTGGATAAAACCACCGTAAAAGCCGAGTGCAAAAAGTACGGGCGCCGCGATCCACAAACTAAGTTGAAAATCTTGGTCGGTTTCTTTCAGCCAACGTTTAGGATTGACGAGCGTAACGATGAGCATGAGTACAATGAGTACCTTAAAAACGCTTTTAAATTGTGCATTATCCACTTGAATAGCGACGTAAACGCCAAATAAAGCGCCTAGCATCATGATGACGATGTAATGCCAGTTTTTTTTGAGATCAAATTTACCATTGCGATAAAAAGCGACCGATCCGGTGAAAGACTGAAAAAAGATCCCAATTCGATTGGTTCCATTAGCGACATTTCCCGAGAGACCAATGACTTCCGTCAAAATGGTGAGGGTAATAGCAGAACCATTTCCCGCCAAGGTATTGATACATCCGGCTAAAAACCCACCGACAATTACAATAAAATATTGATAGAGTTCCATAAACTACGCGATACTAGTCCTCGTTCTTGATGCTCTGACATAGTTCAACTAATACGCCATTCGCTGTTTTGGGGTGAATGAAACAAACCAATTTGTTATCGGCTCCTCGTTTGGGTTTTTCGTTGAGTAAGCGAAACCCTTCACTGGCTAAACGTTTCATTTCTGCCTCAATATCTGCTACTTCGAAAGCGATGTGGTGCATTCCTTCCCCTTTTTTAGCAATGAATTTGGCGATAGCACTATCCTCGGAAGTGGCTTCGAGCAATTCAATTTTGGAATCGGCCATTTGGAAAAAAGAAGTATTTACGTGTTCAGAAAGTACCTCTTCAATCTTGTAAGGCGCTTTACCGAGCAATTTTTCGAATAACTGATTGCTCTGCGTTAAGTTTTTGACGGCGATGCCAATGTGTTCTATTTTTAGCATAATGTAGAGGTATTATTTTGCACGAAGATAAGTTTTATTGGGCACATAGAGAGGGAAAGAGCAGAGGAATAGTTATTCGAAAGTTGAATGTATAAGTAGTAAGATGAAATCACATTGAGTCAGATATTGAATTGGGATTCGTAGATTTTAGCATGGAAGTTGTTTTAAAATGGAGGTTGAAATTAGTTGTAAGCGCTTGGTTTTCAAGAGGAAGCTCCATTTTTTTTTCGTAGCCATAGCTCTGGGGAAAAAAATTAGCTGAAATATTGGAAATCAATGGCTTGCAAATAAATCATCTATCTATTTTAAAACAACTTCATGATTAAACAATTTTGCTATGTTAGAATTATAGCTAGGATTTAAATTGATCTTTATTTTTTAGTATCATTTTTGAATTTTTTCCGTACAAAAGTATAGATCGTATTCTCGTTATCCGAAGATTGAGAAATCCTTTTTGTCGGCAGCACAAAAATTATGTATTAATTGAAGTTGTTTAAAATGGGGTTTGAAATTAGTTGTAGGTGCTTGATTTTAAGGTGAAAATCCATTTTTTCGTAGTCTTAGCTACGGTGAAAAAATAGCTGATATATTGAAAATCAATGACTTGCAAACCTGTCTTTGCTGACGGGCAGATCAATCATCTACTATTTTTAAAGAACTTCCGCCAAGTTCATCACCAAATAAATTACGATGTTTTCAAAAGCTACATACATATTACTGATACTTAGTGTATGTTACTCCACTATAGTTGCTCAAGCACAAGGAGAACTCAAGTTTTCTCGCATCAATAGTACTTCGGGGTTATCCAACAACAATATTTGGTCATTGACTTCCGATAAGCTAGGTTTTATATGGGCGGGAACTAGTGATGGTCTTTGTAGGATTGAAACGGAGGATCGGATTAAGGTATTTAGAACGGGCGAGGACAATAGCTTAAAATCGAATTACATCAAATCTCTGTTAGCCGATCGTAACGGAAACCTTTGGATTGGGACTCGCCAAGGTGGTTTGACGCGATTTCATCAAGAGAAAGGAACGTGGAAAACCTTTATGACTGTCCCTGATGACCCTAGTAGTATTAGCAATAATGAAGTCCTTTCTTTGCTTGAGGATCGAGAAGGGCGAATTTGGGTAGGAACGGAGAACGGTCTAAATGTATATCATCCAGAAACGGAAAGCTTTACTTCTTTTATGCCCAATATTGATCAGCCGGGAGCGTTACAAGCTAGTGCTATTTTGTGCATGATGGAAGATCATTTGGGTCGAATTTGGATTGGAACTTGGGGCGGTGGTTTTTACTTGATGTTACCTTCGAGAACCGGAAAGCTAAAAGATGCCACGTTTAAAAGAATGAACCCGATTGCGGATATTCAGCGTTCTCAAAACGTTTGGAGTCTCTATCAAGATCAACAAAAACGATATTGGGTGGGAACCTTTGGGGAAGGTCTATTTTTGATGCAATTGCCCGAAGAAGCGATGAATCTTCGTGGGGCATCAGATTGGGAGCCTAAATTTCATCAGTACCATGATGCAGATCAAAGTACCGGAAAAGTTCAACTTGACTTTGTTTTAAAGATTAAGCAAGATTCTAAAGGACAATTGTGGATCGCGACTACTACTGGGTTGAAGCGAATTAAGGAAAATCAGTTGCCAGATTCTAGAATATACAATCGTATTACGACGGATAAACCTTCCCTATCCTTGGAACAAAGTTTTTCTCACTTAGCTAAGCTGAGGACGATTCCTCATAATATGATTTATGCTATGGAAGTTGATGCTGATGACATTGTTTGGGTGGGTACCTTCGGAGGAATTGGAAAATACAATCCTCATAGGAGTAAATTTGAATACTTCAAGTTAAGTGATTTTGACTTTAGTAGTCACAATGCTCAAAATATATTGGTAGATAAAAAGGATCGATGTTGGGTGGGAAATAGAGATAAAGGACTTTTGATTTATGATCCGAAAGCTAAGGAAGGACGTATTACCACGAAGGCATTAACTTCCTCTCAGGATGCACGATCACTTTTTTCTAAGGATAACAAAAAACTTTACATTGGGACAGAGAATGGATTTCTAAAAATGGATATGGAAACGAAAGTGAGCCAACATTTTCCAATGAGAGAAGAATTACAAAAATTACTGTCCGGCTTTATCACCCAAAGTTTATTTGTAGATAGTCAGGAGAGAGTCTGGATGGGAACCGATTGGGGACTATTTTTATTCGTTCCGGAGCAAGCGCGTTATTACTATTATACAAATGAAATACTTGATTCAACTTCAATCTCAGATAACTCGGTCACTCAGGTTTATGAAGATTCCAACCAGAACCTTTGGGTTTCGACTTATAACGGCTTCAACAAGATAGAATCCATTGACTCAGATTATAAAATTAAGTTTAGGCAATTTAAAAGTGATGCAGCGCGACCAGATGTAAATTTGCCAACGAATCAAATTATCTGTATTTCAGAAGCTGAAGGGCTGCTTTATCTAGGCTTGCCGATAGGGTTATGTAGCTTCGATCCTATCACAGAAAAGTTTAATTTTTTATCTAAGAAAGGTCAGCAGCACTTTGTAAAAAGTATCGAAAAATATGAAGGAGATCATTTTTGGGGAAGTGTAATGGCAGGCATTTTTTCGTATAATTATAAGACAAAGCTATTTACGTTATTCAACGAAGAAGATGGTATTATAGACAAAAACTTTCTATCAAGGTCTGCTTGCCAAAGCAATAGTGGTTCCATTTATTTTGGTAGTGGATCTGGGTTTACAAGGGTAGATCCAGATAAGATTAGAATGAATGAAAAAGTTCCTCCAGTATACATTACTGATATCAAGACGATTGACCCTCAGGGCGAGCATTACTTTTCGGGAATCGAACAACAAAAATTGGTGCTTAATCACGATGAGTATTACTTGTCTATTAACTTTGCAGCGCTCAATTTTAATACGCCGAAAAGGAATCAATACGCCTATCGTTTAGAAGGGTTTGAAGAGAGCTGGAATTATCCGGAAACTAAAGTTACTTCTGCAACTTACACTAATCTTGATCCTGGGACTTATACTTTTCAGGTCAAGGCGGCAAACAATGATGGTGTTTGGAATGACGAAGGTCGATCACTGATCATTACGGTTAATCCAGCGTATTGGGAAACCAGTTGGTTCAGAGCTAGCATACTCCTTGTTGTGGCTTTATTATTACTCGCGGGGATTAAACTGTATACTCGATCCGTTCGTCAACGAAATCAGGAGATGGAAGAACTTGTGAATGAACGTACGGAAGAATTGGCGAAGAAAAATATACAAATTGAAGCTTTATTTGAAGAGATAAAAGTTCGAAATATAGCTTTGGAAAAAATGGTGGCACGGCGAACTCAAAGTCTCAAAGAGTCAAACGAAGAATTGAAACGTTCGAATCATGATTTAGAACAGTTTGCATACATCGCCTCTCATGATTTGCAAGAACCATTAAGAACCGTTGGTAGTTTTGTAGGATTGCTTGGTCGCCAGTACAAAGATCAATTTGATGAAAGAGCATTTCAATATATTGATTTTGTAAAAGATGGTATTGAACGAATGTCTAATTTGATTAAAAGTATCTTGGCGTATTCAAAACTGGGGCGAGAGAAAACTTCTTTCAAAGCAAGAGACTTGAATATGATAATCGGGACTAAACTTCTAGATCTTTCTCAAAAGATAAAAGAAAAAAAAGCGATCATTCAAGTACAAGCTCTTCCTGAAATTGTCTGCGAAGGAAATCAAATTGGGATTGTATTTTTCAACCTGATTAACAATGGCCTGAAATTTAATAAGAGGAAACAACCAATCATTATTGTTCAAGAACATACGGATGGCTCTGACGAATTTTGGAAATTTTCGATAGCCGATAATGGCATTGGTATCGAACAAGAATACCAGCAAAAGATTTTTGAAATTTTTCGACGGTTACACCTAAAGTCGGATTATGAAGGTACAGGAATTGGGTTGGCAATTTGCCAAAAAATAGTAGAAAACCATGGTGGTGAAATTTGGTTAAACTCTATACCTGGAGAAGGTACTACTTTCTTTTTTACAATTAAAAAAGAGCTGTATAAAAAAACGGAAACGGAAGAAGAACCCATTAGTTTTAAAGGAGAAGCATGGTCAGATGCTAAGAATTGAGTTGTTCAAAAGGAATACTCTTCTGTAGTTGAAGAAAACTATGAGGTTAGAAACGAACTTCAATAGTCGGTACGGGTTATTTTTAAAAACCTTCCTACTTTTTTATAAAAAGGGTGAATGTATAACTGTGTATTGGTCAGTTCAAACCTAATTGGAATAATTGAAGAAACTACTCTTCCTCACTATCCCCTTCTTATAAAAGACTCTCCTTAGTGCAAAAAAAATGTTGATGGAATAGTTTATAACAAAAAAGAAACATTTTTTTAAACAATGATCTTTCAACTTTGCTATTGTTTTAGTATCTTTGCAATCAATTAAAAATATAAGAGCTGTGGTCTAGAAATCTTCCCTTTTAAATTTCCTTGTTCCACTTACTCAATTAAATTTATAGATCAAACTTAGTATTCGTATTGTAGCGAATACTAGAGGTATTGCTATTTTTTAAATAAGCACTTTGTGGTGAATGATCACGGCTGGTGTTCGTATTTATGGTGTCACCGTAGTGCGATAGCAATGTGATTGCAAATGATAAAAAGCTAAATTAGATGAACACTAAAACAACTGGAATCCAATCTGGATGCGCTAACTCTTGGCGTTGGGTCTTAACTTCTTTCTTATTACTTACGGTATTGCTACCGATGGAAACAACCGCTCAGTTAGTTGGAGGTCGGGGTAACGGTCAATCTGCACCTTCCGCGGTGGGAGCTTCTTCGATTACTGCGGGAGGTTTTAGTGGAGATGTGAGTTTATTTACAGGAACGTACAACAGTTCTTATACCTTGGGGTCTGTAAGTACACCGTCGGGCTTAAGTTTTACGGCTTCTTTGAGTTATAGTTCAACCTTTAGTACGGGAGAAAATTTACCACATACCTCTGGGATTCCTTACGGAGAAGGTTGGAGTTTAGACTTGCCAATGATTAGTGTAAGTACGGAGACTTACAATAAGTACACCTTGTGGGAAACTGCCCAAATGCAAAATGCTCCCGCTAATGAAAACTCGCCAACGCGTGATTTTGATGAAGATGCGGCGGGGAATCCGTCGTGTACTCCTGCTTACGAGGAAGGAGATTTATATTGGTTTTCCCCCATGCTTAGTATTCCGGGCGTAGCGAGTGGAAGACTTGTATTTAAATCGATGGATGCTTCGGGCAATGCTACCTTCGTTTTACATAAATTCGAGCGTTACATTGAAGTGCTCAAACGGGGAAATGTGTGGGAAGTAATACAAGATGATGGCACGCGGTACGAAATGAATGTGCGAGTGCTCTCTCATCGGAATAGTGCCAATCAACGCGTTCAATCAACCTGTGTCGATGCTTTATCTAGCAAAAATATGCTGCTACCAAAATCAGAAATCAATACTTGGTATTGTACTCGAATCAGAAATGTAAATGCAATTGGTTCTGTTCAGTTTATTTATAATGCCTTTGGTTCTTTTAATTATTATCAAGAATTAGAACAGGCAAATATGGTAGGAGCGATCGGTGATTATTTCTTTTCTAGTAATAATGCAGGAGATACACCACCGTTAGCGCCAGTATACAAAGATGTACTTTTAAAAGAAATTCGAACGGGCAGCGAACGATTGGTTTTAGATTATGAAAGTATCTCCACGGCGAATGGTTATAAGATGTTAGATATTAATGATGCGGCAGTTAGTCGAAAAGACTCTATGTATAGTTATACAACCGTCAAGAAATGGGGTGGACAAGGAGAAGCCCCTTTTTCAGATTGGTATCGTTATAAACATTTAAAAGCAGATAATGTACCTAATAACTTCGCTACTCAAATTAATAAACTAAACCCTTACAAAGGTCGTAATACCTCTCCTTCAAGTAATGGTCAAGATGTATACTACAGAGAAAAAGTTGCTTCTGGTGCTAGTTCCACTCCTTTCCTTCATAATTATTTTGAATCACCTCGGATTAGTTTGCTCTCAGGAGAAACCTATGAAATTCGCACTAAGGTGAATACGCCGAATGTTACGGATGTTACTGCTTCGGGACAAGAGTGTTCGTTTGATATTAATTTAGCGACGGGAGATTATCTTACCTTCAATACTGCTAGTGGTCAGTATCCTTTTCAACAAAATGGACCGGGGTTTATTCATGCGGCAGCTTATGAACAAGCAACGGGGCAGTCTGTTTTTTCTACTTTTAACCAAGGGATAAAATGGAATAACTATGCTTACGGTACAGATCTAATGCAGACGTCTAATTTCTTTACTATGCAAAATTTGCCATCGGAATTTGGCGGTTTTTCAATCCAAGTTGGACCTGCAATTTCTGATAATGCCTTTGACCTAAGTTTAGAACAATTAGTTAGCAACCCTTGTAATGCTTCTTTTTCTACAGGAGTAACTTATTTAAATGGGTCAGACTTGGAAAGTGATCCTGCGTTGAGAGGAGTAGGTTGGAATCATCGACCCGGAGGAGATATCGCCAATAACTTTGGTATCGGTATTCCTTTTTATCTTGCGAAAGGACTTCACGATGAACTTTATGGGACAACTAATTTTGAATTTTGGTGGTGGATGCCTCAAAATGATTATTGCGCCAATTCGGTAGATAACCGTCCCACGCGAGCGGATAATTCTACGCTGAAAGAAGTAGAGCTAGTTCGTTTTAGTAAGAACCCTTATATGCTCAAGCGAGTGACCAAATACGTTTTGAACGTGGGGGATGGTAGTATAGATGGCAGCGGCGATCCAGAGAACGCTTTCTGGCGAGAGATTAGTAGTATGGGCTTTAGTTATGACATTGTAACTACTCCTTTATATGCTCACAAACGTTCGATAGGAAATAGTAATCCATATGAGTATGACAGTGAGTTTAGAGGGTACAGAAATATTGTCCGGTTAAAAAAGATTAAACAATTGCCCCGAGCTTGGGACGAAGCGACAGCGAGTACCGCTGAAATTAATGCTTTAGCAACGACGCACCTTGAATACGATTCTTTGGCTCGTACTGGATGGACTTCTATTTTAGGGCAAGACTTAAACTCTTCGATTGCTATCTTGACTAAAGTAGTAGATCCACTGGGGAAAGAGACCAGAATTAATTACGGAGGGAATTATGCGAGTACTAAGTTTCTTTATAAATGGCGACCGTCGGATGTAACGGCTAATAATAACGTCGTTCGGCGTGCGAATCCGAGTGCGTATCAAATATATATGCGCGTAGCGAGTATGGAAACGATCGACCGCGATGGTACTAGTGCCATTTACAACTATACTTACGGTGCCCGAAAATCCATTAGCAATTTGATGCCCATGGATGAACATTATAAATATGACTTTCAAGGAAATGTTTCTATTGGACACGAAAGTACGAAAGTCTCGGGACCAACGGGAGCGGACGGAACACCATATGTGAGATATTTTCATCATACGGACTATCTGAAATGGGGAAAGTTAAATAAAGTGATTAACTACGATGCGACTAATCGAATAGCTGGAATTAATACTATTGAGTATGAAGCTGTATTAGCCTACGAAAATCCAATGCATCGTATTAAAAATTCGCAGTATGATTATGAAGAATACAAGATTCAAAATGGAGGTCTTTATAGCAGTCGACCGACAGTAGTAAGCAGCAATCCGAGTGAGACAGCCTTGAAAAATTATTACGATTTACTTTACAATTGGATGAATGTGCTAGATTATGATTTGGAAGATGAGATTGAACATCTAGGATTAGATTTTGATATGCCCGTTTTTGATTGTCATAATAGCGGTAGCTTAGATTGCAATTGTTATGATGATTTTGATGCGTTATCAGATACGGATAAGGCCTCGTGTATCGCTGTATTTAACAAGCAAAAAGAATTATCTGACTTTTTAAATAACTTAGATCTGGTATATGTTAATGATAATCATCCCGACTTTAATGCAAATGCAGGAATGTACGAAGCACCCTATTTTTATGAGTCGCGTAATTTTAAACCGATACAAGATTATCAACCACATTTGCTGAATAGCTATTTTATTAAAAAAACAAAGGAAAGCAACAAGCAATACGATGATTACCACAATGCTTCTGGTTTGGCTGGTCGAGGTACTTTTGAAACGATAACCGAATACAGTTATTTTGACGCAGACTATCGTGGAATGTCTAGCTCTGAAGGATATGCTGCTTTGACGAAAGGAGGGCAGGAATACGATGCAAGTTTTGGATTATACTTTGAACCTTCTTGGGGATTGTACAGTAAAAAAACTCACTCGCCCCAGATGCACGATGCTTGGACCTTAGAAGAAAATTTTTACCTGTACGATTTGATTAATGATAAAGATTACTGGGGAAGTACGGGCTACGGACCAAGCTCAGATTTTTTTGATCTTTGGAGTATTTGGACGCGGCAGCAAGCAAGAAACGCTCTTTTTCAAACACGGGTGACTACTGTCGCGAGAGGGGAAGCTCCTGTTACTAAATCAACCTTTTATAATTATAGTCGCGAATGGGAAGTCACGCAAGGAGATGCAACGATCACCTATGAACCTGCGGGAGACTTGTGGCCTTGTCAACAAGATGATAATGGAGGAGGAAACGGTGGAAATGGGAATGGAGATGATCCGGACTGGGATTATGTGCCAACGGGCTGTTTCCCTTATTTTGTGCAATCTAATACGGTAGAATATTGTCCATTTAACTTTATTCAACAATTAACGGTTTACTGTCCTTGCGACATGACATTCAACAACAATCCTCCTAACAACGACAATGCAAATAACCTTATAAACAATGATCCTGGCGGTGGATCGGCAGGAATTGAGGATACACCTTTAGGTGGAAAGTTGATGCTGAAATCAGTGGTTCAACAAACGGGAACGACCGGAGATACAGGCGAAGTTTTACGTTTTGCAACGGGGATTTCTAACTTTGAACCGATTTATCCTACCGACGATATTTTGACTTTAAAGACGATTCTTGCTCGTGGCGCATACGGTCAAATTGTCAAGGAAGAAAATGAACGAGGGATTATTACCAAGTATGAGTACGAACCAGTCCATATTCTCGCGAAACCATACTGTGCGAATGAGCTTGAACGGTATAACTGGTTTTACCTGACCAATCACCTTGGTTTACCCAAAGCCGTAATCGTTGGTGATGGTCGCCCAGATGCTTTGCGTACGGAGTATAGCTATAATTTAGATAACAGCCTCGACGAAATTATCGACGCAAACCAAATGAAATTGCATTACGAATACGACGAATACGGTAGAATGATCGCTGGATATCGTAATGATGAACTATTGCAAGAAGCAAGTTACAGTCATTGGGAAAATGATCAAACGCAAAGTTTTAAAGAACGAGCTTTGATGAATGTGGTCGATCAAAAAAATCACCTTGATACCCCTGCAAACGGAGGCGGATACGTTGGTAGTAAAGCGTACGTCGATCCATTAGGTCGAAATGTTGCGAATGTTAATTACGGTGGCAACGTTGAAGTTGCGGTAGAGAATAATATTTACGATATCTATGGTAGAACGGTTGTACAATTAAAGCCATCGGGAGGCGGTCCAGTTGTTAATCTAGGAAGTATCGATCCGACGGAGCACGCGGAGTATGCTCACGATGTTGCTCCGATCAACAGACCGCTGAAGTCTGCTAAGTACGGCGAAAGTATTCAAGGTAACCACGTGGTGGATTATAGCTATTACTTTGTATCAAGAGGTACGATGAAAACTGAAATAGATGCTACGGGTAAACTCCTCCACTTTAATGGTATTCAAGGACAGCGCTTTATGCGAACGAGGACGACAGACGAAGATGGTAAAATGGTAATTGAGTTTACAAATGGCTTTGGACAAAAAGTAGCAAGTATTACTAACAATGGAACAATTGCTACCATATTTCGATACGGTAGTCAAGGGAATGTAACGGAAGTTTCGAATGCAAAAGAACAACAATCAAAATACAAGTATAATTACTTAGGTCAACTGTACGAAAAACTAACGGTTGATGGCGGCACGACCTATTATGCTTACGATCATTCGGGGAATCTCATTTGCGAATCGCACGCTAACGGACATATCAGTATGTATCGATATGATGATTATGGTAGGATGATTGAGCAAAAGCATAGTGAAACCCCTTACCTTAGCAACGAAGGACGACCTTGGATGACGGATACTGCTGATGTCATTTATAATGGTATTATGGATAATGCACTTTTTGAGAAGACTTGGTCTTACGAAGATTATGATGCCAATAGTCCGAATATAGCGGGTAATGCGCAGAACTATTTAGACAATAGTATCACCTATGCAAAGGGAAAAGTAGTGCAGACTACTAGTTATGACCTTACCGGAAATCCAATCGAATACCGCTTCGTTTCCTATACTAAAGATGGATTTTTAAAATGGGAAATTAACCAATTTAACCAGAATGGTTTGCAAAGTGGTGGACCGGGGATACTGACTCGTATAGATTATCCGTTCTATAATCTACAAGGCAATTACAAAGTTCAAAATGTAGATTTGAATTGTGATCAGACGTTAGATTTTCAATATGCCTACGAATATGATACTTGGAATCGGCTAGAAAATGTTTACGTTAACTATGATGATGCAGGTACCGAAGGACATTTGATTGCCAGTTACACTTATGATGATGAAATTGGGGTAGTAAAGAAAAAAACGTATTACGCTACGCGTACACATATCGATGAAACGACGAATTCAGTCACAACTTGTAAAAACGAATTGATTGATGAAACGGAATATGCTTACGATGCGCGTTTCCGCTTGACGGATATACAAAGTACTTTATTTGATTGGAAACTCTATTATGATAATCAATCCAATACAAATCATCAGGCTAATTTTGTAGCAAATTACAACGGAAATATAAATGCAAGTTTGGGTACTTATAAGTTTGATTTAGCGGAAAACATTCCTAGTAATTTTTCGAGTCTTTCTTCTTCTGCCTACAACTATCGCTATGATAATTTAAATCGGTTGATTTTAGCGGATGCACAAATCAATCTTCCAGAGCCTATTCCTAGTGGTCATCTTTTGGGAGATGCACAATATGTATATGACAAAATTGGTAATTTTGAACGTTTAAATCGTTGGCATTTTGCGGCACAAAACTTTGTGACGGTAACGGAAAGTAAGTACACTTATGATTACGGTACTAATAATCGCTTGACGGAAGTGAAAGAGGAAGTGATTGGTGCTGGTGGTGGCTCGATTACGAATACGACAGTAGCCAATTATACTTACGACCAGAGTGGTAATTTAAGTAGTGACAGTAAACGAAAGCTTACGGTAGGTGACTATGGAAGGGCGCATCTACCGTGGAAACTAAACCGAACGTCAGATTTAGTTACCTCTGATCCCGAGGGTGGTTCTAGTAGCGCCTTGAGCAGTGATATTAAGTACATGTATGATGTTAACGATGCGAGGATTTATAAATCTGCTTCGGGTAATTTAGGACCAGAAACTTCAGAATACTATCTACGCAGTGCAAGTGGTCAAGAACTTGCGATTTACGATTTGAATACCGATGAATTGACTTGGTATGTATATGGAAATGAGCGAGTTGCTAAAATAAAGCACACGCCACAATTAACCATTGGAGAAGAAGGAGAGCGAGGAACGACTTACGAAGGTAGACCTACTGGTTACCCTACGGGAACGCCTCCGAATACAGAATGTTCTTCCCGCGAGCGTCGCTGTTTGAGTTACGGTGTTAACCTAACGCGCAATTTGCTACGAAATGAACAGCTATCAAATTTGCAGGCAGAGAATCTTGCAAAGGTGACTAGTTTACAAGAACTATATTTGAATGAAAACTACAGCCAACTGAATCTACCGGATACTTGGTTACAGTTACAAATGAGTGATGGAACAGAAAGCTATGTTTTACAATCAAAGTTGAGCACGATTCAAGGAACGTATACGATTACGGATCAATTGGTTCTAAATAGCACTGCTCAACAGATACAATTAGTCTTAAATGGAAAATTTTTGCATTTGAGTTTGTCGGAAGTTCTGGGAGCCGAAACGGCAGAAAATATGTCAAGTAGTGCAAATACTGTTGACCCATTTACAGAAGATTTATTAACTTTGTCAGCACCGGGTGCGCCTGCGGGGAGTTACTATGTGCAGGATCATTTGGGGAATACGCGGGTGGTTTATGAGCCGGTGTTTTGTGGGGAGCAGACGAATGGGGAACCGATGAGTTATGCGGTGGAATATGTTGGGGATTATTTTCCTTATGGGAAAACGATTAGGGAATATGTGAGTGGGGAGCAGGAGAAGTTTTTGACGACGGAGCATGAGCGGGATATTGAAACTGGTTTAGATTATCGAGGCGCGCGGTTTTATGATGCGGATATTGGAAGGTTTTTGTCTTTGGATCCGTTGGCGGCTGATTATGCTGCTTGGTCACCATATAATTATGTACTTAGTAATCCAATAATACTTATTGACCCTACAGGTAAAAGTTCCGTTTATGTAGACGGAGTAAAGCAAGATATGAGTGAGAGAGATATGGAATTTTTTTCATCAAGCTTAAATAGCTATTTTGAATCAAGAGAAATAAAAAACGAAAAGCTAGCAAAAAGTGATTCTAAACTAAGGAAAGTTAAATTAATAGTTACAAATGAAACTGTTGGAGAGGCACATGTTAGTGGATATTCACATGATAACGGAAGAACTGATAACGTATTTAAAGTACCACTCTACAAAATGATCTTGGAAGGAATAGATGTTAACGGTGAGAAGGTGAGTAGAGAATTCAGTGTTATTAGATTTGGGATACTTCAATATCACACAGGAGAGAAAGCCTCTGTTGTTGGATTAGCAGATAGGCAAACACACAATATCAGTCAATGGAGACCAGACTATCTTGATGGTCTGGTAGATGCTACGCCAGGTGCGTGGAGAGTTATGGGAGGACATTTATTGCATGATGGTGCAGATAATCCTACCGCAGAAAACGCATGGGGCGCAATTGGTTGTGTAGAAGTTTGTGGAGAGAATGGATTTGGGCGATTAAATTGGCTTGTCAGGAAATTTACAGGAACTAGCACTTACGGAGAGAATGCTTATAAAGCAATAATTAAAAGGAAATTACTTCAAATACATTTTGAAAAAGCTAAGAGACCTCCATTAAATCCCATTTTGAACTAAATATAATTGATTGAATGAAACTTAAAGTAATGTTTAATTTTTTCTTGATAGTTATTGGAACTATATTTAGTCAATGTATTTCATCACAAGTGATAAGTAATCTTTCTACTGAAGATGATAAGTTGAAGATTGATACATTAATTTTGAAAGATATAGTTTTTGAATCTGATTTGTCTTTTATTATTGAAAGTTGTTTAGATAAAGCCTATGAGACTAAAAGTCTCACCAAAAAAGATGTAAAGTATTTGAAAAATCTTTTTAATAAAGAACTAGATACAAAAGTATTTAATCAGATTGGAGTTGCTACAGGAAAAATATTACGATTTACAGAATATAAGAGGTGGGTAAGAGTTGTTGAATTACATTTTGAATCTGAGGATATTACTGATACTGTAGAGTACCACTTGGGGAAATTAGATCAAGGTATTATTAGGCGAACAATTTATCCAAATCGCTGTGATTTTGTAAGAAAAGAAAAGAAAATATATCTATTACAATACAGTCCTATTGTGAGCGGTAAACTATTATGGAAAGATGATTTATTGCGTTGCATGAATTGAAGAAGTGGTTTAGAGATTAAAACAGGAGAAATGGTGTTCGTCGGGTCTCCGTCAGCTTCCAGAACTACGCCAGCTAGGACAAGCCGTAGCTGTCATAGTTCTGGGTCTTCCTCTGGCCTCCTCATCCGGTAGTTCCCAGTCCCTGCAAAAAAGCAGGTACTTCCACTCCCATAGTTTTGCGGCCTGCTAGGTCGACTCAGTACGGGGTGCAGTTTTTTTATTTTCAATTGAAAGAAAAAAGGTAAAAAACGGCACCGCTTCCTTTCCCTGTCCGAAAAGATCGGAGCTATCGCTACGCACTTACAGTCGCACTCTACGCACCAGCTCGGCAGCGTGCTATTTCTGTAAGGCTTCGGCTCCCACCGCAGTCGGCCGCCGGTCGTTCGTATCCTACTCTCTTCCTTTAGCCTTTTAAAAAAGAATGAACTTGGCAAATTAACTGAAGGGCTTCGGCTCTTTTGCTTGATCTCTTTTGTCCGCTGGGACAAA
>JBGCFY010000003.1:0-60492 GCA_045110315.1 Saprospiraceae bacterium
CAATTGGTCATAGCGACTACCAAACGGACGATAATAGACTAAGATAGTATACTCGTTTTCAGTTTCGTACCAATTGCCTTCTAGCTGCTCGATATCCAATTGCTTACCACCGTCGGGCAAAACACCATAGACGTAATTATAAAAGCCTTGTTTTAATAAGGCATGGGTATAATAAGCGTTACGTTCTGCGTTGTATTCCAATTTGTAGGCTGCTTTGGCTTGCCAGTCGGTAAAGCCCCCGATAACGTAGACACTCGCATTCTCCAGCGGTAGTGGTTTTTCTAATACAAAATAAACATCAACGTAATCGCCTTCTAAAGTGTGGTTGCGATCATCCAAGCTAAGGTTGCTACTCATTAAGTCCTGGAGAATTTGGTTATTATTGGCAATGGCTTGCTGAAGGTCGCCAGTTTGTCCTTGATTCGTCCCAATCTTATTCGCTAAATCATTCGCATTAAAATTAGAACTAAGACCATCAATATTTTGAATGACAAACTTCCCGTTAATATCGTTGAAAGAGGAATAATTTTTAAATGTTCGGCTTTCATCTGGATAGAGCAAGGCATTGTAACCATCACTATCCGTCGTCAATTCTTTGACAAAACTACCTCGATAACGCAATGTCCGTAGATCGAAAAAGCGAAATTCCTTCCCCGCTGGAAAAATAATTTCATCTTGATAATCATAGGATAAAACTTCATTCTTGACAAAAAATGGTTTTAAATCTTTGAGTGCACCATCCCAACGACCATTTTGCATGACGTATACTTTTATATCTGACCTTGGATTTTTAATTTTGATACCTTCGTGGCGAATCGAAAAATCAATTTCTTGATGTGTGTTGTATTTATTACTGATCGCGGGCGTCTGAAAGTTGTGCTCAATACTCATTTTGGTATCGACAATCATGAAGCGACGGGTCAAAACAATCTTTTCTTCGTCTTCGTTATCGTAGACATGAACCAAATAATTACCAGAAAGTAACCAATTAATATCTTCATTAGGTAGTGCAAGCTCGTAATGAGTATATTCTCTTAAGGTATTAGATGAATAATCGTAGGTTTCAATTTCTTCTCCGTTAAATCCGCGCAAAAAATCCATTTCTTGCATTTCAGAAGGTGTCCAATCATAATTACAGTGAACAATCTTATAGATGTATTCTTTATCATCAGCGTCCAAATCGTCAAAAGAGAGGAGGAGTTGAGCTTGTGCGCCTAAATTCATTACGGGCATACTCGTAACCAAGCCATTCGGGTGAAAAGCCACGGAGCGAATATGATCTACATAAACAAAGTCAATGTTTTTATTTTCAACTTGTGCAATAAGTTGCTGAGGAATAAAAAAGTAAACCCAAGAAAAAAAGAAGAAACCATAGATTTTCATACCGTTGATTATTTAGCTTTACTGGTCCACGAAGAACCTTTGATTCGGAAACGCCAATCCCAAAGCGCACATTCTGCAGCGTAGGCTACGCCAACTCTAGGACTCGCAATTCGTTCGTTTTCTTTAATGGTTGTTCCTCGATCTTCAATCCAAATCGGGCTGTCTGGATGAAGTAAATCAATACCCGTATGTTGGGTAGTAATGCCGAGTGCTTTAGACATAACGCCAGGACCGGCGGTTAATTGTGGTTTTACTTGCGCAAAAGCTCGCCGAGCTAGCATCTTGTCTATATTCTCTACGGGTTCAATTGCTCGAATAAGTACAGCGTGTGGTGCGTCGATTCCTCCCGTCACCACGTTAAATAAGTGATGGATACCATAACAAAGATAAACGTAGGCAAGACCTCCTTGCTCAAACATAATTTTCGTGCGCTCCGTCCGACGGTTGTTGTAAGCGTGGCAAGCTTTATCGTCCGGTCCCCGATAGGCTTCCGTTTCTACAATTTTACCTGCACACAATTCTCCGTCAAAATTGGTAAGCAAATACTTACCTAAAAGTTCTTTGCTAATTTGCACGACGTCGTTACGTAAAAAAAACGAACGAGGAAGTCTTGCTGAAGAAGGATTAGACATATTTATCTTCGACTATAATTCGGAGATTCCTTTGTAATATTAACATCATGCGGATGACTTTCAACAACACCTGCCGTGGTAATTCTTACAAATTGAGCACGGTGTAAGTCTGGAATCGTAGCTGCACCGCAGTAACCCATTCCAGCTCGTAAACCACCGATATATTGAATCATGACTTCCGCCAAGCTACCTTTATATGGTACGCGACCTTCGATTCCTTCGGGGACTAGTTTTTTGATATCTTCTTCAACATCTTGAAAATAGCGATCCTTTGATCCTTGTTGCATGGCTCCCAAAGATCCCATGCCACGATAAATTTTAAACTTCCGACTATCAAAAATGATCGTTTCGCCTGGTGCTTCTTCCACACCCGCAAAAAGCGAACCCGCCATGATGGTACTCGCACCGGCTACAATTGCTTTGGCAATATCACCAGTAAAACGGATTCCTCCGTCTCCAATAATGGGAACTCCAGACCCTTTAATTGCTTTTGCCGCTTCGTGAATCGCAGACAATTGAGGAACACCAACGCCCGCCACGATTCTAGTTGTACAAATACTTCCGGGACCAACGCCTACTTTAACGCCATCAACTCCAGCATCAACTAGTGCTTTTGCTCCTGCTCCCGTAGCGACATTACCGCCGACAACTTGCAAATCAGGATATTTTCGTTTTACCATTTTTATGGCATCAAGCACTCCTTTAGAGTGTCCGTGTGCCGTGTCAATACAGATCGCATCGACATCAACTTGAATTAAAGCGTCTACTCGCTCCATGATATCTTTAGTTACACCGACTGCGGCACCAACGACTAAACGACCCAAGTTGTCTTTACAAGAATGAGGGAAGTCCTGTACTTTCATGATATCCTTATAGGTAATCAAGCCAATGAGTTTATTGGATTGATCGACAACGGGGAGCTTTTCGATCTTATGTCTTTGTAAAATTTCTTTGGCTTGGCTAAGGTTGGTTCCTTCGGGTGCAGTGATTAGGTTGTTTTTGGTCATCAAATCCTTAATAGGTCTCATAAGTTCCGTTTCGAAACGTAAATCTCGATTGGTAAGAATACCAATTAAATGATTCGCAGGGTCGACGATAGGAATACCTCCGATCTTATATTTTTGCATCAAGGTTAGTGCATCGCCAATGACACCTTCTGACGATAGCGTAACGGGATCAATGATCATCCCACTTTCTGATCGTTTGACACTTCTGACTTGTTCTGCCTGTGCCGCAATGCTCATGTTTTTGTGAATGATACCGATGCCACCTTGCCGAGCGATAGCAATGGCTAGCTTGTTTTCCGTAACGGTATCCATCGCTGCGGAGACAATGGGAACATTGATTTTGAGGGTTCGAGTGAAATGGGTGCTAATATCGACTTCTCTAGGTAGTACTTCGGAATATGAAGGAACTAAAAGTACATCGTCGAAGGTAAGGGCTTCTCCCAGAAACTTATTCGTATTATCCTGAGTAGCGCCAACGTTAGGTTGAGTGGTTGTTTTTACGATTTCCATGCGCAAAGTTAAAGTATTTAATAAAATCTAATAAAGATTTTGAAGATAAATTTTTATTTTACGCAAAAAAAAAGTGATGACAGGATTAAGCGTGTACAGCGACGATCATTTTATGAAGCAAGCACTCAAGGAAGCGCAAAAAGCACATGACAAAGGGGAGGTTCCGGTAGGTGCCGTGATTGTCTGTAATAATCAGATTATTGCAAGAGCACACAATAGTACCGAACAACTTACGGACGTAACCGCGCACGCAGAAATTATGGCGATTACTTCCGCTGCAAATTATCTGGGTAGTAAATATTTACAAGATTGTACTTTATACGTTACCTTGGAACCTTGCATTATGTGTGCGGGTGCCTTGCACTGGGCGCAATTAGGTAAAGTGGTATTTGGAGCAGCAGATGAAAAAAAAGGATTTATGAGATATGGCAAAGCTTTGCTACATCCTAAGACGAAAATCGAAATGGGCATTATGGAAACAGCTTGCGCAGATTTGTTAAAGTCTTTGTTCGTCGCGAAACGTTAAAGCATTGCTTGTCAAGCAATGGAAGTCACAATCACAAACCGGCGCAAGCCGCTAATTGAATATTAGCGGTTAGCAGTAGTTATTTTGTCGCTATTTTTTTAATCGTCAAGATTTCTTTTTCTTGACCAAATTGAAGGACTACCCGATAGATGCCCCTTGGCACTTCCAAGAGATTAACTTTTACTTTGTTGATTCCCTCTTTCATATCTGACTTGGCAAGGTGGATTTTATTGCCTTTCCAATCCTCTAGGTGGTAGTGTAATTTTCCGGCTTTGTTACTATCAAGACTTACTTCAAACGAATCTGTGGTAGCGACGGCGGACATATTAACAATTCTCAAGCTTTTAAGCTGGTTCAATTCCAATCGACCAATTTCAGAATATTGGAAAACGCCATTGAAATCTACTTGCTTTAAACGATAGAAGTTCTTTTTTTCTTTACAATTCACATCCAAAAAACTATACACATTCTTTTTTAAAGAATTTCCAGCCCCTTCAATGGTACCAATTTCCACGAAGGAAATGCCATCGTTCGATTTTTCCACTTTAAACATTGCATTCTCATTTTCCGAAGAAGTCGTCCAATGTAGCATTGCGCCAATGGGCAAGGCTTCAACCGTAATCGTTTGATGGTATTGACAGGAAGCTTGTATGTTGATTTGTGCGAAGAGGCATAATGCGAAGATTGGTAAAATGATTTTCATGATTTAGGTTTTACTTTTGGGTACAAAAAAGATTAAGCTTTGCCACGCGCAAAAGATGTTTCCATCCTTTAACCGTGCAGGTTAACTGCTCTTAGAAATATAATGGGGGGGAGAAAGTACGGGCGTCAAGACCAAGCTTAACTTACTTAGGGAGGAATTGGTGCTCGGTCGAGCAAACTTCAAGTGTGAAAATGTATGAAAGGAGATTCGTATTTTAACCTCCCTTTTCCTGTTTTTTACTAGCTACGTTTTGCTTCTTTTTAATCTCATCGTCAATCTTTCTAATCACGAGTGTCTCTACTTCTTCTTCTAGATTTAAACTAATTTTGTAAATACCTTCTTGCTCATCGGCCAAGGAAAAATCAAGACTAACCAAGCCATTGGTTAAAACCTTTTTGCCCGTGGAGATGACTTCTCCTTTTAGGTTACTGAGTGTATACTCCAACTGACCTTCTTTCAAGGCATCAAGCGTTACTTTGAAATTATCGTTGGTTGTGGTGTTGGTCATTGCAACTACCATAAACTGGTTTTTGATCGACCTTTTTACGATTACGATTTGAGAAAAGCTTGCCGTACCGTCCGTATCTACTTGTTTTAAACGATAAAAAGCTTTGTCGTTGTCAACACTAGAATCTAGAAATCGATACCCTTTCGCTTTTTCAGAAAGACCAGCAGCATTAACGACGCCTAGTTCGTCAAAGCTTACCCCATCGGTTGATTTTTCAATGATGAATAGCTGAGAATTGATCTCTTCTGAGGTTCTCCATTTGAGCATATTACCCATTTGGAATTCCTTTCCCTTCAGTGGTGCAGAATAGATGACCGCGGCGTTGACCGTGGGTAGATTCCAAGCACTACTAAGTAGGAAGAAACAAAAACCGTAAATAAAGTTTAAATGCATTTTGTAGGTTTTCATCTTTAGTCGCAGGTTTTTAGGATTAGAAAACT
This sequence comes from Saprospiraceae bacterium, assembly GCA_045110315.1. Taxonomy (GTDB): domain Bacteria; phylum Bacteroidota; class Bacteroidia; order Chitinophagales; family Saprospiraceae; genus CALFBG01. The sequence goes on from JBGCFY010000003.1 coordinate 5,710, forward strand.
GGATTAAAATAATGTGATTACATTAGTAGGAGGGAATACTTTCAATATGCTTTTTCTTGAATTAAGAAATGAAATGTTAAAGCATTTTTTGTGACAACTCAAAAGCGTTAATTTCGCGTTAAACTAGCTTTGAAGGTTGACAAAAAGGCGCTTTTTTGTATATATTTCATAAAAAAAGTATGTCTCCTCTAAGATATTTTCCTGATCAAATTAAGTTGAAAAATAAGTACTTGATTGATACCTCTGCAAGTTTGTTGTCGCTATTTTAGTGCCAAAATTCCTTTAAAATTTATAACAAATTATAAAAATAAGAATATGGATAATTTAAGAATGTTTACACTCCTGATCCTCTGTCTAGTTGGCTTGAATGCTTGCTCTCCAAGTTTATCTCCTTTTACCCAAAGTTTATACGAAGAGAATAATTGGTCAGATACTCAGTTGAAAAAAATTCAATTTTATCTGTCGGATGATATCGTTTTGTGGCGGCAATTATCTAATAGTTCTTCCGAAATCGTTTCTGGAGAAATAAAAATGGTAGATGGAAAAAGAGTAGAAGAAATTGTCATTCCAAGAGGGACGCCGGGCGTATTGACCGCACAACCTAAAGAAAATTTATTTGCAGTTAGCTTTGAAAGTGGGAGTGATCGCTTCTTAATGTTTGGTCCGAACCCTCGGATGGGCAATCGCTATATGTTACGTTTTAAACAAAAGAATAATAATCGAATTTATAAAGTAACCTACGAAGACCGCGTTTTCAATATGCGATCTTCAGATGCTTTAGCTACCTTGATGGTGGATTTGAAAAAAGTGAATCAAGTATCGGTGAAATCTCGTAGAGCTTCTGGTCGGAAGATTAACGATTAAGTTTTGAAGTATTATTACACTGTAAGTCCTAAGACAAATTAATTCACTGATTAACTGGCATCATCTTTTGAGCGGTCTCTTCGTTACTCAAAGCCTTCCTAAGCAAAGGCTTAGGAGGGCTTTCGTGTCTTGATACAAGTCAAAATCTAACACCATTTAATGGTAAATTTTTTTTGTCTTAGTACTTAGATTACTGTTATAGTGTAATAATTTTATGCAGAACGAATTAGGTAAGGATTCAAGTCCGCTTCAATTTCTGTATGTAACAAACCGATATGAACGTCAATGCCACCAGCGCGTAAAATGGCTATTCCACGCCCTTGATTCTTAGGGTGTGGGTCTATGATCCCGACGTAAACAGCTTTCACGGATTTAGTTAAGATGGTTTTTGCACACGAGGGGGTTCTGCCCTGAAAAGAACAAGGTTCCAAGGTAACAAACAAGCTTATATCTTTAGTCGAATCCGGTATGGCTTTCAGGGCCATGGCTTCGGCGTGATCTTCTCCGGGCGGATTGGTATGACCGCGAGCAATAATTTGTCCATCCTTGACAATGACACAGCCGACGGGGGGATTGGGCAGACAGTGTGGCAATGCTTTTTTACCTTCCTCGATTGCTGCTTGCATAAAATAAATAAGATCGTTTGCGTTCATAGGAATAAGCAACTTCAATGTGTACACAATTTTGACCAAGCATTTAAGATATTTCTTCTTAAATGCTTGGTCATTTACTCTTTTCAACTCCCTCCAAAAAAGGAACAAAACGAAAAGTATCCAGCACTTCCTCTTGAAAGTCTGTATCAGATAGTCTCGTGATTTTGTACATTCGCTGGACTTTTTGTCCTACGGGAATTACCATAATTCCACCAATTGCGAGTTGTTGTTTTAATTTTACGGGGATTTTATTTGCGCCTGCCGTTACTAAAATTTTAGCAAAAGGGGCAAACTCTGGCAAACCTTTATAACCATCCTTGAAAAAAGTACGAATGTTGCCAATCTCTAATGCTTGCAAAAGCTTAGTGGCGCGGTGGTGTAGATCTTCTTGTCGTTCAATGGTATAAACACGTGCTCCCAATATTCCTAAAACTGCCGCCTGATAACCAGAACCTGTACCAATTTCTAAAATCTTTTCTCTTTTCTTAACGGCTAATAAACTGGTTTGGTAAGCAACGGTAAACGGTTGAGAGATCGTTTGTTGATTGCCAATGGGAAAGGCTTTGTCTTGATACGCCCAATCTTCAAAAGTCTTTTCTAAGAAAAAATGTCTCGGAATGCGACCAATCGCCGCCAAGACTTTAGGATCTTTGATACCTTTTGCCGCTAAATCCTGCACGAGTTTTTTTCTTAAACCTTGATGTCGATAAGTATCTTTCAATTTGCCCTTTTCTGCAATAAAACTAAAATAATCGAGAACCACAAAATTATTCTAATAGCTTGCTGGAATTGTTTCTTTTGTGGGTGGAAAGATTGGATCAAAGTAGAACTTAAAATTGCGGTTAAATTTTGTTGTATGGTCACTATTATTCCTTTAGACAAGTAAAAGGATAGGTTCAGTTTTTGACGATTACTTACAACTTTTTATGGAAAATGGCGTAGACTTGAATAGCAAGTCTTGAGCTGTCGATGCGTTTGAGCAGGCTAAAAGCCTATGAGATATAAAGTTTCAAGGGAATGGTACGAATAACTACGCTTTTTGGGTAAGCGGATAATTGTTAAAGCAGTTATTTTTTTTTACTTTCGTGAGAACGCAGATTTGAAATTCCATCCGTTGGTGGGGATTAATAACTTTAGGTTGACCTTCTTTCAAAGCCTTGCTGACACTATGGTATGGCCAGTATCAAGGCATTTTTTACAACTTCAATACTTTACACTATAACATTAACTAAAATGACAAAAATTAAATTCGGTACAGATGGCTGGAGAGCTATAATTGCTAAAGACTATACGGTAGATAATGTGATCAGAGTGACGGAAGGAACAGCGAAATGGTTGTTAGCAAAAAATTATTCAAAAATTGTAATTGGCCACGATTGTCGATTTGGTGGTCAAATGTTTGCGGAGACAGCAACGAGAGTATTCGGTGCCTATGGCATTAAAGTCAATTTAGCGAAGGGCTTTGTTTCTACTCCGATGGTCTCATTGGGCGTCGTTAAAACCAAATCTGATTTAGGGGTTGTAATCACGGCGAGTCATAATCCGCCTTCTTACAATGGGTATAAGTTGAAATCTAACTTTGGCGGACCTACCATTCCAATGGATATTGCAGCAGTGGAAGAAGAAGTGCCGGACCAACCTACAGAAAAAGACTTGCCGAGTTTGGAAGAAATGTTTGAACAAGGTATGTTGAACTATATTGATTTAGAGCAAATTTACATCGACCACGTAGAAGAAAATTTTGATATGGAAGCGATTCGTGCGGCTAATATCAAAATGGCATTCGATGCCATGTACGGCGCGGGACAACGGGCTTTACCGCGTTTATTACCCAACGCAATCTTGTTGCACTGCGATGACGATCCTTCTTTCAAAGGCCAAGCTCCTGAACCCATTCACCGTAACCTCGGGGAATTATCGGACTTGATTAAAAATGATGCAACGATTGCTTGTGGTTTAGCTAACGATGGTGATGCGGATAGAATTGGAATGTACGATGAAGATGGAAACTTTGTAGATTCTCACCATTTACTCCTTTTATTATTATTGTATTTGAAAAAATACAAAGGCTTAGATGGTAAAGTCGTCGTTACTTTCTCTGTGACGGATAAGATGCGAAAAATGGCAGAGCACTTTGGATTGGAATTCCAAGTGACTAAAATTGGATTTAAATACATCGCAGAAATCATGACAAAAGAAGACGTCTTGGTTGGTGGAGAAGAGTCTGGTGGTTTAGCCGTAAAAGGTCATATTCCAGAAAGAGATGGTATTTGGATGGGCTTGTTGATTCTAGAGTTTATGGCAAAAACGGGCAAATCGCTCAAAGCTTTGATTCAAGAAGTATATGATATGGTCGGACCATTTGCTTTTGATCGAGATGATTTACACATTAAAAATGAAGAAAAATTAGCGATTATTGAAAAGTGTAAAAACACACCATATACCGCTTTTGGAGACTATAAAGTAGAAAAATTAGAAACGATTGACGGTTTCAAATTCGTCTTGAGTGACAATGAGTGGTTGATGATTCGACCTTCTGGGACAGAACCCGTATTAAGAGTATATTCTCAAGCGCCAACTCCGGAAGGCGTCCGTTCTATTTTAGATGCGGCCAGAATTACACTGTTAGGATCGTAAGGAAGGATTAACTCGTTGTTGGCCACTGATAAATCATGCCGATGTGAGGAATATCATCTTCCAAATAAGAATCTCCTACGGATTGGAATCCTAAACTTTCGTAGAATTTAAGTAAATAACATTGGGCGGATATCTTAATTGGTATTCGCCCAAATAGTTTATGGCAGGTCGCAATAGCTTCTTTCATTAACTGTTGTCCGATGCCTTGTCCGCGTACTTGATCCGAGTTGACGACCCGACCAATAGCAACATAATCTTGATGCACTAAACCCTGTGGTAAAATTCTAGCGTAAGCGACTAAATTGTCGGCTGCATTTAAAGCTAAAAGGTGATAGGAAGCTTGATCGCGATTATCAAGATCCGGATAAAGACAATCTTGCTCTAGGATGAAAACGTCCTGCCGTAATTTGAGCAGTGCGTACAATTCTGGGATTTGTAGTTCGGTAAAAGAAAGGCATTTGAAGCGAAGCATATCCAAGTTGAGTTTCAGTGGGTTAATTTTAAATAAGCGTATGAACCCAAAACTAAAAAAGTTTAGTCAAATTCGATTGACTAAACTTTTATTTCTTTTTAAAGAAGAATATTTTTTGCGGTAAGCCATCAGCCATTACCGATAAAGTTTCAAGATATTACATCGTCTTGGTGAGCATTGAATTATTGAAAGGAGAATCACAACGCATCCAATCTGGAACAGGATCACCCGTTTCGGACATAAAGTTAATAGTGCCGTTGTCTTTGGCTTCGTATTTCCAAGTGTGGACCTTACCTTTACCGTCGATGTAGGAACCGAACCGTAGGATATAACTTACTTCCCAGCCGGTTTCTGTACGAGCAATTTCGATATCATTTCCACCAATTTTAGGAACCCCTAAATCAATTTCTACGACGCCTTCGATGTTGTAAAACTCATTGGCTAAAGCAGCCATATTGAGTGGTCCTTTAGATCGAATGGTAATGGCATCTTGAGTGTCATTCCACTGCACGTGCTTTTCAATAATCAAATCAAACTCATCTAAAAGATCGTTGATGATAGGACTATCCGTTTCGGTAATGCCCGATCGTAAGGGCGCTGCCCAATCGGCATTCCTTTGGAAAATCAAAACGAAGTGATCAATTGAAGGATTAGGATAAGTATGTACATTACATTTAGAAATGGACTTAGCCGTCTCGTCTTTTAGATAGATTTCCTTGAGCACATTAAATATACTCTCTACATTCTCCCTTGGGATAATAATGTTTAGGTAACGCAACTCTTCATTCTTCGCTTCCATACGAAGAGCCATGCGAGCAGCATCTCTACGAAACTTTCTTTCTAATCTTTTTGGGACCTCATTTGTGCTTTTGGGCGCTTTCTTCTTTTTGGTTGATACGTGATTAGAGACTAGAATATCATTGTATTCTTGTGCTAAATTATTGTTAACCATTGAAAAGCTGAAAACCAAGACGAATAAGGTCGTGATAGCATCTTTAAAAAATTTCATTGTATTGATCGTTTACGGTACAATTTAAAATTTTATCGGGCTATGATTTTCTGGTTTGGAAAGAATTTGTGACGAGGTTTTGGCTTCGCACTATTCTTACTAGCTATAAAAAGACAATTATCATGCCTTTTTGGGAACTAAAGTGACGGAAAAAAAAGAAACTTGCATAACTTTAACTATATGTAGGTGTTGGATACTAATGACCAATAAGTTAGTGTGGGCTTAGTTGTTAAGGTATGTCATGATCTTAGGAATAAAAATGATCAATCCTACTACGGCGGCACCAATAGCCATACAGAGCACTGCTCCGGCAGCGACATCTTTGGTTTTTCCAGCTAATGGATGATGGTCAGGTGACACTAGGTTGGTGAGGCTTTCTAGGGCAGTGTTGAATGCTTCGGCGCAAAATACGGCAGCAATAGCGAGACTAAGTAGACACCATTCGGTAGGGGAGACTTGGAAGAAAAAACCTGCTGCAATGACAACTATTGTCATCAAGGCGTGAATAATTGCATTGGGTTCGGAAGCAAACATACTCGCAATTCCTTGGAAGGCGTACTTGAAACTTTCTAAACGTTTTCGTAGCATGATGGCAAACTAAAGTGGCGTAGATAATTGGTAAGAACCAACAATGCCAAAGGGTTCGGAATTTTCATTCTTGACTTCTCGGAAGCCCACACAAATGAAAGGATTGGAGTAAAAAATATGGCTCACCGGACTTCCGCGTAAACCAGGGAAAATCCGACTATCTTTAAGGTGCGTTCGTTTACGGAAGTCAACGAGTTCACTAGAAAAACTAACGTCGTTGAATTCTCCAAAGTTTAAAACTGGCGCTTTTACACTATTGGTATATTCCGTCATCAAATCCAATTGTCCCTTAAAGTTTTCAAAAAAGTTGCCATTTTCATTGTAAGGCGGTTGCATATAAGTCGTAACGAAGTAAATATCTTGCTTGTTATCTTCTAGTTGGATACAACCTCGCAGAATCGGAATTTTGATATTACCTGGCTTAGGATGATAATAAAAAACATCTTTTTTCTTGATCGGATGTTTTGAAAAAACAATCAAATCATATTGACTAAACTGTAGGCTCTCTAAAATGTAAGGATATTTGGGTTGCAAAGAAACCTTCAATTCATTGAGCAAGGCTAAGTTATCATTGAAGTCTTGAAAAGAAATAATATCCATATCAATCGACAATAAGTCTGCGACGACCTTATCTTGCTCTTGTGTAAAACTAGAATGATTAGACACGTTAAAATGTGCAATGTCGACGATGGCAGCATTGGTTGGATGCGGATAAATCAAAGTGTTGTTTCCTGCATTTTTTAAATATAAGCATAAGCCCGCACAGCAAGCAAAACTAGTAAACATCAAGCGAGGTTGTCGGAATAACAAAAAACCAAGTCCTAGAATTAGATATCCAAACATGATTTGTACTGCAAACCTAGCGCCTAATTTAAATAATAAATAGTTAGGAGTAAAAATACAAAAGACTGCTCCTAAGATGATTAGGGCAATAAGAAAATTTTGGAGAGGTTTGTAACTTAAGATTTTGGTTATCATAGTTGGGGCAAATATAAGATATTTTATAATGCTAGTCAAAGTCCTTATATATTTATTAGGTATTAATGGACTTTAAGCAGAAGTTGTTTTAAAATGGGGCTTGAAATTAGTTGTAAGCGCTTGGTTTTCAAGAGGAAGCTCCATTTTTTTTTCGTAGCCATCGCTACGGGGAAAAAAATTAGCTGAAATATTGGAAATCAATGGCTTGCAAATAATATTTTGAAACAACTTCGTAACATAAATTTCGCGTAGTTGAAAACTTATCCTTCTTTTCTCACGCCTTTTCCTACATATTCTTATCAAACATGATCACTAAGGATAATATTTCTGGTCTATGATTTTTAATCAACGTCAATAAAAAATGTAGATTGAATAAATAAATTGCTTAATCTTTCCTTAAACACATTAAAGATAAGTAAGCGCTGATACAAGTATCTTTTCTGCAAATTTGTGACTTAGCATTTTGACCTTGTTAAGTTTTAAGATTCGTAAAAACGCTTGCTATACCATAATATACTAGTAAGGAAGTGTATTTGGATGTCAAAATCATCAATTAAAATAATTTCTTTGAGCATTTTCTGGAATCTGGTTATAATTGACCTGCGACTACAATTGTTTTTTTGATTTCGCGGACGTCACCGTTAGGGTTGAGTAATTGAACCCATAATACGTAGATGCCGAGCCGAGCTTTACCACCATTATCGGTACTGCCATCCCATTTATAACTTCCCTCGCGTGCCAGCAAATCCTGATCAACCAATTGTTTGATCATTCGTCCTTGCGCATCATAAATATTGATTTTTGCGGTGTAGCCCGTGGCGGGAGTGACATAGAAAATCTGTACAAAATCTTCAAAAGCATCTCCATCTGGAGATAAACGGTCACTAGATAGGCTAATCAAATCGTCTCCTGGATTAGCGATGAAGTTTTGCGAATTGAGGTAAGTTGGTGTAGCATAGCCAACAGATTTAGCAGCAGAATGCCAGTTGTTGCCATCTTGTGTCGATCCATTTGGATCAATACGTTCTAGCGAAACGCCCTTGGCATCACTGAGTAAAGCATTGTGGTAATCTTCGTTGTAATTAAATTGGTCAAGGATAATAATATCTGGAAAATCATCTCGGTACAGGATGACTTGCCCTTCATCGTTAGTCAGAGAAGGAATATCGTTTTGAAATAAAGCGAAAGGATTTTTGACGGTATATTTTGCTTGGATATCTTTTACGTCGGGAGAAATAACTAAATAGTCTCCTGGAAATAACAAATAATTGAAGCGAATAGGGTCGGGATCTCCCAACTCTTTGGCAAGGAATAAGTCTCCCGCGTTCAGTACTTTGGAAGAATTATTATATAGTTCAATGAATTCCGCGCCACCCGTCAAAGGGTCATAAAGAATTTCGTTGATAATAAGGTCGCCTTCCTCTGCTAACTCTGGCAGCGCAAACCGGGCTTCGTCAAAAGTACCGATTGGATTTCCTAGGCAGTCTGTAAGTTGATCTCGTAGTGAAATAGTATAGGTAGTGTTTTCCAATAAAGGTGTACTGAGGAATAAGCGAATTTGATTTTTAGCAGGCGTAATCAATTGTGCTAAAATAATTTCTACGTTTTGATCAATGAGATAATTATCAACTTCTAGGGCACTACTCTGATCCATCACCTCGCTAAAAGAGAGAAGTAAGGTGTTAGGGTCTTCTGGAAAGACGCGGAGCAAATCGGGGCGCTTTTCATCTATTCCTTCGGCACGGACGGAATTGACAATACCAGGCGTACCACCAAATGGGTTTTCTGATGCTCGCCAATTAACGGCTCCGTCGCAGGCTAAATTAGGGTTGATCATCTCCAAAGACCATCCGCCATCATCTTTCGCATTGTCCTGATAAGTCGATTGATCATATTTCAAGTAATGCATAGTAACGCCCATTGGATCGCTTAAGACAATCGTTGTACCGTTATTAGACAAACTGGGGAAATCATCCATCGGAAGTACTGCACCAAAATTGAGCAAAGAATCCAGCCCCAAACTAGGGCAGATAATGACGTAAGCTTTAGGAAGTAATTGGAAGTTAGGGAGCGTCCGTTGGCTAGTTCCAACTTCTAAGCTGTAACCTGATAATTCAATTAATTTATCACTAGCATTATACAACTCTAAATATTCTACGGCAGGAAGTCCAATAGTAGGCGTTGGTGCAGCCATGATTTCGTGCACAAAAATATCAAATACTGCTGCCTCTTCGGGTAATCCAAAGGAAAGTCGATTTTTGTCTCCGATGGGTTTTCCCAAACAATCCGTAGTACTATTGAGTACTTCAATGGTATATATTGTTCCTTCTGCTAAGGGAGCACTTAGACTAATGCGCACACTTTTATTGGTAGGATTAAGTAGTTCTGCGTCAATAACCATAATGCCTTGGTCGACAGTATAATTACTGAGGATACTACTATTCGCGTCATCTAGTTTTTTGTTAAAATTGAGTAAAATGCTAGTAGGATCTTCCACGAAGATGTTTAGTAATTGTAAGGAGGATGCATCTGGCGAAATTATTAAACTCGAATTGACTGTTCCGGGAGTTCCTCCACGACTATCCGCAGAAGCCTTCCAGTTGGAAGCTTCGTCACAAAGTCTGTTCGGGTTGATGAGTTCTAAGGTGAATCCACCATCATCCTTATCCGTATCATTGTACCAAGCTCTAGCATAGTTGACGTAATCAATTAAGTCTCCGTCGGGATTGATTAAGGAAAGTTCGGCATCTTCATTGGGCAAAGAGAGATTGTCTACCACTAAGGTCGTACCGTAACTTTGGTATGCGCTGCTGGCTTCGTCTTTACAAATAATCAAATAGCTATTGGGGGATAATATAAGTTCAGGTAAAACACTAACCGTATTATCTTTGATCAGTTGAAAGTTTTCTAAACTAATGGCTTTATTACTTCTATTATATAATTCTAAAAATTCAAATTCAGGAAGACTTACTGCTGGTGTCGGATCGGGCAATAATTCGTTGATAATAATATCGAAGGCACTCGCTTTTTCGATGAGGTAAAAGACTTGTTCATTGTTGGTCCCAATTGGATTATTATTACAATCAACGACATCATTAACGCAAAGGGTATAAGCGACGCCAGTGACGATAGAAAAAGCACCTCCGAAAGTCAAGACCACGCGTTTGTCATCACTCGGGTCGATCGTTACAAGGTCTGGACTAGCGAGTACCTGACCCATTTCGTCTTTGATGACGTAATTAGCTGCAACGCTTGCACTGGCAGTTTCTGGACGATCGCTAAAACTTACTTCAACGGTATTGCTCGTACTACTTTTAACCGTTGCTAAGGCTAAATTTTGAAAAGGTGGAGTAGCATTTACATATATATCATCGAAAAAGAATTTGGTAACACTACCCGAGGTGAATTGGCAAGAGAAGCCAAAGTGACTACCGGTCGAGTGGGTATTTTCGGTAATGCTACCTTCATCGGTAAAACAATTGCCACCATCATAGTTCGCCGCAAAATTCCAAGTTCCTGTATTATCTCTGGTTACTTTAACGCGCGCTCGATTATTAGCACTAGCAGACATTTCGCCTTCGGTGTTGAATCGTAGTAAAAATTCGGTTGTTCCGTCGAAATCTTGTCGGAATAGTTCAAAAGCATCATTTGCACCCGTTTCGCCAATGCGTAAGAAATAACCATTGAGATTGGCGGTGAGGTCAGCAGCGTCGGAAGAGAGGTAGATTTTAGGAAAGTTGCCGTTGGCAGATGGATTGAGATCTAGCTCGACGAAAAATTCCCAGTTACTAGCACCGTTAATGCTAACCGGACTGGCAAGATAGGCTGTTCCTGCCGCAGTGGCATCCAATTGCAGCACTGCATCAGTGATGGTGAAATCAGTAGTATTGCCTATCCATGCAGGGTTATTGGTGAAATTACCGTCAGAAAAATCATCGACTAATTGTGCGGCGATAAACCCTGGAAGATAAAGGCAAAAGCAAATAATTGGAATCAGGTTTTTCATAGGTCAAGATTTACAAAACTTGGAATGCACAACAATAATAAACGATTTTGAGCTGCCTTTTTACTAGTAAAGGTAGTAGATTAGTAAGCCGGTAGGGCAAATATAAATAATAAGCTTAAAAATTAACTTCAACAATTACAAAAATGATAGTTTCTTGCTATTTGACAAGTCCTTTTCAATTCCTATTTTGTTCCAATATTTGGGAGGATTGTGAGAGTTGCTCTCTTCCTCACTTAAAAAACAAAGCTGTTCATCTTTACTTGTAAGCGTCTGCAGTAAAGTTCTAAACTTAATACCGTTTAAATATCGGACTGCTATTAACGTACGTACCGAAATCATTTTGAATTAAAACAACTTCTTTAAGAAAATATTGACCTTTAACTCGGTATTGAATTGTTTTGGTCTATGATTTGACCAATAGTTTAGTTGTAAAGCTTCTTAAGGGGCAGTTTTTTTTAACAAAGGGAAAAAGCTCAGAAGTTTTCAAAATAAATTCTTTATTCAAAAAGCAAATAAATTTATGTTACAATGTACTTAGTCTAAATATAGAGATTTTGAAGTACGCTCTTATGAATCAGTAAAGTTGTTCCTGCGGGAGTATTGATAAAAAAAATAACTAAAAATGAAAGTAGCTGTAGTAGGCGTCACCGGTTTGGTAGGAACCGTAATGTGTCAAGTATTAGAAAAAAGAAAATTTCCAGTCACTGAATTTTTGCCAGTGGCTTCTGCCCGATCGGTAGGAAAGGAAGTTAATTTCAAAGGAAAAGCTCACACGGTCATCAGTATGGAGGATGCCGTTAACGAACGACCGGATATCGCTATTTTTTCTGCGGGTGGTTCTGTTTCGAAAGAATGGGCTCCTCGTTTTGCTGAGGTCGGTACAACGGTGGTGGATAATTCTTCTGCGTGGAGAATGGAGCCTGGCCACAAATTGGTTGTTCCTGAAGTAAACGCAAATGTTTTATCTGAAAATGATAAGATTATTGCAAACCCAAACTGTTCAACGATTCAATTGGTCGTTGCTCTAGCACCGCTGCATGACAAGTATAAGATTAAGCGGGTCGTAATCTCCACGTATCAATCCTTTACGGGGACGGGAGTGAAAGCGGTTAATCAGTATCAGTCAGAAAAAGATGGTATAGCGTTGAAGCCGGAAGAAATGGCTTACCATTATCCTATCTTTGAAAATTGTCTGCCTCATTGCGACATCTTCTTGGATAATGCTTATACCAAAGAAGAAATGAAACTCGTTCACGAAACTAGAAAAATTCTAAACGATGATAGCATCGGGGTTACGGCAACTGCAGTAAGAGTTCCTGTGCACGGAGGACATTCCGAAAGCGTGAACTTAGAATTCGAAAATGAATTTGACGTAGAAGCCGTTAAAGCACTTTTAACATCGATGGATGGGATTGTCGTTATTGACGATATTCACCAAAATAAATATCCCATGCCTCATTTCGCAAAAGATCAAGATGAAGTTTACATTGGTCGAATTCGTAGAGATGAGTCCATCAAGAATGGATTGAATTTGTGGATTGTTGCGGATAACTTACGTAAAGGCGCGGCGACTAATGCGGTACAAATAGCGGAGTATTTGTTGGCAGAAAATTTGGTAGGTGTTTCTAAAGTAAATGGCTAAATACTAAGTTGTCATTTTTGTAAATAAATAGACGAGTATAAGTTTTTTCAAATTCATATCTCGAAAAGGCTTGTACTCAATTCGACTTTCAAGCTACATATATAGGTAATGATTAAGTTTCAATGCAAAGCCATTTGCGTTGAAACTTTTGTTGTTGTGTAATAAACGGCTGGTAACTAGATAGAAATACAGCATAAAATTTGATGATTGTATGGTTATTTTCTATTTTTAAAGAATAATAGAGATGTGATTTTTAGGAAAAACCAAAAAAATTGCCGTAATTCATAAACTGTTACAAATTGATTAATCGAACTTGAATACCGAAATATGAAGACGAAGCTCGTACTATGGGGGACCAATGCTAAGGACGAAAAAGTACTCATCGCCCTTGAATTGCGTCCTAAGGATAATAAGGTGGACATCTGGACTTTTCCAGAAAATTTAGTTTCTGAGGAATTCTCTAAATCTATGCTCAACGAATGGCGCAACGGCACAGCGGTCGCATTCATTGAAGGACACCAACACCAAGAACGAGCGCTTTCCATTACGGAATCTCTCCTACCAGACGAACTGAAAATAGAACGTGGCGATATTATTCAACGTGCTCAAACGGAATGGCATTTTATAGTGCTTTCTTCCAAACTCAACGAAGCTTACCAAACGGAACTAGCAGAACTCAAAGAAAAAGTTGAACAGTTAAAAACTTATGATTCTGAAACCTGGGAATCTCTTAAGGGGTTCTGGTCAAAAGTACAAGGTCAAGTCCGTGAACGTAATCTTTTTCGCGAACACGCGAATTCTTTACGAGACAACACCAATGCGCTTTTTGATCGACTAAAATCTTTACGAACTGCATTGGATTCGGAATTTCAAAGTCTTTCAAAAACGCACCTTGAAGGTTTTATGAAAACCTTGGATGAGATCGAAGCGCGCGTCACCAAAGGCTTAAATTTGCAAAGCGTTTTTGACGAACTCAAGTCTTTACAACGTCAATTCCGAGATACTAAGTTGACGAGAGAACACCGTTCAAAAGTTTGGGAACGAATAGATAAGACCTTTAAAGATGTAAAAGAAAGGAGGTTCGGCCCTAATGCTAATAATGACGGTTCTCCGAGTGTTCGCCTTAAAAGAAGATTTGATGGCTTACTTGCTGCAATTGAGAAAATGAATCGTTCGATTGTACGGGACAAAAGTGATTTAGAATTTCAAAATAAAAAAGTTGCTTCTTCCGATGGTCAATTAGAGGCTCAAATTCGACAAGCTAAAATAAAAATGATCGAGGAGCGCATTTCTTCAAAAGAAGAAAAATTGTCGGAAATGATGAAGACGCGGCAAGAGTTGGAAAAACGGATGAAGGATTTAGTGAAGAAGGAAGCGGAAGAAGCGGAGAAGGAAAAAGTTAGAGCCGCTCAAAGAGCTGCTAAGGAAAAGATTAAAGAGCAAATGAAACAGGCGGAAGCGGAGCGGGAAGGTAATAGCGAAAAATTAGAAAAAGCAGCCGAAGCAATTGTTACACCAGAAGCGCCTAAAGTAACACCACCAAAGACGGAAACTCCGAAAACGGAAGTACCTAAAGATACTCCTCCCGAAGAATCTATTATGGATGCACTTTCCAATACCGTAGGAGAGACTTTGGAAGATGTAGTCGATACGGCGAAAGCGGTCGCTATTGTTATGGGAGATAAAATCAGTGATGCAATTAAAGATTTCTCGAAGGATGACGACGAAGATAAAGCGGCAGAAGCTAGTAACGAAGAAGAGTGAAAATATTAGATTCTGAATGGAGTAGGTGTTCAACTTTTGAGAATAGACCGTTCATTGGCCAGCCAACTCTCCTTGTCTTAGCGTAGCAATACTTGTCTGATCCATCTCGTTTTCTGGGTGTGTATGTCTGCACATCTTATCTACACGAGACCAACATTAAACACTTTACACTTTTTTATGTAATTACTTAACCGTTCTTTACTCGGCATGACCATCGTAAAGAGCCAAATTAAATATATCAAATATAATGGAAATACAGAAAATACCTGCTTTGTTATTCGTATTGCTTTGCTTTTTTAGCGTGTCGTCAATAGCGCAAGTAGATACTAAAAAGAAAAAAACTTCGAACTACCAATTTACAGTTCAAGAAAAAATAGATTGTACACCAGTTAAAAGTCAAGGCCGTACCGGAACTTGCTGGAGTTATGCAACTTCTTCTTTTTTAGAATCCGAATTGATTCGAAAAGGAAAAGGTAAACATGACCTTTCTGAAATGTTTGCGGTAAGCAATATCTATAAGGACAAAGCTCGGAATTACGTTTACCGGCAAGGTAAAGCTAACTTTAGCCAAGGTAGTTTGGCGCACGATCCCATTGCAGTTGCGAAACGTTATGGCATTGTGCCGGAGGCGGTTTATTCGGGGAAGGAAAAAGAAGCGAAGAGACACGACCATAGTGAAATGGAAAAGGCATTGAAGGGAATGTTGGATGGTGTTTTAAAGCAAAAGCGATTGAGTAAGAAATGGTTTACGGCTTTTCAAGCAGTACTAGATGTTTATTTAGGATCCACGCCAGAAAATTTTACTTACGAAGGCAAACAATATACGCCTAAAAGTTTTGCGGAAAGCATGGAGATCAATCCAGAAGATTACGTGAGTATTACTTCGTTTACGCATCACCCTTTTTACGAAAAGTTTATTCTAGAAATTCCAGATAATTATTCTAATGGTTCTTTCTATAATCTTCCCATCCAAGAAGTGGAAGCAATTGTAGACAATGCGATCAAAAAAGGATATTCGGTAGCTTGGGATGGAGATGTGAGTGAGAAAGGTTTTTCTGCTGGAAAAGGAATTGCAGTGGCACCAGTAGATGATAAGCGGGAAGATTTATTTTTAGAGCCTGGTCCTGAAATGAAAATTACCCAAAATATGCGTCAGGAGACTTTTGAAAGTTTTTCTACCACGGATGATCACTTGATGCATTTAATGGGAACGGCAAAAGATCAGAAAGGGACGAAGTATTACATCATCAAAAATTCTTGGGGAGAGATCAGCGAGCACAAAGGATTTTTGTATATGTCAGCGCCGTATATGCGCTTGAAAATGGTAGCAATTCTCGTACATAAAGATGCGATCCCTAAAAATATTGCTAGTAAATTAACCATGTAAAATTAAATATAAGGTTACCAAAACAATGGGAAGTCCATTCGTGCTTTAAGTTGTTTTAGTACTTTGTTAAAAAAGGTCTAGCTACGTTGAGTAGCTAGACCTTTTTTGTAAATGTATTTATTTAGTGCATAGAGATCGTTTAGACAAAAGCTGCAAAGCATTTTAATAAATTAGTACTTATTATCTCTTTGTTCTTTTTTCAATTGATCAAAATGAGCGTAAACGGTATTAACGAAACTTAGAATAATACCAATGCCTAAAATGATATAAAATACGGTAAAAATTTTGCCTTCTACCGTTTGTGGCGTAAAATCTCCATAGCCAATTGTCGTCAAAGTAATCACCGAAAAGTACAGCGAATCTACCCACGTCCATTCCTCTAAATAATGATACGCCACAGTTCCCAACGTCAGAATGATCATGGTCGTAAATAGCAAATCTCGATACTCTGGATCTTTTAAAAAACTAATGAGGGTTTTGATAAATATCATCTTAGCTATTGGTAAACTAAACTATTGAATCACTAATTTTTCAATTAGACTTCCTTTCGCGGTAGTTAATTTTACAAAATAAATTCCTGCACTTAATGGCGTCGTATCAATTGGGATAATTTCTTTACCCGCCGAATGACTCACTCGTTGTTGTAGGAATTGTTTACCATCCATACTATAAATGGAAAGTGTTCCCGTCAAGCTCTGTTCGCTAGCAATCGAAATCTGGATCAAAGCATCCGCTGGATTAGGTTGTAGTTGTAATTGTACCGTTTGGTCTGAGCGCAAATCATTCACACTCGTTGAAATTTGGGACTCGATAATTGTTCCACGTCTTGGTGCAATAGCACAAACTTGATCGCCTTGTTCGGAACTTACACAAACCTCCCCTTCGTAATTGTATAGATCCAAAAATTCAACATCGTCAATGTACCAAGCATCCGCAGAAACCGCATCATTGGTTCCAAAGCGGAAACGAATCGTCACGACTTCTCCTAAGAAAGGACTCATATCAATATACGTCGGCACGAATCCTTGACTATTTCCCCAGAATGCGTAAAGGTCGGGTTGGACAAAAGTATTGTATTGAATTGGTCCAGTATAGTCTTGTCGAAAAATCTGTGGTCGCAAATCTGCCCAAGTTGTTCCGCCATCGGTAGAAATTTCTACGATTCCACCGTCAGTTCCGGGTTCTGTATTATACTGATGGTAAAATCGAAAAGCAGGTTGTGTACCTTGAATGAATTTAGTATTGGAAAGCACTAAAACTTGATGACTACGGTCGTTGACGTTTTCTACTTTCCAAGCTTGAGTCCCACTGTTAGCGGTTCCCGTAGCAACGCTAAATAAATTAGTGTTCTGAATGCCTTCCGTTGCCCAATTGTCTTCTCCACCTTCAATATCATCATAAAACTGTTCAATCGAATACAAGTCTGCATCCGTTTTAGCTTGATACGAAACGGTAATGGATTCTCCCGTATTCAAGCTTCCTACGTCAAAAAACATTTCGCCACCAACTTGTGTCCCACCATTGGTCGCACTTCCCGCGACGTAGCTTAGACCGGCAGGTAACTCATCCGTGATTTTTAAATTGCTAACGGTAAGAATTTTGTGGTTGGTCACGGTTACTTCTATCATAATATTATCTCCAGCTTTGACTAAGGGAGACATTGATTTTTTAATTTTTAACTCGGTAATAAATTGAGGAGGAAGATCAAAAGCTTCAAGCTGATCGGCTGCCGTTAAATTACTACCTTGATCGGCACTAAAACCCACACCACGATTTGCAAAAACCTGCCAAATTAAAGTTTGATTTGCGCTACCGTTATTAAGTTGGTCCGCAGCAAGAATAGCATTTCTAGCATCAATGAAACCCGGCGTGCAAGGTTGAATCGTCAAGGCGTCCATGACGAGGGCAATCGCAATATTATTTCCCCCCGTACCAGTATAAAGATTAGGATCAAAATTGTATTTATCAACTAAAGCCCAATATAAATCCCAAAGGATGCTCGCCCAAACTTCTCCAATGAAATGTTCTGAACTTGGATTGTTAATGATGTCAGCATAAGTGTGCGGATTGATTGTCATATCGGTGGAGTAGGGATATCGTCGAATCCCTTTTCCAGTGTTGGCTTCTCGGTATAAATAAGTAGCGATTCCTCTTGGCATCGCTCCGGTATCTCCAGCTTTTGCGGTAGCTGCTAAGGCAAAAAAGTCACTCCATCCTTCTGCTCGAAATAATTCTCCCCCTTGGAGGCAGTCTTCGTTGATTGGACCACCCGCGAGTCGTGAAGAAATTCCATGACCGTATTCGTGGATAACCGTACCATTATCAAAGTCACCATCAAGTTGTTGTGGTGTACTTACTGCGGGTAAAACGATCGTAGCATTAACGCCACTTTCGATTTGTGCTCGAATGATTTGACAATCGTTAAATTTTAAGTTGATAATGGGAATCGTTGGTGTAGCAATGTAATCTACATCTCCCATCGGATTATTTGTTTCTTCAAAGTTGCACATGATTACCGCAATCGCACCTTCGTCTTCTGCATTTTTCGTTTTTCTTTTAAAAGAACAACCTCCTCGATCTACCAAAGCAATTTTTCCAATTAGTTCGGCTCCATTGGTGATATTTTCGCAACCATCCGTAGGATAAGGATTAAAGGTGTCATCTTGTACAATGACAATCTCGCCGTTGATTGGAGTGCTAGATACAGGAGGACCAAATTCGGCGATACCCGCAGAATAGGTTCCTGCAATGGAACTTGGTGAATTGATCTGTAATAGCTTCTGACCACCACCTGCTTCGCTATTCCAGACGAACATTTGCAAACGTCCCGTTACACCGTCGGGCGTTACGAAAAATCGGGCATTGTTAACATTAGAAGAAGCATTGGCACCGTATTGCGCTAAACCGGTAATGGGATCATTACCCGCACCTAGGTTTCCGTAATTATTAATTTGGTAAGCACCTGCTTCTTCGTCCAAACCATAGTGGTAAGCAAAATCGTGCACAGCATTGCAAGTATAAAAAAGATTCGTTACCGCTGCGTCTTGATTCTGAGCAGGTTCATTAGACATCACAAAAGGAAAATTGAAATCTAAGGTTGCACCGCCATCTGGCTCATCTTCAGAAGAGCTAAAGTTTCCGTCTCGATCTTGAAAAGCGTGGATATTATTACCTCGCGTAATGGTATATTCTGCGCCTGCGATACCATCTGTATCATGCCATCCAAAAGGAGAAGCCATCAAATCGGCAGGATCCGTAACGGTCGTTCGATTACCATGCGCCGGACTTTCCGTGGGCAGGGCGTATACGCGATAACTATCGGGTAAAACCGGTAACGCAGAAGTTGTTTCTGTTGTATTAGCATGACAAATGTCTCCGTGGTGTTGATGATTTTTGCCGTTGAATTGACAGCTATAAGCTTGACTAAGTTTACTCGTAATTTTTCCACTTAGGGCATCAATTTGAAAATTCCACAAATCGTTTCTTTTGATATCATACAAGTCAAAGTCCCAAACCAATTGCAGTTGATCTTCGGAAAGTTGATAATAAAGTTTGACTAAAACATCTTCAAGTGAAAAATCTCCCTTATCGAAAATAAGTTCTCGTTCGGAGTGTCGCTCTTTTAAATTTGGAGTACTTACAGGAATGTTGAGGTCTGTCATCGCCGTTTGTAAAGCCGTGACTGCAGTTACACTAGGATTGGTAGCGGTCGCTTTATCTGCGAGTTGTTTAACGCAACGATTACCGACGAAAAGTATTTTTCCATCTGCCATAATACTAAAGTTGAGCACCGCGTTTTTGACGGGTGTACCCTGATATTGTTGAATAAAGTACAAATGATGTAGGCCATTATGAGTAGACTGATACTCGTAATACAATTGGAGTTCGGCTACATCTTCAGGATTTAGATTCCAAGCTGCACGATTGCTTTCGATGTGGGCTTTGGCGATTTGTGTGGTGTTGATTTGTGCAGCTGCTTCTCGGAAATTCCAGAGAAAGACTAGCATAAACACCATTGCGGTAATTGAAGATTTCATTGTGGGACTATAGTTTAATTATTGAAATTAAAATACAAGGCATAAAAGTTACTTAAAAATGCGGCGATCAAACGATATGAGATAGAATATGCAAGCTTTGTTCCTGTTTTAAATAAATGGGAAAATCTCTTACAAATTTAGAATTTCTAGCGCTGATAAAAGCATTCTTTTTGACCTCAAGTTAACCATTTTTCATCGCCAAGAAGATGACTTTAAAACAACTTTACAGCGATAAAATTCAATTGATCTTGCTTAAAATGGACTTTTTTGTGGATAAAGATTAAAATTTAGTGTATTCTTCTATTGGTAAGATACTACATTATGGTAGATTTGTCCATATTTATGGATAGATGAACGACGAAATTAACAGCTTTTGAAAGATGGAAGATAAAAAAAAGACACCACTCCTATTTGGGAAACATCCCGTAATCGATGCAATTAAGGCGGGAAAAGACATTGATAAGTTACTTTTGGAAAGGGGAACTGGCGGCGATTTTGAAAAAGAAATTCGCCGTTTGAGCAAAGCGCATAATATTCCATTACAGGTAGTACCGCGCGAGCGAATGGACAGATGGACGCGTTCGAATCATCAAGGCATTATTGGTTTATTGAGCTTGGTGAAGTATTATCATATCGAAGCTATTTTGCCACAGCTTTTTGAAAAATCAGAAGTGCCTTTGCTTTTGGTTTTAGATGGCGTCACTGATGTCCGTAACTTTGGCGCGATTGCTCGATCGGCAGAGTTATGTGGCGTGCATGCGATCATCATTCCAGAATCTGGTGCAGCACAGATCAATGGCGATGCGATTAAAACTTCTGCGGGAGCATTAAATGATATCTTGATTTGCCGAGAACGTAGTTTAATGAAGAGTATCGAATATCTGCAGCTTTCAGGCGTACAAGTGATGGCAAGTAACTTAGGGGCGCAGACGAATTTGCACGAGCTAGATTTAACGCAAGCTACTGCGCTTGTTATCGGTTCGGAAGGCAAGGGGATTTCAAAGCCAGTCTTAAAAATTGTCGACCAAGATTTTATGATTCCGCAACAAGGAAAGACGGATTCTTTCAACGTTTCGGTAGCTACTGGAATTATGTTGTATGAAACAATGCGACAGCGAATGGGCTAAGATACGACTGTTAAACGACCAAAAGGAACTAGATAAATACTGTTCTGTACAAAGGTAGCGCTTGAATTCAAGCGCTACCTTTGTATTTTAAATAGCTATTTCCCTAGAGTCATTTTAGGATTCATCCATAGAATCTTTGTTTCTGTAGATCAAATATATTTCTCTCCAAAAATTGGCTTATTATCGTTGGTAGCATTTAGTAACTTAAAATAATTGAGCCATGATTAAAACAATTCTGTCTTCCTTCGGGATGGCTTTCCAATCTATTCGTAGTCGATTTTTTCATACGATTCTTTCGGTGTTGGGAATTATCGTAGGGGTGGCGGCGCTCGTTGCCACCTTGAGTTTGATCGACGGGATGGAGGAATATGCCAATACGATGATTACACAAACCACTTCTCTCAAGGCGGTCATGGTGGAATCGGAGACACACGAACAAGTCAATAATATCCGTGTACGAAAAGATAGTATCGCTTACTTATCCTACGCAGATAGCAAATCTTTAGAAGCTGCAATTGCTGCTCCAAAGCAACTTTATTTTAAAAATCGCTCCAATCATATTTTTAAATCCGAAGGAAGTTTGAGTCCCTTAGCGGCGTATCGCTATCATAGCAATGAGGTCTATCGAGAGACAGAAGAACTGACGAAAGGTCGATTTTTGAGTGAAGGCGATTTAGCAGAAAAAAGACCTGTTGCCGTGGTGAATTTAGCATTCGCTCAACTCATAGATTCGGTACAAACGGAGGCAGTTATTGGGAAGCGTATTTTGGATCAAGACAGTGTTGCTTTTGAAATCATAGGAATACTTACACCAAAGGAAGATGACCTTCCCAAAGTGTATTTACCAATTAGTAGACTGAGTTCGATGGCGTTAGCGCAGAATCCCCCTCGGATAATTTTTGAAGCGGAAAAGGTGCAAGACGTTCCCGCGATTAAAGAACAAACCCTAGCTTGGCTGGAAAGTCGCTTTGGCACTCAAGCTAAAAGTTTTGCCGTTTTTGATAATGGTTTTCGAGTCAAGCAAGCGAATGAAGGATTTTTAATTTTTCGAGTGATTATGGGAATGATTGTAGGACTCTCCGTTTTTGTAGGAGGAATTGGAGTGATGAATGTGCTTTTAATTTCTGTTTCTGAGCGAACGAGTGAAATTGGTATTCGCAAAGCGATTGGAGCGAGTAAGGGGACAATTGTTACTCAATTTTTAAGCGAATCCATTGCAGTTTCTATTTTTGGAAGTTTTATTGGCTTACTTTTGGGAATGGCACTGGCCATGTTAGCAATACCGATTTTGAAAATGATTGCGGACGTTCCTTTTTCCGTCAGTTTTACGGCAAATACGATGTTTTTAATAGCTATAATTTCGGTATTAATTGGTGTTGTATTTGGAACGTATCCTGCGTTGAAAGCTTCTCGCTTAGATCCTGTAGTTGCAATTCAGCGTGCACCGTAAATTTTGAGATAGAAAGAAAAAAAACAATTTTTTCGATAAAAAAAGAAACGCTCGAATTGAAACAATTCGAGCGTCAGATTCAAAAAAAACAGCAGGAATTAAAATAAAAACCTGAATTAAATCAGGCGAGTGTGCTTTACTTAAAGTAGATTTTCCCTTCTCCTCCAAGCAAGCGCCACGATATTAAAAAGAGACTATATTCGAAAATTGTGGATGTTGAAAGTTTACAGCAGATTGGTTAATCGGCGAGAAACTTTCAATAATTTATTAACCTCTCCAATTTCTATGATGAAAGGATCAAACTCTTCAAAATTGTCAGAAACTAATTTTAAGTGTGTCCAATTATTATGTCGATCAAAACAACGCTGTACTCGTTTGACCCAGACAGATTGATTGGTTACCACAGCGTAAATTTCGTTATCGATCATTTCAGTATTGGCTTCTAATGGAGAACAGATTACCATATCACCTGGAAAAATAGTAGGAGACATACTTTCACCATTGATGTTAAAAGCAACCAGGTCTCCTTTTACACCTGGAATGTGAAAATGCTCATTTTCTTCAAGTAGATCGACACCAACGGTGTTACTAGCAAATGCTTCGATACTAGTGAATAAGATATTGGGCGAAAAATTGATACCTAGTGCCATGGCTAATTTTTCTTCTGAATCAGGAATATTTTGTGTGCCAAAAGCTTCACCAATACCTTGAAACATATATGCTTCGTTGACATTGTAGGTTGAGCAAAGTTGTTTGGCTTGTTCATAAGTAATCTTGCGTTTGTTTGTTAGAAACAAATCAATAATATGACCTTTCGTACCAATATTTTCAGCGAAAGCGGACTTACTCTTCTGGCGATCATTTTTAACAATCACCCCTTTTTCTTTCAGCTGCTGATACACTTCTGCGAAACGTCTATTCAATTCTACTCGCTGGGTGATATTCATATTGTAGCATTTATACCGTACAGTCTAGCGCGACTTAAATTTTTAATGATTGATTACAACTAGAAAATCTAGCTTACAGTTATCATAAAACTTTGACTTTTAGGATGATCATAAATCTAGCACAATATAAATAAATTGTTTTAAATTATAAAGAATTAAAACAAAAAGTTTTTAAAAATAAAAGTGAAAATAAGGTAAAGAATAGAATAGCAATGCTATTGTCAAATCAGAAAAGTATCAGGAGTTATTTCTTCCATGAAAGAGGAATAAAAAAATCTAGGGAGGGTCAGAATTACTAAAAAAAAATCAGGAAGAAAAACTTTATTGAGTGACTTTTCTTCCTGATTCAGGCTATGGAGTTGATGGTGAAATACAAAATTAGCTTACAAAAACGAAGTGCTTAGAAACTGTTTAAGTTTAACACTTTGATTTTGTGATGCCCCTTTTCAACTATCCTTCGATGTAAAAATGCTCATTATGCTATGGCATAACTCCGCTTTTTGAACCTCGACTAGCTAAAAAATGAAACGATAACAAATTTCAAAAGCCAAATCCAAACAGCTTCTTAGAATTGACTAATTTTTCGAGTTACTTTGTACAAGCGCGTTAACTCATTGACTTCAATGCTAAAAGGATCGTGCTCCAAATTATTAGCAGAGATGAGTTTGAGTTCTATTAATCGTCCTTTCTTGGTGTAAATTCGTTGAACGTACTTAACGTTGACCGAACCATTATTCTTGACGGCGTAAATTTCGTTGTCTTTAATTTCATTAGTGCTCCGTACTTCTCTACAAATTACGATGTCGCCATTCATAATCTCTGGTTCCATACTATTTCCTTCAATTGGAAAAGCAACCAAACCGTCACCTCGAATGCCAGGAATGGCAAAGTAAGCATTTTCTTCCGCCGAAAAAGTATTATCAGCAGCAACGGAAGCACCTGCAAAGGCTTGAACACTAGTATATAAAATATTGCCAGTACTATTTTCTGCGGCACCGTTGTAATGCGTTGTTTCGGGCAAGTCAATGCCAAAAGGAGTTCCAAGCCCATCAATTAAATAAGACTCATTAACACCATATTCTTGACAGATTAATCTAGCGTGTCGATAGTCGATAACTCTTTTATCCGTAGGATTTAAGAAGGCACGAACAATGTGACCATAAGCTCGATTGCCAAGAATCTTATCGGCAAAATCTCCGATTCCTTTTCCTCCACGGTCATTCATGATGATATCGCCTCTCTCTTGCAAAAGTTTGAATACTTTGACAAAACGCTCATTAAGTTCTATTCGATCTTCTCGTATCATAGTGATTTGATTTACAGCTTTAATTAAAACAAAAAGTTAATTTTACCACAATTTAAAACAATTTATTAGAAAAAACAAATAGTTTGATTTTTTTGTTTTTAATTTATTTTAAATATGTTGCTGTAATTAGGAGACTGTTTGACCGCAAAACTTGGGAAGACCGCATAAATCTATTTATGCCAGGCGATATTGTTAATGCTGTAAAAAACTCAATTTACAGCAATTAATGAGGGGCTAAAATAGCCATCAGAGAAGTTTTAACTTGTAGTTACCCCAACCCACTCCTTCCGCAACAAGCCATAAACCTCCAGATCAACAAAACCATCGTCCATTCTGTAGCACTCTCGTAAGGTACCTTCTAGTTGAAAACCTAGTCTTTGGGGAATAGCTTTGCTTTTAAAATTGTCTTTGGCAACTCTAATCTCGATACGGTTCAACTGACGAACGGCAAAACTGTGGGTAATCATCGCCTTAGCAGCTTTAGTAATGATTCCTTTGCCTTGTAAATCTTGAGAAAGCCAATATCCCATCTCCGCCATTTTGTGTTCCTGATCAACTTTGATCAAACTAATAGAACCCGCCAATGCTTCTTTGTAAAAAATAATGCTATTGAGTTGTTGTTGCCCTTGATTAAGCCTAAAAGCTAATTTTAAAAAATCTTCTGTGTTAGTAACCGTCAAAGTATCGTGTACCCACGGAAGCCACTGCCCCAAGTAGCTACGCTGTGCATTCACCATTGCAAAAATGGATTTGGCGTAAGCTTGGTAAGGAGGATGTAAAGTAATCTCATCAGACACCCGCAAGAAAGATTTTTTCATATTAGTTATTTTTTTAATAAGTTTGGCGCAATCCTTGTGGTATAAAGAATATTGCATTCATCAAAAAGCTAATTGATTATGGTTGAATATGCTTTAAATATTCCAATTTATCTAAATTCGAGATGGATTAGTAGCATTTTTAATATAAAAATGCTATCTTCACAACAACACTATTTTTTAAACACTATAAACATTTATACATACAGATGGGAAAGATAATATCTTTACTAAACCACAAAGGGGGTGTAGGTAAAACAACTAGTGCAATTAACATTGGAGCAGGATTAGTGGAGTTAGGAAAAAAAGTTTTACTAATAGATTTAGATCCTCAGGCTAATTTAACCCTTTCACTTGGCATCCCTCGCCAAAGAAGTACCATTTACGAAGCATTACGCGGAGAATCAGAATTAATGCCTTACCAAGTAAGACCTGGTTTTGACGTCGTTACCTCTTCTTTGGATTTATCTGGTGCAGAAATGGAATTAATCAACGAAGCCGGTCGAGAATATATCCTACGGGAATTATTCGATGCTGTCATCGAAGAATATGACTATATCATCATTGATTGTCCTCCATCTTTAGGTCTTCTAACGCTTAATGCATTGACAAGTAGCGATTACGTCTACATTCCTTTGCAAACAGAGTTCTTAGCCTTGCAGGGATTGGCAAAAATCAAGCAAATCATTGACAAAGTACGTTTCCGTTTGAACAAGAAACTTATTATCGGTGGGGTAATTGCAACGATGTATGATGCTCGAAAAGTCTTGAACAGAGATGTAGTAGAAACTATTCATAAATATTTCGGAGAAAAAGTTTTCAAAACCAAAATTAGAGACAATGTAGCTTTGGCAGAAGCGCCAGCTCAACGAAAAGATATCATCGCCTATAGCCGTTCTAGTAATGGTGCTAAGGATTATCTTTCCCTTTGTCACGAAATATTGGAACGCACGGCTGTTGTAAGTGTTTAGAGATACGTTTAGGTAATCTGATTGCCTAGACTTAGTATGAAAAGATATAAAATAAATACTTCCTTCATTCAGTTCCTGCTAAAGATAACGTAAGTTAATTACGCCAATCACAGGAACTAAATTTAAACAACAAACGTGAGTAAGAAAAAATTTAAAGACGGATTAGAAAGCCTGTTTGGCTTACCGCTTGAAGAAAATTTCGAGCAGGAGAGCCCGTTGTTGGTTAATCACGAAGAGAGGAGAAATGTGAAAAGTATTTCCAAACGTCGGAAAAAGAAAGCCGCCAAACGTTCCATTGGGAAAAACTTTACCTCAGATTTAGATTCTCTCTTCGAAGATGCACTAACGGAAGTGCTCGAAGAAAAGGTTCAACAAAAAAATGCGGCACCTGTAAAAAAGGCAAAAACACGACGCAAGAAATTACCTCGACGCTTGACGGGCTTAGATGCTTTGATTCGCCGTACAGTAGAGTCTAGCGACATGGACTTTGATAATACTCCAACCAAAAAGCGGGTTACTTTTATTTTTGATAAAGAAAAACTACAAAGACTAAAATCAATCGCCAAGGTTGAAAAAGCTTATTTGAAAGATATCATTGGAGATGTTGTTTCTGAGTATATTGAAAAATACGAAAAGCAACAAGGTGGTAATATTAGTTTCGATAATTAGTCGCCGACTACTCCAAAAAATATAAAAACGGAACTAAAAATTTAGGCAAGTACAATCTACCGCTTGTCTAAATTTTTAGTATCCTAACTCATAGCGCTGCTCTCATCTTACTTAATTTACAATGTACTAAGTCCATCCTCCATGTTACGCTTCGTTCCTTTTATCCTAGTCTTTTTTATCATCGAACTGATACCATGAGGCGCTTAAACGAATTCCGCCTATACTATAATCATACTATTTATCCAGAATTGCTACGGCTAGAACGTAAAAGAAAGCAACTTTTACTCTTACTATTTGCTTCTATTTTTATCGTTATTGCCGTTTTTAGCCTCGGTCTTTACCTCAATATTCTTTCCATTACCTTGAGTTTGCTCCTACCCATCGGATTTTACATCACTTACCTATTATATCGCATTCAGCAGTTTCGAGCAACTTTCAAACCACACGTGGTTAATTTATTGCTCGATTTTATTGATGATAGTCTCAATTTCGGAACGCTTAAATACGATGCAAAACGTTTTATTCCAAAGCCCATTTTTTTAGCCAGTCAGATTTTTGCCACGGATGCTCCTTTTTACTTAGGAGAGGATTACATCGAGGGAAAAATCGGAGAGTTAGATTTTGAGCTCTGCGAATTGAATGTCAAAGAATATTCTAAGGTAAGAAGTCGTTTAAATTATGTGTTCCGGGGAATTTTGCTGCACGCAACCTTCAAAAAACCAATGAAAGGGGCGATCTTGATCTTGCCACGTAAATTTCGACAGTATTTATCACGTACGATTCGCTTATTTAATCGGCTAGGAGGAAAGTCGGTTGATCATATTCATAATACGGCTTTCGAAGAAATATTTATGACCTATGCGACACCGGACTCCGATTATATGAATTTGCTTTCGGAAGATATGCAGGAATCAATTTTGGATTTTCGAGATCGCACGGGAAAAGAAATCTACGTTTCTTTCAAAGGAAACGAAATTTATATCGCGGTTACAGAACCAAAAGACATCCTAGAACCGTTTATATTTAAATCAAATATTAGCTTTGCACTGATTCGTGAGTTTTTTGAAGAAATTCAATTGTTGCTAACGATTATCGAGGATTTTGATGCGAATCACTAAAAAGCTATTTTATCAACTTATGATCAAGGGCAAAAAGAGCGTTTTATCGTTTAGGCTGAAGCCAAAATCAACTTCAGTTGATGCTTCGCTCCATGTTTGGTCTTAATCAAATCCATTTATAGGATAAAAAATTATACAATGAATACAAAACGCACGAATCCGTTACTCGTATTATTTTTAGCATTTTTTATTGGTCTAGCGTGTAATACTCCAAAAGATGCTCGCGCACAAATCATGGAAAAAACACCTAGTCTAGCACCAAAAGAAAAGGCTTTGCTCTGGGAGATTAGTGGCAAAGATGTGAAAAAAGTCTCTTATCTCTACGGTACTATTCACATGATCGGTGCAGAAGATTTCTTCTTGACACCCGATACCAAAAAAGCTTTCGGCGAAGCGGAACAGGTAGCTTTCGAAATCAATATGGAAGATATGACCAATATGGGGGCGCAAATGTCCCTGCTGATGGGCGCCATGATGAAAGATGGTCTAAGTTTAAAGGATCTTATTTCAGAAGAAGATTATAAGTTTGTCGATACCTATTTTAAAGAAATAGGTTTACCATTGTTCTTGCTAGAACGACTCAAGCCAATGTTGCTTACTACCTTCGCCTCAGGAGATATGTCGCCCGGTGACTTATCCTCGGGTAAAATGAAGTCTTACGAAATGGAGTTCATGGAAATGGCAAAATCGGGAGAGAAACCAATGATGGGATTAGAAACGGTAGAGTTTCAATTGAGTATGTTCGATAGCATTCCATATAAAGTACAAGCGAATATGTTGGTCGAAACGCTAAAGGCAGGCGATACTGGAAATGACGAATTTCAGGATATGGTAGAGTTGTATAAAAATCAAGATATCTCTGGGATGTTGACGATGTTTGAAGGCGAAGAAGCGGAAGGTGGCTTAGGCGATTACGAAGACTTACTACTCAATTCTAGAAATCGAAATTGGATTCCTATTATGGGCGCAACAATGAAAGAAAAACAAACTTTTTTTGCCGTAGGAGCAGGACATCTCGGTGGAGAATCAGGTGTGATTGCGCTTTTGCGTAAAGCAGGGTATACGCTAAAACCTGTTACCACTGCCGCTAAAAAATAAATTTAATTAAAATGCCTTACGGAGGATTATCTAGTAAGGCATTTTTTTTACCACACTCCATTAAATCTTTGACTTTGGCACTTATTAAATCTGTTCGTGGCTTCACGCCTCAATTTGGAAAGGATTGTTTTTTTGCAGAAAACGCAACGATTGTCGGTGACGTAAACTGTGGCGATCAATGTAGCTTCTGGTTTCAAGCCGTTGTACGGGGCGATGTCAACCGCATCCAAATGGGAAATAAAGTTAATGTTCAAGACGCCGCGATTATTCATTGTACCTACGAAAAAGCAAGTACTACGATTGGCAACAACGTGTCTATCGGACACCGAGCCATCGTTCACGGATGTACGATCAAGGATAATGTTTTGATCGGTATGGGCGCAATTATAATGGATCACGCAATCGTCGAAGAAAATTGTTTGATCGCTGCGGGAGCAGTTGTTTTGGAAAATGCGCATTTAGAAAGTGGCTATATCTACGCCGGAATTCCGGCAAAGAAAGTCAAAGCGTTGAGTGAAGAACAATTTCAAGGTTCGGTGGCTAAAATTGCCAATAATTATGTCATGTACGCAGGTTGGTTCGAGACTCCAGAAAGTTCAACGTAAATAAGTATCCTAAAATTCTTCGCAAAAAAAGGACTAGGATTTATTGTGTCTAGCAAAAAAATATTATATTAGCTTATTATTTAATTTGTAATATTTGGCTACAAATTACTTACCTTATTCGAGACTATTTTTGCCAAATATGGTCAGCGTTAGTCAACGAATCCATCTTTTCCCAGAATCATATCATAATGCTTTCGAAGCCAAATAGGATTGCCTCCTATTTTACTTATAGTAGTTTTTACAAGCACTAAGGCACAATTGAATTGTGTTAGATATTGATTAGTATCGAGGCACGAGAATCGCCCTAAGCTGTTGCTTAGGAAGGATTTGAGTAACGAAGAGACTGATCGAAAGATGATGCAGGTTAATAAGTGAATTAATTTGTATTTAACTACATCCCAAAACCCTTCCCCTTCCACATTTACAAACTTTGTATCTAAGAGGAGGGGATTTTTTGTTAAATACCTACATCATTTTTTGGAAATGTAAACACCTATGAGAATAAATGCCATGCCGACAGTATGCAAAATAAAGAAGGACTCTCCATCCAAAATTCCCCACAATACGGCAACAATCGGGATCAAATAGCTAACCATAGAGGCAAACAGCGGATTGGTTTCTTGCACAATTTTAAAAAAGATGATGCTAGCGAGAACGGTGCCTATAATCGAAAGGGTAGCAATGTAACCCAAGGAAGACCAACCGTGCTCGTGTTCTTGTAAAACACTCAGGAAGTCCGTAGTAAAGAGATAAATGCTCGCTGGAATACCAATAATGAAAAAAGAAACAGAGCTGATCGTCAGAGAGGGAATATTTTGTAAATAGGTTTTAACCGTATTCAAACTCAAGGCGTAGCAAATGGTACCTAAAACAACTAAGAAGCTATAGCGAAAATCACCACTCAAACCGGTATTCTCGCCAATAAAAATTAAGAACAGCGCACCAATGAATCCTAAGAAAACACCAATCAAATTGGACCATTTCCATTGTAGTCGAAAGAATAAAATTCCCGCAAGTAGCGTGAAAATAGGCGTTAATGAATTGAGTAAACCCGCTACGGAACTACTAATCTCCGTTTGTGCAAAAGCATATAAATAAGCAGGAATACCACTACCGAGCAAACCGACGAGAATAAAGTATTTAAACTTGGACCAATCAATTCCTTTTAACTGGATGAGAAATAACGGTAAAAATGCCAGCGCTGAAATACTGATTCGCAAACTAGCCAATTGTGTTGCATTGAATGCAATCAAGCCTTTCTTGATGAGAATGAAAGAGCTTCCCCATACAATACTTAGTAGAAGTAAACTAAACCAGTTTTTTAAACTGATGGGTTTTTCTTGAGTACTCGGTTGCTTATTTTTCAATACGAGTTGAAGCTAGTGAAAAAGAAATGCAAAGATAGCCGATTAAACGAGAAGCAGGCAGTTAAGTAGAACAAGTTCTAAGCTATTCTGCAAAACAAAACTCGCCCTTGGGAAGTAGGATAAAGCTATTTCGCTGGTGTGATATTGATCTGCCGAGCTAAAGTACTGGAAATATTAATGTGTTGATCATTGGCTTTTAGCTGGATCGTCGTTTCGTCTTTTTTGAGAATAGAAATGGTCATATTAGGAAGTAAACCCAATTGCCACAAGCGACTACTGATTTGTTCATTCACTTGTGTACTTGCAATGGTTGCCGTTTTGGCTAAATCAAGGTGACTTAATGGAAAACTAGGTAATCCTTTTTTGCTAGGAATAGGGGAACCGTGTGGGTCCATACTTGGATATCCCAAAGAAGCATCTACCTCGTCAAGCAATTCTTCGGTCAGTAAATGTTCGTACTTCTCGGCATCTTCGTGTATCTGCTCTCCCGTTAAGCCAATTTTTTCGACCAGGTAGGTCTCCCACAAACGGTGCGCTCGTACCAATTGTTGAGCTTCGTCAATGCCAAGTGTACTCAGCTTGAATTGCTGATTGTTGCGTTCAAGTAAACCACGTGTTTGTAAGGTATTGAGGTGTTTAGTCAGTTGGGCTTTAGAATAACCCAGTCGAGCAATCAGATTTTTAAAACTGAGCATTCCTAATTCGTGTAATTTTAAAGATTGCTTGAGCGTATCTTCCAATTGCACTTTCTGCTCTTGCTTGCGCTTGCGAAAAAACCGGAAAATTAGTCCTTTCTTCGGCGCTAGTAAAGCTGCCAATAAATAAAAAGCTGTCGCCGTTAAAGTCATCGCAGGACCAGGTGGCGTTTCGAACATAATGGCTAATAAGAGCCCTAATACCGCAGAGAAGAATCCAATCGTTCCCGAGATTACCAAGACCCAATTGAGCTTGTCTGACAATAAAAGCGCCGTTGCAGCCGGAGTAATTAGCATGGCTACCACGAGAATTACGCCCACGGTTTGTAACGAAGCAACCACTGCAAAAGATAACAATAGCATTAAAAAATAGTGGACAAATTTGACAGAAATACCCATCGTCTCTGCAATGACGGGCTGAAAAGTAGTCGCAAAGAGGTAACGATAGAAAACGATAATACTGAGCAATACATAAATAAGTACGCCCGAAATCAAGTAAAGGTCTTGGTTCTTGATCCCCAATACATTTCCAAACAAAAAATCCTTAAGGTCTAAATGTACGCCTTCACTTCTACTAATCCACGAAATTCCAATGACGCCAATGGCAAACATCGCGGTAAAAACAATCCCAATGGCAGCATCGTTCTTAGTCTTTACATTATGCTGAATCCAAGTAATACCAATTACCGTGAATAAACCGGCAAGGACAGAGCCAGTAAAAAAAGCTAAACTATTGTAACCGACAAGAATAAAAGCAAAAACGACTCCCGGTAAAATGGCATGTGCTAAAGCATCCCCAATCAAAGCCATATTTCGCAAGACAATAAAACAGCCTAAAACGCCACACATAATCCCGACCTGAGAGGAAGCGATAAGTGCGCGCATTGCCCATTCTTGTGTTTGAAATATTTCAATGATTTCTCCCATAGAAAATATTTTTTTATGATGAAACAATTTCTAAATCAAATGTAATTAAAAATTTAATAGGATCAAAACTTATTTTTAGATGAGTCTAAAAATTAAAGCATAAAGATAAAGTTCTACCAAGAAATTAGGATTTTAAAGCGGAAAATTTGGATAAAAAGATCAATTCGTAAGCATTTATAAACAACTCTACTGCTTCGGTGGAGCGATCATCTCTTGAAGAATACCTTCTTTCATCGCGTAAGCGGAAACGATGACGGTCTGGGTATTCATTTTTTGTACGATGAAACGAATTAGAACTAGCGCAACGATTACCATTTTAGCTCGGCTATCCGGAATGGTTGCTAGGGCTAAGCGTTCTGCTAAGGAGGAAAAAACGATTTCTTGGTAAAATCCTTCAAAATCATTGATGGGTATTTCACGGTGTAGTGCTGCTGATTTATGGGAGACCAATGCTTGCTCTAAAACGTCAAAGGTACCCGAAGCACCAATGAGAAAAGCTAAATTGTACTTTTTGGCTACCGTCAAGAGCTCTTGTAAGGTATTTTCTAAATAAAGTTCTAATGCTGCTACGTCAGAATCTTGTATTGGATCATGTTGGTGAAAACGTTTGTATAATAACGCTACGCCAATCTGAAAACTTTTAGCCCAGATCACACCTGCTTGATCAGCAATGATAAATTCTACACTGCCACCACCAATGTCCATGATCAATACCTGACCTTTTGGCAATGGAACAGCTTGCAAAACACCTTGGTGGATGAGTCGCGCTTCTTCCGCTCCCGAAATCAATTGAATGGAAATGCCCGTTTGTTCTAGTGCCGTAGCCACGAATTGTGGACCATTACTCGCCGTGCGAAGTGCTGCGGTACCAAAAGCTTGTATTTGTTTAACGTCGTATTTTTGAATAGCATTTTGATATTGACGGAGTGCCTGCATACCACGTTCGAAAGCGGCGTCACTGATCGTTTCAATGCCATCATCGGCGAGCTTAACGTAGTAACGTTCTCGACAAAGTTCTAGTAGCGTACCGTCTGCTTGCTTTTCTACAATTAGGAGATGAAAAGTATTTGTTCCTAAATCAATCACCGCGTATCGAATCATATTTGAACCTCGTATTTTGGGAAATGTATAGTGGCTACTGACCGCGTACTTGTCCCGCTTTCTCAATCATTTGATTTAAATAGTTTGCCCCTACCTGAGACATTGCGTTGGCGTAAGTCGCTTTTCCTTTTTCAAAGAAAACGAAATATTGGCAGCCGTCTTGTAAATAGAAGTCTGCTTCCAATAAAGTTACCCCCTGCTTTAGAAAAAACATACGCCCCGTTGTTTTACAGTTCGAATTAATTTGAGCAGGTGTCGTCGTAATGAAACTAAGCGTCTGTCGAATATCATTCTGTTGGTCTTGACTCAAACTCATCGAAACTCCTTTAAAAGAGCCATTAAAAATCACATCTAAAAAATCACATTCTTGAAATAGATTCTGCACAATAGCGGCGGGAATACTAGGGTAGAGCTGCTGTGTCGTGGGAGCAGCGGTTTGAGGACTTGCTGTCTTGGGCTGTTTAGCGGCAGGCTCAGATTGACAAGCAAATAAACTTAGACTAAGGGTAATTACAATTAAAAGGTATTTCATGTCTATTTTTTTGATCAAGCACTTATTAAAACATATACAAGGTCTGAATCGTCCAAGTCTTACCAATCAAAGCACGATTATTTTGATTATTATCAATATTGGTAAAAGATTGCGAAAACCGAGCGTGAATACCAATATTTTTGTTAAAATAAAAACTAGCTCCTAGTAGAAACATGGCTGCGTTAGGATTGTAATCTACTCGATCACTAATATCGGAGCCGTCAAATTGTTCGATCGTAAAATTAATGAGGCGGCTGTAAGAAAGTCCAGTACTGAAATGTACCTTGGAATAATCTTCTCCTTCCTGTGCCCAATCCAAAAAATTGATCATCACAGGAACTTCAACGTAGTTGAGGCGTACTTTATCAAAAGCAGAAAGTGGATTATCATTCGCACTCGCACTACTACCTTTTTGACTAAATAATAATTCTAAGCTTACCTGCCAACGATCGGTGAGGTAAGTCAATGCTCTAATCCCTAGGTTAGCACCTAGTTGGTTATAGCCCACGAGGTCATCACCGTCAATTTGACTTAAATTAATACCCGCCACGATACCAGCGTTAAATCGTTGCTGTTGCGCATTTGCAGTGAAACTCAAGCATAAGCCTGCAACACAAAGGAAATAATAAATACTATTTTTCATAGATATAATTTGATTTTGCCATACTTCGTACACGGTGTACGCAGACATTTTTTAATAATACTATTTTTCAAACTTGAATTCAGAAAGCTTCTCCAAAAAAAGAATAAAGGACTTTCTTTCTTCCATTTTAAAAGCGTTTAGGATAAGAAATGAAAGGTTTGCATAACTTCCTAAAACAAAGTCTCAGCATATCCACTTTATTTTACGATATTTGTATGCTGATACTGCGAATATACAATGCTTTTTCGCTGATCAAAAATTAGGGCTCAGGAATTGACGGGATTCAAACATATATTTGGGCAAA
Organism: Saprospiraceae bacterium; assembly: GCA_045110315.1. Classification (GTDB taxonomy): domain Bacteria; phylum Bacteroidota; class Bacteroidia; order Chitinophagales; family Saprospiraceae; genus CALFBG01. The sequence continues at coordinate 41,422 of JBGCFY010000003.1, forward strand.
GTTTTGCGCTTTCGCGCTTTGATTGAGGTCCTATCATTTTATTTCGGAGCAATTCATTTATTTAACGCGCAAGGCTAATGTTTAAGTACACAAAGAATAATCTTAAAAAATTAGAAGAATTATTTAAAGAAATTGGATATACCGTTCGCTACGAACGGGGGAATTTTCAATCGGGATACTGCATCGTTGAACACAAAAAAATAGCGGTCATCAATAAGTTTTTTGACGCAGAGGCAAGAATCAACAGTTTGCTAGAAATCTTGAGTTCCATCGAGGTTGACCCAGAGCAACTCCAAGATAAAACAGCTGCTTTTTACAAAAAAATACTAGCACTTAGCGCTCAAGAAGAGGGGGAGGAAACCAACAAAGATGTCGAAGAAAAGGAAACGATAACGGAAAATGTCCCCGCAACGGAAGAAGAAACGGAAACACCTGAAAAGCAAGAGGGCGAACCAGCAGAGCAATCTCCGGAAGAACTTGCCGTAGAAACAGAAAAAGATGTCGCCGAATAGTAGATCATTTTAGAACAACTTCCGTACTTGAAATTCCATTGATGGGTTTGGACGGAAGATATTTAAATAGGAATTGAGTAGCACACTAAAACACTAAAACACTAAAACATTGAAAATTACATTTCTAGGTACGGGTACTTCTCAGGGAATTCCAGTTATTGGTTGTGAATGTGAAGTTTGTGGTTCGGATGATCCTAGAGATAAACGACTTAGAACTTCTGTGCTAATCGAAGTCGGGGACAAGAAAATTGGCGTTGATGCGGGACCTGATTTCCGACAACAAATGCTGCGTGCCAAGGTTCAAAACCTTGATGCTCTCTTGTTGACGCACGAACACAATGACCACATTATTGGTTTGGATGATGTTCGACCTTTTAATTTTCGCTACAAAAAAGATATGCCGATCTACGCCGTTGAACGCGTACAGGCAGAATTGAAACAACGATTTGCGTATATTTTTGCGGAAAACCCTTATCCTGGTGCTCCGCGTTTGGCCTTACATACCATTGATAAAGATCATGATTTTAGGGTAGGGGACATTCCCGTTACACCGATTGAAGTTTTACACGGAAAAATGCCCGTTTTGGGTTTTCGCATCGCCGATTTCATTTATGTCACCGATGCTAAAATCATCGAAGCAGAATCTTTAGCAAAAATGAAAAAGGCTAAGATACTTGTTCTGAATGCTTTGCATTTTAAAACCCATCATTCTCACCTCAACCTACCCGAAGCCCTCGAAATTATCGAAAAACTACAACCCGAGCGCGCTTACCTTACCCATTTTAGTCACAATCTAGGAACGCACGAAGGCATTTCTCCGAGTTTGCCGGATAATGTATTTCTGGCTTACGACGGTTTGGAGCTAACGGTTTAAGAAGCATGAGTTTGATACCTCACTCTTAGACAACGGTAAAGAGGAGGTGTTTTCAAGTCAAATTATTGAAGTTGTTTTAAAATGAAGTTAGCAACCGAAGGCAAAGGCTTGTAAGTCAGGACGAAGTTCTTTTGCATCCCATCCGCAAGCGGTAAATTCTATTCAGAATTTATGCAGCCATAGCTGCGGTGACGAAAAATAAGGGGAAGTACTGGATTGCAATGCTTTACCTGTAGGTATTACGATCTATTTTAAAACAACTTCATTAGTTAAATTAATATGAAAGGCTTTAGAGCTAGAATAGTTTTTTAACTTTAAGTAGCAAAGCAAAACTATTTCACCAATAAACTCAAAAGATGCCGAAGATAGTAAGTATATTCATTTGTGCTCTTACTTAAATATTGGGAAGGAACAATCCTTCTATTATTATGAGACATAAGTTTTTGCTTGTCAACAAAACGAAAATTGTAAAACTATAGCATTGGTCAACTCAAGTAGAACGTCAGCATAAAAATGCTATTCTGGTACAGCTAGGAGCGTATTTTAACCCTTTTTTTGTATAATAAAAATGAAATAAATTATGGAGTATTTACCTAATGTTGTGGTTGGTGTTTTAACCCTCGTACTGGGTTTTCTTTGGTATGGCCCTAAAACTTTAGAAGGTGTTTGGAAAAAAGCTGCTGGCTTGACCGACGAAGATATTCAAGGTGGGAACATGGCTGTTATCTTTGGTTTTGCTTTTGTAATGGCTGTTATTTTATCAGTACCCATCGGATTTTTATGTGGCTTTCACAAGCCAGAAAATGGTGATGTTACCTTCATTCATGGCATGTTTCATGGTGCTCAATTGGTTGGTATGGTTGGACTACCCGTTTTAATTTCGAATGGGCTTTTTGAGAGAAAAGGACTCAATTACTTCTTGATCAACGGAGCATATTGGTTGATCGTTGGAGCAATGATGGGGGGCGTGTTAATGGTTTGGAGATAAGTGAACAGTAGATTTTGCATTAAAAAAAAGCAGTATCTTTTTTGAACGCTAGAAAAGATACTGTTTATCTCTTTTCCTATGGTTGGTAGTGATTTTGCGAGTGAGCATAATTTATTTGAGAACCTAAAAAAAAACAGATATCTTGAACCTATCAAAACAATTCGTACGTTCAAACAATTAGTAAGCTAGATTCTAAGTTATATTTTGTATATTTAATACTTACTTATGTCCTGCCAATCAAAATTATTCAATGTATTGAATCACTCTGGAATTTTAAGCTAAGGAGGTGATCTTATATGGTGATTGATTCGTGATTCTTTTAAACAACTTCAAAGTCTAATTATAGTTCAACTAGATTTATATGCGGTACCTCTTTACACTTACATTAATTTTTGCCATCAAATTCCTTGCGACTGCTCAACAGCCCGTACAAAGTAGTTTGTATATGTTGAATAAGTTTAGCTACAATCCCGCGTATGCTGGTTTAGATAATTCAGTTAGTGTAACGGGAATGTTTAGAAAGCAGTGGGTTAATTTGGAAGGCAGTCCAACGAGTCAAAATTTAAATGCGCATATGCCTTTATATTATCTTGGCGGAGGGATTGGCATCAATATAGAGAACGATGTGCTTGGCGCACAAAGGAATACGAGCATCAGCTTGGCCTACAATTATCAAATGACCATTAATAAAAGTAGTATCCTGAGCTTTGGTTTGTCCGTGGGAGCTGCCCAACAAGCGCTGGATGGTACAAAGCTACGGGCGCCCGATGGCGACTACGTTGAAGGGGGCGTTTTTAGTCACAACGATAATTTTATTCCGATTGGTTTGGAACAAGCGATTGCTCCTAGAATCTCAGCGGGTGTTTACTTCCAAAATGAGACGTATGAAATAGGCTTGGCAGTTAATGATTTATTAGAGTCAACGTTTGAATATGGTCTACAAAACTTAACGAATGTCAAATTAAAGCGCAACTACTTTTTAAATTTTGGCGCTAGTTTTGATGTTAGTAGTAGTCTTGAGTTACTACCTTCGATTCTGGTAAAATCAGATATTCAACAAACACAAGTAGAATTTTCAACTTTGCTGAGATATAATGGCAATATATTTGGTGGAGCTACGTTTAGAGGATATACTGCGACAAGTGTCGACGCAGTTGTAATCTTGGCAGGGATACGATTAAATGAGAAAATTACCTTATCATATGCCTACGACTTGACGCTTTCTGCGTTAAAATCCGTAAGTGAAGGCTCTCACGAAATCATGGTTAATTACAATCTTAATAAGCCAATTGGAAAAGGCATACCTCCTAAAGTTATATACAATCCGCGGTTTTTATAACTGCTTAAGAATCAGGATTTAAAAAATATTCTAAAAAAAGCTATTTAATAGAATAAAAAAATTAATTTTGTACGGATTCCTACAAAGTTGATTCCACTTGGCTAAAACTATCAAACAAATTAAAATTTTGACAAAAATACTTTATCTAACTTTAATGTCGTTCAGGTAGAGTTAGTTTGGAAAACTTTGACTGATATTAGTCAAATATCTAAAATTAATTTTTGTTTTAATTTTTAAACAGGCTATATTTACGTTTCGCTTTTTAAGCATTTCTTATAAATTGAAGGAAAACTCGGGTGTTAAAATGAAAAAATTACTTAAATCTTTACTAGCCATCTTTGTTCTTACAATTGTGGCAAGCTCTTGTACGACAAAAGGTGACGGGCAATTAATTGGTGTGATGGATCGACCTGCTTGGAAAGGCATTAATCCTTACGGAATGGTCTACATTCCTTCCGGTACGTTACACATTGGTCCTGGCGATCAAGATATCTCCAATACTTTCGTACAACGTTCCAAGAGCATCTCTATTCAGGGGTTTTATATGGACGATACAGAAATCACCAACAACGAATATCGACAATTCGTATACTGGGTGAGAGATTCTTTAGCACATACTTATTTGGATAACTTTATTGAATCTGAAGATGGAGAGCAACGAATCGACTGGGAAATGGAGGTTGATTGGGAAGATGAAACACTCGATGAACTTTATTATCAAGGAGACGAAAAATTCGCTGGGAAAAAAGAATTAGACGTTTCTAAATTGGAATACGAATACCAATGGTATGAGTGGCAAAAAGCAGCTCACGACAGAACGGCAAGTCGTACTTCACACATCAAAAAAGAATTAGTAAAAATTTATCCTGATACTTTAGCTTGGATTAGAGACTTTGCTTACTCTTACAACGAGCCTATGACACGGAATTATTTCTGGCACCCTGCCTTTGATGATTATCCAGTGGTAGGAATCGATTGGCAAATGGCAAATGCTTTTTGTTACTGGCGTACCCAGCTTTGGAATAGTTTCCAAGCTTACCGAGGTGACGGTGTTAACTCTGAAGATTTCAGATTACCAACGGAACACGAATGGGAATATGCAGCTAGAGGAGGACATGATTTAGCTCCTTACCCTTGGGGAGGTTACTACGTAAGAAATGCAAAAGGCTGTTTGTTAGCAAACTTTAAGCCTGGTCGAGGTAATTACCCAGAAGATGGTGGTCTTTACACTGTTCGTGCAGATGCTTACTTCCCTAACGATTACGGTTTATACAATATGGCTGGAAACGTTTCTGAATGGACGGTTTCTGCTTTCGACGAAAATTCTTATTCTTTCCTACACGATTTGAATCCAGATATGCGTTACGATGCAACGGATGAAGATGCACCTGCTCAAAAGAGAAAAGTAATTCGTGGAGGTTCTTGGAAAGACATTGCATGGTTCATGCAGTCAGGAACGCGTCACTGGGAGTTTCAAGACACTACTAAATGCTACATCGGATTCCGTTGTGCACTTACATTCTTAGGACGTTCAATTAACGACTTCTAACGATAAAAAAATGGTATGGATATTGGTTGTTATACCAATATCCATACTTTATTTAATTTTAAATGTTATTCGATTGTATTCCTACCTATAGACTATAAAGAAAAATTTTAATATTACTTATTTGTTACTTTCTAGCCTTACTACGTTATGATAGTGGGTAAGCAAACAAATCTCTGGTAATAATGACCCGTTTTATATCAATAATTAACTAACCTATTTTAAAAAAGAACTAGAAAATGGCGTTTTACAAATCATCCTGGTTTAAGTATTTCAAAAATCTTGTTATTGGTGTCGGAGCTGCTGCCGTAATGATCGGAGCTCTCTACAAAATTCAGTCTTGGGAAATGCCCATGATTGGTGGAATGAAGATTGACTTATTAACTGTAGGTCTATTAACTGAGGCATTTCTATTTACGCTATTAGGAGTTTTACCTCCAGACAAAGATTACTATTGGGATAAATTATACCCAGGATTAGACAATTACGATTCTAGAATTGCACCACTTGCAGGCGGGGCAATCTCTCCTGTAGATGATACACCTGGCATCAACGGTCAAGTTGTTGAGCAACAATTAGGTGGAATGCTTACAGAATTGCAATCTATGTCTAAGAGCTTAGGCTCATTAAAATCACTGCAAGAAGTTGATTTTACAGGAACTGGGGAGCAAATGAAGTCAATGAGTAACTTCTACTCTAGAATGAACGAAGCAATGGCAAATCTTTCTGACTCTTTAGATGATACTAAAGTGTACAAAGAGCAATTAGGTGCTTTAAACAAGAACTTAGGATCATTGAATTCAGTTTACGGAAACGTTTTATCTGCTTTCTCTGGCGGATCTAAATAGTTCCTCATTCTATCATTCCTAAACGTAAAAAAAATAAGATATGTCAATACCTAAGGAACCCCGCCAGCTGATGATCAACATTATGTATTTGGTACTAACAGCAATGTTAGCACTGAATGTATCTGCTGAGATCATGAATGCTTTCTGGGATTTGAATAATAGTCTTGAAAAATCCAATAGTCTTACCGCAGAAAGCGTTAAGTCTACGAAGATTGGTATTCAAGGCATCCTTGAGAAAAAACCTAAACTTCAAGAGCCACTTAATGCTGGTATCGACGCTGTTCGATCTGATGTAAGCTCATTCGTTGACGAAATCCAAACAATTAAGGATTATCTAATCGATGAAAGTGGAGATAAAGATGGAACTCGAGGAGAAGGAGACTTTAATAAAGGTCTTCCAAAAGGTAAGAAAGATAAAGACCTTACTACTCGTTACCTCGTGAAAGCAGGTAAAGGAGACGAGATCGAAGCGAAAGTAAATGAAATCCGAGCAAAATTAATTGCTACTTACGAGACTACAATGAATAACCCTGAAGTACAGGCAGAAGCTCGATTAACGGATCAAGAAATCGCAGACAAAATTAAAAACGTTAACGAAAATATCACGATCGGAATCGATGATAGCTGGAAAGATAAGGCGAAGAAAGACAAAAATAGCTGGGCAGAATATAAGTTCAAGCAAATGCCTGTAATCGCTGTATTACCAGTTTTAACGAAACTACAAACCGATGCTAGAAACTCAGAGGCGACTATCGTCAATAAGTTAGCAGAGTTAGTAGGTGGTCGTGAAATTAAGTTAAATAAATTCTTCCCAGTAATCAACGCCAAGAAAGGGTACGTGATTAAAGGTGAAAAATTTGAAGCTGAAGTTTCTATCGGAGCTTATAGTAGTGAATTTTCTAAAACTTCTAGCATTACCGTTAATGGTCAACGTATTTCGTTGAATGCAGAAGGTAAAGGTAAATTTACAGAAACAGCTAACAGTTACGGTAAGAAAAAATTGAAGTTAACAGCTAATGTAACGAATCCGTTGACTGGTGATAAATTCACAGAGTCTTCTGAATTCGAATACGAAGTGGGAGAGCGTTCTGCTACTGTTTCGGCAGATCAAATGAACGTATTCTACATCGGGGTGGAAAACCCAATTTCAGTAGCTGTTGCGGGAGCAAATAGTAATGATGTGAAAGTATCAGGTCAAGGTGTTTCCGTTAAAGGTTCTAGAGGGAAGTATGTCGTTACGGCTACTAAACCTACTGGAAATAAATCATTTGCTAAAATCAACGTTGCCGCTCCTGGTTTAGGAACGAAAGGCTTTGATTTCCGTGTGAAAAGAATTCCTAATCCAATCCCAGTATTGGGTGCTGGTCCAAACAAATCGGGTGGAGCAATGGGTAACGGTGAATTTAAAGCACAAGGTGGTTTGGCTACAATTCTTGAAAACTTTGACTTTAACGCTAAATGTGCGGTTCAAGGATATGAACTTACACGGGTAGCAAAACGTCAAGATCCAGTTTCTGCGGCCAACCGTGGAGCTAGATACAATGACAAAGCTAAGAGATTAGTTATGGCTGCAAAGCCTGGTGATACTTACTATTTTGATAATGTAAAATCAAAATGTCCTGGTGATCCAGCTGGTCGAAAACTATCTTCCATCGTATTTGTGATTAAATAAATTATAAACTGAACTTACTTATGAAGATCGCTTTGAAATTTTTTGGTTTATGCCTGCTAGGTATGTTTTGGGTAGCAAGTCCATTGATGGCTCAGACTCCTGAAGATGTTAAAACAGAGTCAAGTGACCCTGATGAAGATAAACCCTTAGACGATATCGTTGAGAAAAGGTTAGTCGAAGATCGACGGGTATTACCTTACCAACCTATCCGAGAGGCTGATATCTTTTGGGAAAAGAGAATCTGGAGAGTTATTGATATTCGGGAGAAAATGAACCTTCCTTTCGCCTATCCAGAAAAACCATTCTTTACCATCTTGATGGACGCTGCAACTAACGGAGAAATCGCTGTCTATAGTACAGAAGATGACAAGTTTACTAGCAAAATTCAACCGGATGAGGTGGCTTCCATGGGAGCTAACGTCGATACCGTAATTACTTTTGATCCTGAAACTTATGAGGAACAAATACAAATTGTGCGTAACGATTTAAATCCTGAAGATGTTAAGCGATTTAGAATAAAGGAAGTATGGTTTTTCAATGAGCAAACTTCTGCTTTGGAAAGACGTATCTTAGGTATCGCACCCTTAATTGATGTTAAGGATGATAATGGTAACTTCCGATACGAAAAACCAATGTTCTGGGTATATTATCCAGATTGTCGAGAAATGTTGGCTAGACACGAAGTGTTCAACGGAGGCAATGACGCAGGTCATATGTCTTGGGAAGCTTTATTCGAAATGGGCTACTTTGCGAGCTACATTTATAAAGAATCTAACGTACACAATCGTCGTTTACAAGATTACTTGACGGGAGTCGATCTGCTCTTAGAAGCCGATAAGATCAAACAAGAAATCTTTAATTTCGAACATGATTTATGGTCGTATTAAGGTCACTTGATCTAACTAAAAAGGAGAAAGCATTCGTGTTTTCTCCTTTTTTTTTGCAAAAAATATTGTTAAATCCTATCATTACAGTGCAGGAAGCCGCTATTGCTGCATATATTCCCAAGCACTTTTATAATTTCCTTGTGCCTCACAGTAGTCCAAGAAAGCCGCATAAAAATCATCTTGTCCAATGGTTGCACTATCTCCAATGACGACTAATTGCATCTTCGCGCGAGTCATCGCCACATTCATCCGTCGATAATCCTTCAAAAAACCAATGACACCTTTTTCGTTGGAACGTACCAAAGAAATATAGATCATACTTCGTTCCTGTCCTTGAAAAGCATCGATGGTATCAATAGAAAGTTGTTCAATTGCTTTGAGTTGTTCTTCCTGCTGAAAGTTTTTTCGTAAATACCTAACTTGCTCTTTATACGGTGAAATAATACCAATATCTGGTAGCGTTTTATCTTTGTAAGCTGCTAATAGTTGTAGTAAATGTTCTTGCAAAATATTTACTTCTCCAGGATTAAACTTGCTTAACTGTTCCGGTTTTACTTCTTCTTCAAAACCACAGCCCGCGGTATCGATAAATACTACGGCTTGATTGTCCCACCAATCTAGCGTAGCTGATTTGACGGATTCGTGCGCAATTAATTTTTGCTGGTAGAATTGTTGATTTGAAAATCCCATAATCGCCTCGTGCATCCGATATTGGATATTAAGGAGGCAGACTTTATCGCTTGTACTAATACATTTTTCGATTAAGGTAATCGCTAAACCTGCCTTGGCTGCTGCATTGGATTTGATGGTTGGCGGCAACTGAAATGGATCTCCTGCCAGGACAACCCGATCAGCTTTACTAATTGGAATCCAGCAAGCCGGTTCCAAGGCTTGGGCGGCTTCGTCGATAAAAATAGTTTTGAATTGTCGATGTTGTAGTACTTTTTGAGCGGCACCAACTAGGGTGCAACAAATAACCTGTGCTTGTGAGATAATTTGATCAATCAGACGATCTTCTAATTGATTTGCCCAAGCGGATAGCGACTTAGCTTCTTCTCGGAGTGCTCTCCGCTCGTTGCGTTCTTGTGCCCCAAATTTACGTTTGAATTTCTGTGCTTTCTTGCGACACTGTGCCGCTTGAATTTTCACCTTTTTAATATTTTTACTTTCGGGATGACTAGAAAGTTGACTATCCAAAGTATGCTTGATGATTTGATCATCAACTCTAGAAATATTTCCAATCCGTAAAACTTGTAACTCTTTCTGGGCTAAACGTTCGGTGAGTAAATCCACGGCTGCATTACTTGGCGCACAAACTAAAATACTTAATTCACTTCGACTGAGTACTTTAATCGTTTCAACCAAGGTTGTTGTCTTTCCCGTTCCCGGAGGACCATGAATAACCGCCAAATCTCTTGCGGCGAGTACTTGATTTAAGGCTTGGTTTTGCGCAGGATTTAAATTTGGGATTTCAACGGTGTGTTCGGTGGGCATAAACTGAGGAAGTGCGAAGCCCGTCAAAATCGAACGCAATTCTGCTAAGCGATTGCCACTAGCGTCAATAACACGTTGTAGCGCTCTTTCCATTTCAAGATAAGTACGTTCATCAAATACCAAATCAACACCAATATGACCTTGGTCAATCCAGTCGGGTAAATCTTTTGTGTTGAGAATAATATTCATTTTATTCTTAACGACGTATTTGATTACACCAATTTTTTCAGGCGCATAAGCACCGTCCTGCTGCGTAAAGAGCGATACCGTTTTACCCGGTCGGAATTGATGCGCTTTGTCAAGTTGACTCGTTTTTTCTACGATGACAAATGCTCGATCGCCAATCGTATAACCCGTTTTGATGACTTGAAGTGGATACCAAGTATAACCTTTGGATCGCCGTTCATCGAGCGTTAAGCTTTGAATGATATTTTTGAATTGCTCAAAATCAGCCGCTTTTTCTTGCCGCAATAATTCTGCTAATTGAGTTAATACTTCTTTTTCTTTTTTTGACATGCGTAGCTGGTTGATATTGACCGTAAGGTATTAATAATTTAAACAGCGATGAAATCGACTTCGTTTACGATTCGCACAGAAAATAGTCAATTCTCATTGATTTTATAGTTGAAGTTGGTTTTATACTATCGAAGTTGTTTTAAAATAGATAGATGATTTATTTGCAAGCCATTGATTTCCAATATTTCAGCTAATTTTTTTTTTTTTTTTTATGGCTACGAAAAAAAAATGGAGCTTCATCTTGAAAACCAAGCGCTTACAACTAATTTCAACCCCCATTTTAAAACAACTTCATCATTAGAAAACAACTTTGTTGAATAAGCTCTTGGAATAGCTCATTTGGAAAGTTTAAATAAAAAGGCTGAGGAGTGAAATTAGGTTTAAGTGTTCACGCAGGATCGCGACCTTCGTTTCCATTCGTATAGAAAAAACAAGAGGACCAAACTGTACTCTAATCCTACGATCCACAAGTTTTCGTAGCTATCCGGATAGATATATTTGCTGTAGCTAAGAAAAATAAGTCCTGACCAAATAACGGGAAAGCGATAATGGGTAAAAAGACAACACACCAACGGAATACTTAAATACCAAGGATGAACCGTAGTAGTACACAAAAGGTAAAAACAGATGGCAAACATTATCGCACGAGGTAAATTTTCTTTATTGGGCTTTGGTTCAAAAAAGGCTAACGCTAGGATTGCACTCGTACTGAGTAAGGCAAGGGCAGGACCAATTTGAGCAATCATGTTATAGCCGATATATTGATAACCTAACCAGCGGGCGAGGTAATACAAACTGGCGTTAAATTCAAAGCGTTGGAAATAGAGGTTGAGGCTTTCGCCAAAATTGGAAAAGAATAAGCCATTGACAATCGGAAAAAAGAGTAGTAAAAGACAAATGCCCACGATGAAAAAATAACGAATACTTTTTGGCCAGCCCAACCTTCGGATAAATAGGGGGAGAAACATGAGGGGTAATAATTTGGAAGCGATGGACAAAGCCATGGCTACTGCGGACCAATGTAAGTGATCTTTAACGTAAGCGTAATAAGCCAATAGAAGAAAGAAAACCATAGCACCCTCGAAGTGTAAGTTGCCACAGATTTCTAGTATAATTAAAGGATTCAGCGCGTACAATAAGGCTCGTTTGAGTGGCAATTGAAAATGTCGCAATAAGGAAAGTAGCAAAAAAATACTTCCTAATTCAAAGCCAAATAAAAAGAGTTTCATCAAGAAGGTACTCGCCGCAATACTAGTAGGGAAAAGGTAACAAGCAAAGGCAAAAATACCCTGACAAATTGGAGGATAAATCGTGAAATAGTTTTGAGAGTTTAACGCATCGTAGAGCGCTTGGTTGATGCCAGGGACGTTGACACCTTCAGTCAGGTAGTAAGAAGGTAAGTTATTAAAAGGGTTAATCCCTTGATTAATCAACCGACCATCCCAAATAAAACGATAGATATCGTCGGATAAATTAGGTGGCGCACCGATGACTAAACAACGCAGTAAAACTGCGAGACCAATAAAAAAATAGACCGTTGCCCGATCGTTAACTTGATAGTAAATGAAAAGATAGATGCTGAAAAACAGCCCATAACTCAGCATCAACGGGTAAAAATCATTCTGCGTAAGCTGAAAAGCCAAGATATAAGTCAAGGCAATCAAAACGAGACTTACCGTAAATTTTAAAGATCCTTGCCGAAGGTTAAACATACAACAAAATACTTTTAGTGAAACGAGTTGTTTAGACTTTAACGTGTCGGATAGAATAGAAACAAATGGTACCATATCCCATCATCAAAAGAAAATGAAAAATGATGAAAGTATTATTCTGTAAATAAAGTGCTCCTAGTACACCACCCAAAAAATATAAAGATAAGATGCCTTCCAAAAAAGTAGTCCAAGGAATTTTCTTCGCAAGGTATTGCTGCTTTTGAAAAGAGTCTTTGAGGTTTTTGATATTGAACTTTGGCGTTCGAATAAAAGGAGATTTTTTACCAATGTAACCTTGCAAGACCGCAACGGTGTTGTGCAAAGATAAACCCATTGAGAGTGCTAAAAATATGGGAAAAATAAAAATAAACTTAAAGAGCGTTTTAAGGTCAGGCTTTATCCCAGGGGCTGCTTCGATGTTGGCGACGTAGTAAACTAAAATCAAGGATAACCAACCGACTAAGAAAACGGCAAAAATATTTCCATTGAAACTAATGCTATCCAAGGTAAAAACTAAGGGAACACTAAAGACACCTGCAATGAAGACAAATAAGAAAACGCTACTAGCGAGGAGGTGTCCCGTGGCGTGTAATTTTTGTGAAAAACTGAGTTTAGAGTTCCAAACCGTTGGAAGCATTTTTCTGGCAGTTTCAGCACCGCCTTTCATCCAGCGAAACTGTTGAGATTTCAAGCCATTCATCTCGGCGGGCAGTTCAGCGGGCGAGCCGAAGCTTTCGAGGTAAGCGATTTTCCAACCTTTGAGTTGAGCGCGGTAGCTTAAGTCTAAATCTTCGGTTAAGGTATCGGCTTCCCAGCCTCCGGCATCATTGATGGTTGCGGTACGCCAGACACCTGCCGTACCATTAAATTGTAGCATATAGTTACCCGCTTTTCTACCTTGTTGTTCAACGGTAAAATGTACATTCAATTGCATGGCTTGTAAGCGAGTGAGCAAAGAATAATCTTGGTTGATGTGTTCCCATTTCGTTTGAACTACGCCGACACTTTTATCTTTGAAATAAGGAATAGTACTTTTCAAGAAATCGGGGCGAGGCAAAAAATCAGCATCAAAAATCGCAATGAATTCTCCTTTTGCTTTCTTCATGCCTTCCTTTAAAGCACCTGCTTTATAACCACTTCGATCTACGCGGTGCATCAATTCAATGTTGAAACCTTTTGCTTTATATTCGTCAACTTTCTTTTGCGAAATGGCAACGGTATTGTCGGTAGAATCATCAAGTACGTGAATCTCAAAACGATCCTTAGGATAATCAAATTGGGTAATATTGTCAATTAAACGTTCTACCACGTAGAGTTCATTAAAAATAGGAAGTTGAACCGTTACGAAAGGCAACACTTCGTTTTCTTCAAAGGTCGGTGGAAGTTCTTTGCGTTTAGCGTGGTGCTTTTTGTAATAAAACAACAAGTGAAACTGTAGCAGACAATAGACTGTAATGTAGATCAGTGCAAAAGAATAAATGGCTAGAATAATATAAGCGACGGTTGACATGATATTTTATTTGTCTAAAAGCGTTTTTTTGAAAATTAGTAGACGATCACAAAATTTAGGGTTATAGCAATTTGAAAATTGTCCATAAGATTTTATGACCAGCCAAGATGGTGCCTTTGATCGTCCCTGATACTTTAGAGACACCAATTCGCTTGCGGTAGCTTACGGCAATTTCTCGGCATTTTAATTTATACTTAGCAGCTTTGACCTGCATTTCAACCGTCCAACCAAAATCTTTATCCTGCATTTCAATCTTAATCAGTTGATCAAATTTGATGGCTCGAAATGGGCCTAAATCGGTGAATTCATATTTGTAAAAAAAGCGAATCAATGTAGTTGCTAGCCAATTACCGAAAACTTGCTGCGGCATCATCGCACCCGTTTCCATATCACCTAAGGCACGGGAACCAATCACGAGGTCTACACCTTCTTCCACAATTGGCTGTATGAGCAAACGCATCTCCTGCGGATGATCAGAATAATCACCATCGAGAAAAACAATAATATCGGCGTGCGGTTTAGAGGAATGATGACGCAAATAGTCAAGACCTTTTAAACAAGCATTGCCATACCCTTTGAGTGGTTGATCAACGACGATAGCGCCATTTGCCGTAGCAACTTGAGCGGTCTGATCGGTACTGGCATTGTTGCAAACAATGATATCTCTGACTAAATCTTTAGGAATATCTTGTAAGACTTTTGAAATGGACTTTTCCTCATTGTATGCCGGGATAATCACATCAATTATAGCAGCGGGCATAGATTTCTTGATAGCTAACGATTGAGTAAAATTAGAGTAAAGGGGTGGTCTAAATTTTCCAAAGCTTATGTTGTTTGAATGGCAGAGACGTTTTGAAAATTTTATTATTAGCAATAGTCCTTGCCGCGTAGCATTTGAAAATGAATCACTTCCTATTTTTTAAAACAACTTTAGGATAAATCTTACAGAAGTATTATTTTCTTTGTGCAAAAATAGCATAATTCTTTATAATGCTATTGTCTTAGTGGCTACAATAGCACGTATTTGTGTAATGGTAAGGAGAAAATAAATTTTTTCCACAAAAGTAAGTTGAGTCAGCGGAAAGCAGCATCGTAAAGCTGTTGGCAAGCGGGCATTTTTGTGAATTTTGACAGTTAAGATGCATCTTAATTAGATTAAATTGCGTTCTAAGTACTAAGACAAAATTAATTTGCCATTAAATTGTGTTAGATTTTGATCAGTATTGAGGCACGAAAACCTTCCTAAGCCTTTGCTTAGGAAGGCTTTGAGTAACGAAAAGACTGGTCAAAAGATGATGCAAGTTAATAAGTAAAATAATTTGTATTGGTACTTAAGTACTAAGACAAAATTAATTTGCCATTAAATTGTGTTAGATTTTGATCAGTATTGAGGCATGAAAACCGCCCTAAGCCTTTGCTTAGGAAGGCTTTGAGTAACGAAAAGACTGGTCAAAAGAGGATGCAAGTTAATCAGTGAATTAATTTGTCTTAGTACTTACTTACAAGATGTGGTAGCAAAGCTTATCTTTGCGCCGCGCAGAAGTGGCAAATAATCAAAATTGCAACTCGCTTAAAAATATCGTGCTAAAGGGAATCCATTTTATCAAACCGATTTTATGGTAAAATGGCCAAATAAAAGATCCCCTAAGCACTAAAACGCTCAATATGAAGTATCGATTTCCTCTATTTTCTTTGGTGGCTTTAGTCTTTGTTTTATTATGCTCTTGCACGAAAGAGGATGATTTTATCACCGACGCCGGTGCGAAGCTGTCTTTTTCTATTGATACCTTACGGTTTGATACGGTATTTACAGCCCAAGGCTCTGCGACCCGCATCATTAAAGTTTATAATCGTAACGATCAGGCGATTCGGATTGATAAAATTTCAATTGCGGGTGTTGATGGAGGATTTTTTCGGATGAATGTCGATGGTATTGCGGGAAACTCCGTGTCGGATGTCAAAATTGCCAAAGAAGATAGTCTTTATATTTTTGTAGAAGTGACGGTGGATCCTGATCAGGATCTGTCGGCGAGCCCTTTCGTCTTACAGGATCAAATAGATTTCTTGACCAATGGTAATGAACAAAGAATTGTATTAGAAGCTTGGGGACAGAATGCGAATTATATTCCCAATCGCTTTAACTCTGGTGGACTATCCTTATTCAGCTGTGATTTTGGCGATTGGACTTGGGATGACCCTAAGCCTTACGTTATCTTTGGACAATTGTACGTAGATAGTTGTACCCTCAATATTCCGCCGGGCACACAGGTCTATGTACACGGAGGAATTCAAGGTAACTTGAGTGAAGGTTTTTTCAATGATGGCTTTTTGGTGATGTTACCCAATGGCAAGTTAAAAATAGAAGGAACGCTAGAAGAACCAGTTGTTTTTCAAGGAGATCGTTTGGAAGAAGAATTTGACGATGTTTCCGGACAATGGTCTACCATCTTTTTGAGTAAAACGAGTAAAGGACATGAGATTAACCACGCCATTATCAAGAATTCTAGATTTGGTATTGTCGTAGATTCGGCGGCGGATTTGAAAATAAAAAACACTCAAATTTATAACACTTCCTCGGCGGGCATTATTGGTAGTCACTCGAGTATTCAGGCCGAGAATTGCCTCTTTTGGGGGAGCGGCGCAAATTGTGTGCTATTGCGATTCGGTGGAAATTACGACTTTAGTTACTGTACTATCGCCAGCTACGGGGTAGATGCCTCAGCACTGGGTTTGACGAATTTTAATTGTATTGACCCTAATGATCCACTTTGTATCGAGAAAGAAATTTTTACGTTAAATGCCAATTTCAAAAATAGTATCATCTTCGGTTCTAGGAGAGATGAAATCGAATTGGCGGACGGAACTTTCGGAGATCTTCCAGCAAGTTTTAATTATAATTTTGATAAATGTATTGTGCGGGTAGATGAATTAGATGACAATGCACCTCATACTAACTTTTTTGATCGTTGCGATTGCATCAACGAAACGGCTTCGAATCCTATGCTTTTTGTAGATCCTAACGATGGCGATTACCACCTCGATACCTTATCTATTGCCGAAGGACAGGCAATACCAATTAATGGCATTACGCTTGATTTGGATAGAGAGCCAAGAGATCCGATGATGCCAGACCTCGGTTGCTATGAGTATACCGTAGATTAAGACAATAAGAATTATATCGTTTTGATTGAAGAAGGCTTTATTTTTACTCGGATCAGCAATAAAATTCCCAGTAGAAAGAAAACAATCAAAGCTAGAATACTATTCCGCATCCCGCCCATGACTTGATCAATCAAGCCAAAACTGAGCGTACCCAAGACAATGGCAAGTTTTTCTAGAACGTCAAAGAAGCTGAAAAATGAAGCAGTATCCTTAGTGTTTTCTGGAATTAATTTGGAATAAGTAGAGCGCGAGAGCGATTGAATTCCTCCCATCACCAAGCCAACAAAACCTGCAATGATGTAGAACTCTGACTTCGAGTGAACAAAGTACGCCGCAATACAAATGCTAATCCAAATGAATAACATAATCATAATGGAACGTTTGTTTCCCATCGCGGTGGAAACCTTGGCAAAAAGATACGCACCACCAATTGCCAAAAACTGTAGTAGTAAAATGGTAAGAATTAAATCCATGGATTCGAAGTTTAACTCTACCGTCGCAAAAGTTGATGCTAAGTAAATTACGGTTTGTGTGCCTGCACTATAAAAAAAGAAGGAGAAGAGAAAGGTTTTAATATTTTTTTCCCCTTTGACGTAGAGCCAGATTTTATAAATTTCTTGGTATCCTTTGGAGAAGAGATTGTCCGTAGGCGCATTTTCAGGATCTTTGGGTAAACGATTAAAAGTAATTTGCGAAAAGCCTAACCACCATAAACCCACCATCACAAATGCCGTTCGCGATGCCCAACTTTCATCGGGAAAACCAAACAACTCATAGTTCATAATCATAAATAAATTAATCAAGAGTAGAATTACACTCCCGACGTAGCCATAGGCAAAGCCTTTGGCACTAACGCGGTCAAATTGATCTTCCGTAGCAATCAAGGGTAAAAATGAATTGTAAAAAACTTGCCCGCCCGCAAAACCAATCACTGCCAAAATAAAGGCAAAAACACCTAAGATCAAACTTGCCATTCCCGTAAACCACCATAAAGCAATACACGCTAAGGAGCCAAGAATGGTGAAGAATTTCATGAAAGCCATCTTTTTACCACCATAATCCGCCATTCCCGTTAGAATTGGTAATATCGCTGATACAATCAGGTAAGCAAAGGTCAACGAGTAAGAAAAAAGAGAAGTTTTGGTTACGGGAATGCCTAGAAAAAGAAATTCCCCATTCTCGGTGATCATACTATTGAAATAAATCGGAAAGATAGCAACGGCAATCACCAACGCATAAGAAGAGTTTGCCCAATCAAACATGGCCCAGCCATTGATGATTCTCTTGTCATTAAGAGGAATAACAGGGTTGTTTATAGGACTATCTAGAGGATCAGTACGTTCCGGCATGAGCGAATTTTGAAGGTTTGCGAAGCTACAAGATAATAAAATGTTTTAAGAGCAGGTTTAAAATTTCAGGATTGGAGAAGACGGCGTAAATTTAATTTGGGGTAAGGTGAAAATTAAGCTAGCCAAGCACCGTCAATTGCTGGCGTTTTAAAGTGGTACTTGGCTCATTTTGCAACAACTTCGAGACTAAATTTGAGGAATTGAAGATAAATACCTAAATTCCCAGTCAATTCCTCAAAAGCATTCAATATAAGTAGCAAGGCAATAAGTGATTTAATTTGTCTTAGTACTTACTTACTTGGCGTACAATTATATTGCTTTTATATTCTTTTAGACTTTTACTTCATAATCGAGTTATGAAAATACTTATTCTGTCAAGAGGGCACAATCTTTATTCTACGCAGCGGTTATACTTTGCGGGGCAAAAACAAGGGCATGATATTCAGATTATTGATTACCTAGAGTGTAATATTGTGATTGAGGAAGGCAAACCACAAGTTTTTTGGAGGGGATCGCCTTTACGGCAAATAGATGCGATTATTCCTAGAATTGGGTCTTCTCAAACGGATTACGGTGCGGCTATTATTCACCAGTTTGAAATGATGGGCGTTTTTTCTTTACTAAGTGCTAATGCGTTACTTTGTGCGCGGAGTAAGTTGTGG
>JBGCFY010000004.1:0-48093 GCA_045110315.1 Saprospiraceae bacterium
TATTTTCTCTTCCAAGAGTAAAAACAATGAATTGGCTTACGTAAAGGTAGATCAACTCGGCGATGCGAGCAGTAATTACGCCGCAGCTATTTACGTTGATAGTGCTTCCGTTTCAATGCAACATTCCGTAATTAGTAATACCAATACTACTTATTTTAAAGTGACTCCACGTACGCCACAATTATTATCCTTCACTGCGAATGAAATTCCTTTTGTAACCGTTGAAAATAGTAGTCAAAGTACCTCCATTTGGGAAGATGCAGCGTGGGCATTGCCTGACGTTAGCTACTGGTTAGAAGATGATTTATATGTCACACCGGGGGCGACGTTAAGCTTAGCTGCAGGAACGAAATTTTGGTTTCCAAGTCGGTGGAATGACCTTTATGTAGATGGAACGTTGAAAGCCATTGGTACGGTAACTGATTCAATTTATTTTGTAGGAACGAGTACAAACTTAAATGAAAACGGCGGAAATATTATTTTCTCTTCCAAGAGTAAAAATAATGAGTTGGCTTACGTAAAGGTAGATCAACTAGGAGATATCAGTAGTAGTTTTGACGCGGCTATTTATGTTGATAGTGCCTCCGTTTCGATGCAACATTCCGTGATTAGCAATACCAATACTAGCTACTTTAGAGTGACACCGCGTACGCCTCAGTTATTATCATTTGAAAATAATGACATTCCAACGGTTCATATTCAAACCGGTTTGTTACTCGGAAGTGCAGTTTGGGCATTGCCCGATAGTAGTTATAGTTTAGAAGGGAATGTTTCGGTTTCGATAGGAGATACCTTAACCTTACAGGCGGGGACTGAAGTTCATTTTCCAAATTATGCCCGAAGTTTTCTAGTTTATGGAACATTGCTTGCCGAAGGAACCGCAACAAATAAAATTAGGCTTTTTGGAAGTGGATTAGATAATGCGAACTTAACGGGATATGGAGGTGCCATTTATTTTGAATCTACTTCGGTAAACAACCGCTTGAGTTATGTACAATTCGAAGAAATGGGAATTCCTGCC
This sequence comes from Saprospiraceae bacterium, assembly GCA_045110315.1. GTDB lineage: Bacteria > Bacteroidota > Bacteroidia > Chitinophagales > Saprospiraceae > CALFBG01. Next base: position 1,022 of record JBGCFY010000004.1, read on the forward strand.
TTAGCGGGTTATCCTTACGGAGCGATAGTTGCTCGATCACCATCTTTATCCATTCGAAATTGTCAGTTTACTAATTGTATTTATGCGGGTATTTGGGTTGATCAATTCAGCCCCGTCATCAAAGAAAATTGTTTCGAAAGTATATTAGGAGTAAGCGGTTCTTTGCGATTTGGTGTTTTTACTAGTGCAGGCTTATCGGGAACAGTTGATGCCACTAATAACTATTGGGGAAGCCCCAACGGTCCTTACAATGTAAGTGGAAATCCTACGGGAGATCAGAATATGCAGTATTCCGACAACGTCAACGTTTTTCCTTTCAACGAAGTTTGTGGGAGTTCTATTGAAGTTGATATGAGCGTTAACCAATTGCTATCTCCAAGTTCGGCTTGTGTGCTTACTGATCAAGAGTATTTGACAGTTCAAGTTGTTAATTCTGGCTTGAGTACGCAAAGTAATTTTGTGTTAGGATATGTACTTGATGGGAATGATCCGGTGACCGAAACAGTTAATACGAGTTTGTCGAGCTCAGGTGTTTTAGAATTTACCTTTGCCATGCCCTTAGATTTGTCTGACAAAACGACTTACTCAATTGAAGTATTTGTAAATGCCGTCGGAGATCAAATTTCTTCAAACAATCAGGTAACTTACCCGATAATTCATTATCCTGAATTTGATGCAGAAACAACCGGAGACCTTGCTGTTTGTGAAGAAACCTTTACTGCGATTACTTCCAGCGGTGGCGTAGGCTATTTTTGGAATACAGGATCTTTATCGAATACGATTTTTTTAGTCCCTACTCAAGATACTAGTTATCAAGTAACGGTCACGAACGCAACGGGATGTGTAGATGTAGACACGGTGAATATTACAGTTTTAGCTAAACCAGAAATACCAATTATTGAGGTGAGTTCTAATTACATCTGCCCTGGTGGAACAGTAGAATTATCTACTACTGCCAACAATATTATCTGGTCTCCTAATAATGAAGTAACCAACTCCATCTCCGTTAGCCAAGGAGGAGTATATACGGTGACCACTGCCGCAGATAATGGTTGCTTTGCGAGCGCTCCGCTGGTCTCTATTGTTCAAGGAATAACCCCGACTATTTTTGCGGCATCAAATGGTGTCATCTGTGAAGGAAGTAGTGAAATACTTTTTGTCAATACAAGTTCTTCTTTTAGTTCTTTCTTATGGTCAACAGGAGAGACTACCCAATCCATTACTGTAGCACCGACCGAAACGGAAGTTTATACCGTAGCAGTTTCTACCTTAGGTTGTGATGCTGAGTTGGAATATACGGTGACTGTAGAACCTGATTTACCCGTCGGAGCAGTAGGCAATTTATTTCCAGCTAACGGCGCAACGGGCGTTGGTTTGCCCGTAAATTTATCTTGGTCGCCTGCGGAAAATGCCGCAGTGTACGATTTGCTTTTCGGCGTTCAAGGTAGCGCTTTAACAAACATCGGGACTTTCACAGAGATTAATCTAAATTATAGTAATTTAAACTACGGTACGACTTATTGTTGGCAGGTCATTCCTCAGTCTTGTAGTGGAACACCAGGAACAGCAAGCCCAGTACAGTGTTTTACATTGGAAGCTTTGCCAGATTTAGTTGTTGAAAGTATTTCGATTCCAACGACGACCGCTTTCGCGGGAAATGAAATTGAAGTAAGTTGGCAAGTTAGAAATAATAGTAACGAAACGATTTCTGCTTCCAATCGTAGGGACGTAGCTTACTTGTCGACTGACCAAGTGCTGGATGCTAATGACCAATGGGTTGGAACGGTTACGTCGAACGAAGTACTTAGTGGAAATGGAGTAGCAGAACAAGATTTGACGATTAGTTTACCAGATTGTGAAATTGGAACATATTACCTTATTGTTTTCACAGACCGCTGGAATGACGTCGAAGAAGCTTTGGAGAATAATAATACTGGCGTCAGCATGAACGCAATTACGATTCAGGAATCTCCAACGCCTGACTTAAAAGCCGTGGCAATTCCCATTCTAAACCTTGCGGGTCCCGCTCAGGTAGGAACGTCCTACGATTTTAATTTTCAAGTGATTAACCAAGGAGATTTAGCGGTTACGCAAGACTTTCAGGTATTCTTTTTTGTGGATACACTTAGTTTTTATAATCCAAATTCAGCAATATTTTTACAGAACGAACTCATCGCTGAAAACTTAGCACCCGACGCATCAAGCACTTTAAGCCCTTTGGAAATTACTTTACCAGAATCTTTAGCAACTGGAACTTACTACCTCCACGCTGTCATTGATTTTTATGATCAAATAGAAGAGTGCGTTGGTGATGGAAATAATATCTCAACGAGCGACGCTTTTCAAGTTTTTGGAAATCCTAAACCAGATTTTGAGCCTTTGGGAATTGCTTTACCGGAAGGTCCCGTTAGTAATAAAGAAAATGTTTCATTCTCTTATGAAGTTCGTAACAACGAAGCACCTTTCCTAGGGAGTCTTCAAGATCGGATTTACCTGTCTAATACACCGAATGCGTTACTTGCTTTTCCATCGGCTTTTAAAAGTGGAAGTTTGCCTCTTGCCAACGCAGAAACTAAAACGCGACAAGCTAATTTTCAAGTACCGAATAATCATACGGGTTGGTTATACATATTTGTTCAAACTAACCATACAAACGCCATCGCAGAAACAGATTTAGGAAACAATCTTAGTGTCGTAGATTCGATCGAAGTGGTTTCTCCGAATTTGACACCAACCGAAATAACGATACCCAGTACCGTCGTAGCAGGAACGAGTATGTCTGTGAGTTGGAAAGATCAAAATATCGGGGCGGGGGATTTGCTTAATGCGCAACTCCGAGATCATATTTACTTATCGGTAGACCCTAATTTTGATCCTGGGCTTGATTTAGCCTTAGGAAGTGTAACGGGCAACACTACGATTCTTGCCAACGAGGCTTTAGCTCGGACTAAAAGTGTTAGTATTCCAGCAGGCACTGTGCCGGGAGATTACTATCTCATTGTACAAACTAATGCTAACCTGAGTGTCTACGAAAATAACCTTTGGAGCGATAATGTCGGTGTGGCGGTCAATCCAATTACCATTAGTGAAGGTAGTTACCCTGATTTAGTCGTTAATAGTATTGCACCAAATTTGATGGCAGCAACGGGTGGAGACACGATTATACTTAATTATGAAATACAAAATAATGGTATGAGTTCCGCGATCGGAAACTGGGAAGATCGACTGTACATTTGTGCTTGTAATACCTTTACGGCAGAAGCAGATTTGATAAAAGTATTAGCACATAGTCAAGCGGTTGCGGTTGGTGCAACGTACGAAAAATCAGTTGAAATAAAGCTGCCCTATAATATTCCAGATGGCGAATATTATTTTTACGTAATTACCGATGCAGAAAATGCACTTTACGAAACGAGTGAATTAAATATACGTCGTAGTATGAATCCAGTGACGATTACAAGTTACGATTTTGAAAACGTAGATTTAGCTTTGCAAAATGTAGAACCTCCTTGTAAAGTTTTACCCGGCGTTTCTGCCACGGTTTATTTTGAAACGGAAAACGAGGGAAGTGCCGCCACCGTAGCGGGCAATTGGTACGACGGTATTGTACTATCCAGTAACAACGTCTGGGAACCTGAAATTGATACTTTAATTATCGCTCAATGGCCACATTTCAATGATCTAGTATCCAACCAAAGTTACGCCAACCTGAAAACGTTTACGCTGCCTGAAAATGTAAATGGTTCCTATTACGTATTGCTCGTAACGGATCTTTTTACGGTGGTTAATGAAACGGATATTAGCAATAACGCAATCATTCTGCCGCCTGAAAGTTGTAACGGTGGTCCAATTGATAATCCAGTTACTTTTCCTCCAAAGCCAGACTTAAGTATTGAAATAACCAATGCATCAAATACTGGAATTGCTGGGCAATCTATGCTTGTTAAATACAAGGTCACAAACCTTAGTACTATCGCTACCGTACTGACCAATTGGAAAGAAAAAGCATTCCTTACCAACAGTACTACAGCACTTAATGGAATTGCATTAGGAGACACCAATGCAATGCTTGATAGTCTGCCCGCCGGAGAAAGTTACGAAGGTGAGTTAACGGCAGATTTTCCGATTACGGCAGTAGGGAATTACTTTTTAGTGTTGCAAACGGATGCTGGAAACGCTGTGCTAGAAGCGAATGAAAACAACAACCGTGCTTCGAAGGCAATATTTCTGACACAGCCCGAGCCCTCGGATTTAATTGTAGAAAATATCATTGCTGCCGCCGTCGATACGATTGCAACGGAAATGACGGTTAATTGGAAATTGAAAAATATTGGTATAAATCCAGCTGAAGGAGTTTTGTCTCAAAGTGTTTATTTATCGAAAGATCAAGTATACGATGTTAATGATGTTTTATTAGGAACCGAAGAATATCTCATTGAGTTATTCCCTTCCCAAGAAGGTAGTTTTTCCTTGACGGGACGCTTAGCAGATCTAGTCCGAGGAGATTACTTTGTACTCGTGCGGACAGACGTGGAAAATAACATTTTGGAAAGTGAAGAAACAAATAATGATGGCGTAAGTCTCACCACAACTTTTATCGAAATCCCTGAAGTCGTTATTGATGATCCAGCAATTACGGCAGTTGCGCCACTAGCTTTATCCACTTTTTATCGAATAGAAGTTTCTGCGGCACAGGCAGGTTCAAGTATACGTATATCGCTAGACAGCGACGATCCAATGGCTTTTAATGAATTGTATGTAGCCTATGAATATATGCCTACGCGAACGACTTATGATATTGGGTACGAACAAGTATTTTCGCCCAATCAAGCGCTGGTCATTCCGGAGGTGGCAGCAGGAACTTATTACGTGATGGCTTACGCCGTCGAAGGTTCCGCTACACAGACGATTTCCTTGAAAGCAGAAACGATTCCTTTTGACTTATTGGCTATTCAAACCAACGAAGGAGGAAATACGGGACTAGTAACGAGTAAGATTACGGGTGGAAAATTTGTTGAAGGAATGGAAGTTTGGTTAGTAGCGGACAACGGAGCAACGATTACAGCAAACACCGTTGCGCTGATTAATTCAACGATGGCTTATGTCACTTTTGATTTGACTGATGTCGCTATTGGCGTCTACGATGTTCGTTGTCGACGAACGAATCCAATTTTAGAGGAAGCAATTTTGGAAGATGGATTTACAGTAGTTACAGGAACGATTGGCAACCAATTGCTTCCTCAGGGAGAATGTACTTTGGCCGTTGGAGGAGGAGAATACGTGGTCTTGAATGTCAGTGAGGATCTTTCTATTTTAGATTTTGAGAAGCTACACCCGCCGTCGGTTCGACCAGGACAAACCGTACAAATTACCTTGCGCTACACGAATAATTCTAATGTTGATGTACCTATTCCACAACGCTTATTGGCGAGTGAGAATGAATATCCGATTGCTTTGGAACTAACCAATTTTGAAGAAGAGATGGAATCGGTCAACTTAAACTTTCCTTTTGACGCAGGAAGTCAATCTTTTCCATTTATTCCGCCGGGTGGTACGGTTACCCGTAAATTTTACGCTAAGGCGCTTGGTGGTAATGAAGACTTCATCAAGATTCGAATCTTTAAGTTGTAACAAAATGGGTTGCTGCTACTAACATCAATATTTATTTAGGAAACGCTTAGGTTTCCATCGATCAAAACTAAAATAAAATGAAACATATATTTTTTATCACGCTTTTCGCAATTGGTTTTTGCCAAATTAGTACTGCTCAGAATATTCCACACGCCAACATCGTTGGTCCATACGGTGTGCAAGTAAATTCTTACAATGGGAATTTATTTTTTGAGCGAATCGCTTTAGAAATCCCTAATGCTGACTTGGGAATTATGGTCAAATTTGCCTACAATAGTTTTAGAGATACCGTACAAACGGGGTACGGAAAAGGCTTTGTGCTGAATTACGGAATGAACTATGAGTTAGATTCCACGGGGACTAATTATTACTTGCAACGAGCGGATGGTCGTCGCGATTATTTTACCTTTTCGGATGGGAACTTCACTGCACCCAATGGAATATTTGATCGTTGGGAAGCCTACGATGGTGATAAATTTTTCTTGACCACTAAATATGACTGGAAGTATTATTTTGAAAATGCAACGCACCGCAAACTCACTAAAATAGAAGACACGAACAACAATACCATCAATTTAAATTATAACGCGAACGGCGAATTAATTCAAATCGAAGACCCATCTGGTCGCTTCATTAGCTTGAATTGGACAGACGGTTTACTCACAACAATCGTTGATAATAATTTAGGGGTAGCTAGGACTTGGAGTTTTGTATATGATGCGGATGGGCATTTGCTGGAAGCAACTAATCCTATTGGCGGTCAGGTGATTTATAGTTATGAGGGTAGTTCTTTGGTGCAAGTCTTAAATGAGCGAGCAGATTTCTTGGATATAAAATATGATAACTTTAGTAAAGTAAGTCATTTAGAAAGTTGTTTAACAAAATTAGTAATAAAATATGCTCCTAATCAAAAAACAAGTTTTGTAGTAGAGAAAAATACGACTGGCGATCGGATGACAACTTTTGTTTATGATGAAGAAGGGCAACTTCAATCTCGGGTGGGATCTTGTTGTGGATTCAGTACGAGCTATGCGTATGATGTAGATCAAAATATCAAGACCTTAACGGATGGAGAAGGAAATACTTATCAAGTAAATCACGATGAGCAAGGAAATGTTTTACAAGTGATAGACCCTGCATCTAATCAACAAAGTTTGAGTTTTGAAGGTTTGAATAGATTGACTAGTTGGACAGATAAAAGAGGGAATACTACAACTATGCAATACGATTCGGAGGGAAATTTATTAACCTATCAGCAACCAGGAGGAATAGACTTTAATTTAACTTATGACGATCAAGGAAATGTAACTAGCCTGAGTGATGGAAATGAAGAAGTAAGCTCTTTAAGTTATAATGATAATAATGATATTACTGAAATAAATTACCCTGATGGAAACGTAAAAGAACTTTTTATTTACGACGAACTTGGAAATTTGATGGAAGCGGATTATGGAGAAGGAATTAAAAATTATTTTGAATATGATGCTTTAAATCGACTGAAAAAGGCAAGAGATAATTTGAATAATGAATTTAATTTTGAATACGACGCAGCTTCTAATTTAATCAAAGAGACAAGCGCAAATGGTCATGAAATGATTTATGATTATGATGCAAGCCATAGACTTACGCAAGCTAGCTTAGGTTCAATCTCCGCTAGTTACGAATACGATCCATCGAATAATTTAACGGCGATTGTTGATGGAAATGGGAATCAGCGGAGCTTCATTTATAATAGTCGTAGCCTACTCACAGAAGAGAAAGATGCTATTGGAAATCGTACACAGTATTCATATAGTCCTAATGGGAATATGGTAAGTAAGGTTGATGCGAATGGTAAGGTGACCAATTACCAATACGATGCTTTAAATCGCTTAACGCAAAGAAGTTATGAAGGCAATACGGATACTTATGATTATGATGCAAATGGCAATCTAGTCTATTGTGCGAATAATGATTTGGTGTTGAGCTATACTTATGATGAATATAATAGAGAAACCTCAAAGACGATCTTAAACTGGGGGATTTTGATTTCGTATGAATACGATGCCGCAGGAAATAGAACTAAGATGACTGACCCAACGGGAATTACGCTTTATACCTATAATGCAAATAGTCAACTTATTGAAATTAAAAATCCAGATAATGAAGTTACTAAATTTGTTTATGACAATGCTAATCGGTTGGTGAGACAAGAGCAGCATAATGGTACAACTATTAACTATAGCTACGATACGGGGAGTCGAATCATTGCTTTAGAAAACAAACGTAGTGACGGATCAGCTATCGCTAATTATCAATATGAGTACGATGGGAATGGAAATAGAATTACAACTACTGAAACCGATGGGACTGTTTGGTCATACGCTTATGATGAAAACAACCAATTACTCAGTGTTCAGAAAAATTCAGTTCTCAACCAGACTTTTAGTTATGATGGCGCTGGAAATAGAATAGCAGGGAATGGAGTCAATTACCTCTACGATGCAGCAGATCGACTTGCATCTATTAGCGGAGGAGCCACTTATTTATTTGATGAAAATGGAAACTTAATTCAAGAAATGGATGGCTCGAATCAAACTCAATATGAATACGATGGTGATAATAGATTGGTAAGTATCACGCTACCCGATGCTACCCTCGTAACTTATCAATACGATCCATTTGGGAACCGGATTAGCAAAGTGGTTGGAAACGAAGTGACACGGTATGTGTTAGATGGCGAGAATACACTTCTTGAATTGAATGGAAATAACGATATAGAAGCGCGGTATACAACAGCTTTAGGAGTGGATAGTTGGATTAGCATGAAGCGAAATCAAGCCTCTTACTTTTATCATATTGATGGCTTAGGAAGTATCATCAGTCTTACTAATGCTGTCGGGGGAATTGAAAATACGTACGCCTATGATGCATTTGGTAACTTTGAGAGCGTAGAAGAAAATGTCAAAAATACAATTAGTTTTACGGGACGAGAATGGGATACAGAGTCTGAGTTATATTACTATCGCACGAGATATTACAATGCAGCAATTGGACGATTTCAAACGAAAGATGATTTTGAAGGATTTTATGATCGTCCATTGAGCTTAAACCCTTATCTCTACGTTGAAAATAATCCTCAAACTTACATTGATCCATCAGGAGAATTTATTTTGCAAATTAGAGCTATAATTGCCGTGGGTAAGGGACTTTATAAACTTTATCGTTTTTCCTTTAAACATATCTCTTTAGCCGGAAAATTTATCAAAAGAAATCTATTAAAGGCTCTGGCTAGATCCAAGTTTTACCGAAAATATAAAACAAATCAGCTTTATAGAATCCTTAGAAAGATAGGTCGGGTTTGCAGAGCACAATTGAGAAAAATAGAACGTTTAAAGCCAGGAAATATTGGTGAGAAGTTGGCAGGAAAAAAACATGAATATGACTATAAATCAGTTAAATTTTTAATCGAACAGATTATGGAATCCCTTGATGATGAAGAGGGAGAGGATGATCATTTAACGAAGAAATTATTTTATAAAACAGCTTGTGGTAAATTAGTAAAAGAGTTAGAAGACGCAGCTAAAGGTTTACAGGATTTACTCGATGATTCGGACGATGACGACAACGACACTCCTCCCGGTTCCGACGAACCCATCATCACCATTCCCATTATCCGATCCGTTGATCCAAACGAAATCATTGCGCCCGTTGGCTACGATATTCAAAAATGGGTCGCAAAATCGGCTACGCTTCCCTACACCATTCTTTTCGAAAATGATCCTGAGTTTGCCACTGCTGCTGCTCAACGCGTTGTCATTGAACATAAGTTTGATGCAGACTTGAACCGGTTTTCTTTTCGCTTAGGAGATTTTGGTTTTGGAGATTACTATTTTTCTGTCCCAGAGGATTTAAGTTATTACAATACACAAATTGATTTATCAGATTCTTTGGGTGTACTGCTGCAAGTTACCGCAGGATTAAACGCAGCGGATAGCACTGCCTTTTGGATTTTTGAATCACGAGATCCACTGACGGGACAAGCGACAACCTTACCCGCAGACGCAGGTTTTCTCCCCGTCAATGATACGATTTCAAGAGTAGGAGAGGGATTCGTTAATTTTACGATTCGCCCGTCTAATGCTGCCGAGACTGGAGATGTTATTCATGCACAAGCGAGTATTATTTTTGATGACAATGCGGCGATTGAAACGAATGTAGATTTTAATACCATTGATGCGGATGCACCCGAATCTTTTCTCCATACCAACGAGCAAACCAATAATATGTATGAACTTGCTTGGTCAGGAACAGACGAGGTTAATAGTATCGCTGGAAGTGGCGTGGCTAGTTATGCACTTTACGGTTCGGTGAATAATGGTCCTTTTTTACCCTTAGCGAATAACTTGCAGGATACCAGCTATACTTATATTGGAGTGGCGGATAGTAGCTATTGTTTCTTTGTGCGAAGCAAAGACTTTGTTGCGAATCAGGAAGCTATTAAAATGGCTTGTGAGCCTAATTGTATGAGTGTATTTGTGGTAGAAAATATTCCAGCCAGTGGCGGCTTGAGTAATGGTAGTCTTGAGTTGGAAGTTACGGGGGAAAGTGGTACACTACTTTATGAATGGTCGCACGATCTAGCCCTGAATAGCAATGCCGCCACTGGGCTAGCGGAAGGAACTTACACGGTGACAGTTTCGGATGCAGCAGGTTGTGTGGTAATGGCTAGTTTCGAAGTTGAAAGTATTAATAGTACAAATGGTCTGGACGGACAAAGTTTTTTCCATCGAATTTATCCAGTACCAACGGATGCAAGTCTAAAACTAGAATTTACTTTATCTTCTGCTTCTGCCATTTTGGAAGTATACGATCTGCTTGGTCAGCGCTTGTTGCGAAAGCCGATTAGGGCACTTCCCGGTCAGTTGCAGGTACAAGAATTGGACGTATCGTTTCTTGCTGCCGGAAACTACATTATTAAACTGACGGAGCGCTCACAGACGGTTAGTGGGATGTTTACCAAGCAGTAGGTTTCTGTTTGTTGCACTTCTAAAAAATAAGAAAAATTTTCAATAAGAATAGCTTATAAAAGTCAGAAAAATGGAAAAATTTGTTAAAAACATCATGGAACTTATTAGTAAAGATGAATTGCCTTTAGCCATAAAAAAACTTAAGGAATTGTTTGATAACAGTCCGTTACTTGATGAAGTCATCTTGCAATCCGGTAGATACAATAGTCTGATGAAAGCAGTAAGGTTAGGTGTCGTTAATTTTGAGCATGCCACTATTTCTAAAAATCAAATTCGGTATGCAATGCTTGATTTGTGCCGAGAAGTAGAAATAAATTATGATAAAAACCCAGTGCTAAAAAAGTCAATAGATGACCAATTTAATTCAACGAAGACCATAAAAAATATGTACCATTTTGGTAACGGAGATATCGTTGGGAGAGATAAAATTATAAATAAATAATAGGTTATGAATTCATTCAAACAAAAACATCATGGAGAAGGAGATATCATTGGAAGAGATAAAATCACCAATTATAAAACCAATCCTAAGTTATTGATTGGATTAACAATGGTCATTGTTTTGTCGGTCTTTTTTCTATTTAAATATGATGATTTACGTTCAGCTATTCAGCAGGATCAAGCTATGTTTAGTCAAAATGATCAGCAATTTAAAATACTTATTTATCCTTTTTATGAACCAAGACCTTTGCTAGAAGCAAAAGGGATGGGAGAATTATTGGAACGTTCGTTAACAAAAAAAAATAAAGAATACAACTTGAACCTAAACGTTCAATTTGTTGAAAATGTAGCTGTTTCTGGTCGTTTTATAGACACGATGGACGTAAAGGCAGAGGAGATTCGGAGGAAGCATAATGCAGATATGATTATTTATGGAACGACTTATATTGATGACGAGAAACAAAAAACGATTGACTTAAATTGGAGTACCGATCCGAAGTGGGGTTTTGTTGATACGATTGCAGTAAATAGCGCTTTTGACGATTTGCCAGCACAGGTTAATCAGATCAATAATCGCTTTATCGAAGGTTCTTTCCGAGAAGGAATAGATTATATCATTTACTGGATTTCCGCTCTTTCCGCCTATAACCAAAGGAATTTTCTGACGAGCAGTAAGTTGTTGGAAGACATCACTAACATTGTAAAACGCAAAGAGACTGCGATTTATTCCCTTTTAAGTGGTTCCTATTTTTATCTTAATGACTTAAATAAATACTATGCAAACTGCGATAGTTCTCTTCATTATGCTAGTAGCAAAATAGATAGTATTTATGCGTTGAAAAATGTAATTATTGCCAAGAAGAATCAAGGTTTATGGAATGAGGTAGCGCATTATATCAAGGAAGGTGATTTGGTTACGAGTCGTTTATCTGGAGATGATTTTTGTCTGCATGGAGAAGTCGTTTTTGAAGAATATATATACTTGATGTATAATCCAAATGCCCATTTGGATATAGATTATTTTCTAGATAGGTATAATGATTACCTTGATAAATCAATACAGCTTTGTCCTTTAAACAAAGAGGATATTGTCCAATTATTATCGATACAAGAACTACTTCAAAATGACACCACCATAAATTTTGAAGGAAAGTTAATGCAAAAAATGGAGGAAATTACTAAAGCTATTGAGGAGGATTTGGTTGAGGATGATTCTTATACTTACTTGAGAGATTTAGATTATTTAGAGCATGCTTATCGCTTTAATTTAAGGCAGGAAAAACGCGTTAATGAGGTTTTAAAAAAACGATTGACGCATCTACAAAATAGAAGTACGTTATTCCCAAAAGACAGTTTGATTGAAGTTGCCTATACGACCTTACGTCTGGCAAATTCCGATAAAATTTTAGGGAAAGCGAAAGCAGCTAAAAAGCATTTAGCAAATATTTTAGCCTTTAAAGCATCCGCTTCGGTACCAGCATCTTTTCAAGTTGAGGCGGATTTTACAGCTGCTGAATTTGCCATTCTAGATTGTGAATTTAAAAAAGCAAATGATCTTTTGTTCAACTTAAAATCTATTATTAGTAGCGAAAGCTTACCCTATTATCATTCCTCAAGTCTTTACCTAGCCATTGAAGAAGGTGATACTGCTCAAATCAAATTTCATCGGAATCAAATTTTAGAAATTAGAAAGGAATTATTGCAAGAAGAAAATCTTAGCCCATTTATGAGTTTAGGTTTTTGTTATGAAGATTTAACAATTTTGAGTTCATTCTTAGTAGAAGAAAAATTAACGGAAGCGGAAGATTACTTGTCAACAGTTATTTCAAAATTTGAAAACCTCCCAGATACTTACGTTGAGTTAACGTTTAACCTCTATGATCTAAAACATTTTCTCTTGCGAGCCTTGGAAAAAGAGGAGGCTGCAGACGAGGTGTTAAGAGAACTTACTAATTTGGTTTCCAAATTACCGAATACTTCTTTTCTTGAAGCCGTAACCACTTTAAATGTTTTTTCAATGGTTGATTTTTATCAAGAAGATTATCACTCCGCCAAAGAAAAGCAGTATCAAATACTTGAGATTCTTGAACAGCAGGAAACATTTACCTTTACAATTACAAGACTACTAGGTCAAACCTATTTGAATTTATCTGAAAACTATAAAGAGTTAAAAGATTGGGAAAAGGCAACGCTTTTTAGCAAAAAGGCATTAATGGTAGTCGCCAACAAGCTGCCTAAGGCAAACCTACTGGTAAAAGCAATAGTTGAAAATGACGAAGCGTTAAGGACAAAAGAAAGTGAGGTTTCTATTTTGAATTAACGGTCTAGGTTTGAGTATCCATACAAATCAAATCATCCTAAATGACTTTGACTGATTTGGACTAAATTCATAGCACATCCCAAAACCAACTTAAGTCTATACCTTTTTTTTAATGGAGCAATACGATTCCAATATTTCATCAGTCCTAGTGATGAGGTACTGGAATTTTATTTTTTTCTAAACAAAACGTAATTTTTCAGTGTTAATTGACTACGATTTGAAAATAATGTCTATTTTTCACGTCCTTCTAAAAGAAGTTAAAAGATAAATTTAAGATTAAAAATAAATAGAAATGGATAATTTAAAAAAAGCATATATCGCAGGTGGTTGTTTTTGGGGAATGGAAGATTTGTTTAGAGTACGACCAGGCGTAAAAGATACGGAAGTCGGTTACATTGGTGGAATTAATGACCATCCAAGCTATCGCGACCATCCCGGGCACGCAGAAGGGATCGAAATTACTTACGATGCGAATGAAACTTCTTTTAAAAAAATTTTGGATTACTTTTTCAGAATCCATAATCCAACGACGGTAAACCGACAAGGAAACGATATCGGTTCAAGTTATCGTTCTGCTATATTCTTTCAAGATGAGGAAGAAAAAATGATATCGGAAGAAGTAATTAAAATCGTAGATGATTCCAAAAGGTGGGAAGCAGCAGTAAAAACAACCTTAGAGCCTTATACAAAATTTTGGCCGGCAGAGCCGAATCACCAAGACTACTTGGTTCGCAATCCCAATGGATATACTTGTCACTCGGAACGGTTTGGTACTTTTTTGTAAGTCGTTCCCGAAAATTGAAAAGCTAAATAATTCGAAAAATAGTTGGTAAGTACTAAGACAAAATTAATTTGCCATTAAATGGTGTTAGATTTTGATCAGTATTGAGGCACGAAAACCGCCCTAAGCCTTTGCTTAGGAAGGCTTTGAGTAACGAAAAGACTGGTCAAAAGATGAGGCAAGTTAATAAGTAAAATAATTTGTATTGGTACTTAAAGGCATTGCTTTCAATGAAGTTGTTTTAAAATGGGGGTGAAATTAGCTGAAATATTGGAAATCAATGGCTTGCAAATAAATCATCTAGCTATTTTTAAACAACTTCAATCAAAGAATCAGCCTTTTTTGGCAGTATTTTTTCGGAGAAAATACTTTGTAATAAAATAAATGTTGAAATGGTTTTCTTGAATCCGCAAGGAAGCGTCCATTTTGTTGGATGTAATCAAATTGTGGGATGGTGTATCAACTCTCCAAAATAAACAATCTTAAATAGTTATAAATTATACTTTTTTTTATCTGTACGGTTTCTTGAAAAGCTAGCTCGTTGGCACAACTTGTGTGGAAGATAAATGGTAGAATATACCGTTTCCGACCTGTCAACTAACTCATAATACTTTGCAGAAAACTACCATATACAGTTTACTCTTTCTCTGGTGTCTTGTCCTGACACAAAAAGTAGCGGCTTTCCGATCGGATCAGCCTTTAAGCCAAAAAGAACAAAATGCAAAGATTGACGAATACCTTTTGCTCGCAAAAGAGAATATTAGGACAGATGCGCCAACAGCCATGCACGCAGCCCAAGAAGCTAAAAGGCTGAGTCAGGATTTTGATGCCCACAAATTATTAAGTTCGAATTTATTAATTGTACAAATTTACCAACAACAAGGTAAGGTTGATACTGCCTTTACATTAATTAAAGATGCGATTCTTCAGGCGGAAGCGCTAGGTGATGCCGCGCTGCACGCGGAGGCTTACCATTCCTTAGGATTGAATTATCAATTTAAGGGAAGTCACGCCCTGGCAATCGAAAGCTATCATAAAGCTTTAAAAATTAACGAAGCGAATGGTTTGTTTGAAGGGGCTATGAAGCAACTCAATAATATTGGACTACTTCACCGCGAAGAAGAAAATTATGAACTTGCTTTGGAGTATCTCGAGAAATGCCTGCGGGTGAGTCGGGAAAAAGGATTTAAGCGATTTGAATTTTTTAGCTACGGAAATATTGGTTACATCTTAATGAAGCAGAATAAGTGGGACGAAGCTTTGGAGCGTTTTGAAAAAACGTTGGAATTAAGTCACCATATGAAAGATACGCTGGCTTATTGCACCATCAATTACCTTATTTCGGACGTCAAATTAAACCAGCAAGATTATCCCGCCGCGAAAAAATTTGCCAATATCGCATTGGGCGTAGCCAATCACACGAGCTATGCCACGGGCAAGGTTTTTAGTCAACGTGTATTGAGTGAAGTGTACTTACGGGAGAAAAAATACGAAAAAGCAAGAAGTTTAGCGAACCAGACCTTGGATTACCTCACAGAAAATTCGGCTAACTTATATTTGGAAGATTTACTAAACGTTTTATACAACATCGAATACGAAACGAAAAACTATAAAAAAGCGCTTTCTCTGCAAAAACGATTATCAACGAGAAGAGATAGCTTAGCGCAAATTAATACAAAAGAAAAAATCTCTAATTCAGAATACAAGTATCAGTTACTGACCAATGAGCAAGAAAATAAATTACTTAAAGTACAAAATGACAGTAGAGGAAAGATCGCATTATTGGCGATTACAATCGCGCTATTGTTCTTTTCTTTAGTGCTGATCTCTTTTTTCGCGTATCGAAAAAGTAAGGGTTATAATGAAGTTCTTGAAAAAGCCATCGAAAAACGAACGAAGGAATTAGAAAACTCGAATGTAGATTTAGCCAAATCGAATACCGAGTTAGAGCGGTTTGCGTACATCGCTTCTCATGATTTAAAAACACCCTTGCGCGACATCGTGAGTTTTACTGGACTATTGGAAAGAAGGTTGAAATCTCACAGCGATCCAAGTGTACACGAGTACTTAACCTTTATCAAAAAAGGAGGAATTCGATTGAATAACCTGATTATGGACACTTTAGAATATTCAAAACTCTCCGTTCTAGAAAAAGAAAATAAGCTAGAGGTGATTGACCTGAATAAATTATTCTCAGAAATTCAAAACTTCCTAGCGGGTTACATCAAAGAAAATAAAGCGAGCATTATAAAGTTAAACGAGCTACCTTCCATTCGAGCGAATCGCTCTTCTATAATTTTGCTTTTTCAAAACTTAATCGAAAATAGTATCAAATACAACGAATCTGCGGCTCCACTCGTCAAAATTTCTACCCAAGAAACGGCTGCATTTTTATCCATTTTTGTGGAAGATAATGGAATTGGTATATCACAGGAGTATTACGAAGAAGTCTTTGTGATGTTTTCTCGCTTACATACCCAAAACAATTACGAGGGAAGTGGTTTAGGTTTATCTATTTGTAAGAAAATTGTGGATCAATTAAACGGAGAAATTCATTTGCAAAGTCAGGTGGGAAAAGGTAGTATTTTTGAGATTCGTTTACCTCGGGCAGAATGTTTAGTTGACCTTGGAATAGGGGAGTTGCAGGCGCTTCAGCATTGATTGTTGATTTGCTTAGTTTTTGAAGCTAAAATAACGCTTTGATTTTAGGCAGAAAAATTGCGCTGTGGAAGCCTGATGCAATAGTTAAAACTTGAATAGCAAAATTTTATCCTCAAGCATTCACTTCGCTAAAGAGCTTCCTTCAAAACCTTACGGTTTTTTTTGTTCCAGAAGGGTTTTAGATAGGCTTTTCCCATATTATATATTAAAAAGAAAAGAACAAAGATAAAGAAACTTGGCGTCAATATCTCTCCAATCGCATAAGATGTACCTACCCAATCTCCTTCGGTGAGGGTTGCATTGAGTTTACTAATGGTGGTAGCCAGTAATGCTGGATACGCTAGGATTAGACCAATTAGAATTTGTGGAATTTTATAAAAAATATAGATAAAAAAGACATTGCTTAATAAAGCATAAACAGCTAAAAGTATTTTTTCTTTTTTTTGAATACGAAAGAGATAAGGAGTTGTTTCTGTTTTTTTACCAGTCCATTTATCGTAATAGTATTTGACCAATTCCCAAGACCGTTCCCTTAAATTAGGAACTCCAATCAGGTCAGAATAAATCCAATATCCATCAAATCGAAAGAATGGATTGAAATTAAAAACGATGGCCAGAGAAACCAAACTAATTAAGTAACTCAAAAAATTGTTGGGATAATAAAAGGAAATGCCAATTAGAAAAGCACTAAAAATTAGGTGAAAATAAATGCCACCAAGATCGACGATAGTACGTTGTATTCTTGTAAGTTTCCAGACGTCCGTTACATCTGCGTACAAAATGGGAAAGTATAAATAGAAACCATACCCAATATTACCAAACTTTGCACCGTAACGATGACTTGCCGTTGCGTGACCGATTTCATGAAACAAAAAAGAAATCATATACAGTAGGTACAATAATGCTAAACTGGTAATCGGAATATTTGTAATGGAAAAGTCTACAGTTTGAACAAAATAAAAATAGTAGACGTGCAGTAACACGAGTGCAGGAAAAAGTACCTTGAGTACCATTGGGTGGTAGAGGAAAGAGAGTTGTTTAATCAGTGGTGCGGCTGTTTCTGATTTAAGTAAATCGTGCTTCCAATATACATAATTGGAGAGTAAACTTTTATCTTTTACCCCGATCGTTTCATCTTGTAAAATGCCATGTGGACGAAGATATTGATCTAGAATCCAGCTAAATTCATTCAGGCTGCAGTTCACGCCTTTGAGCGCTGCATACTCTTTTGCGAGTATTTCTAAAGGAAGGTCTTTTTGGAGTAATCGAATTAAGTCAGCCATCCCTTTGTTGATTTCAAAACGTTCGGTGTCTAATTCTAGAAGATATTGTTTCTCCTCGTGGGAAGTGTGAAAATCCAAGACTTGGACTCCTTCCTTTAGTTTATAAGTATTTTGTAATTCTTTTTCCGCTACTTCCATTTACTCATTTTATATTTTAAAACAACGTCTTTAAAAAATAGATTGGAACTATTCGTATTGGTCTCCTTATTTGACTTTAGAGTAAAGAGACAACACTTTCTATTTCCGTATTCATAGCTTGCGTTTTCAAGCGTTGGTATTGTTGTTCAAATTCTTCTTGCAAGTAATTATTTTCTGGAGCTTTACTCAAATACTGTTTTAGAAAAGATAAATGAAATAAGCTTTCCGTTAGCTCATCCTTTGGATAACTAAGGTTGTGATAGAGAAATTCTTTTAGACCGAGATAGTACCAATTAACCCATTCTTCAACGGCGGATATTTCTTTATCCATTGTAGTATAGATGGAATTTGTTGATAAAAGCACATAACCATAGTTCAAACTCCTGATCAATCCGTTAAAATTTTCTTGTTGTGCTAAAGTTGCATTCAGTTCGCTCGTGAGTAAATCAAAATATAAATATAAATACTCCTGTTTATCTTTTAATTGCCGTAAATGAAAAATCGAACTTCTAAGTATAAGTTGTCTTAAGATGTTTAGTTGCTCCATTTTTTCAAGGAATGGAAGTTTTTCTAACTGAACATGGATAAAACAATAGATGGCTTTCTCTTTTGGTAGCTGCCAACTAGAGCGAAACAAATTTGAAACTACTCTTGGTAGATGCTGCATTTCTAAGAGGATAGAATGAAACAATAGTTCTTCAAATACAACGTAGTTTTTTATCGATAGGTCTAGTGTAAGTTCTTTCATTTTTTGGCTAGGCTTAAATATTCCAAAACTAATAAGTCGCTAATGGCACTTGCACCATACCATCCTCCTGGACCATAAAAAAAAGGAGAAGGACTATAGTATTCTTTTAATTGTAGAAAAGAACGCATTAAGTTTAGCTTAGCTGAAGCGTTAGTTGTTCCTTCGCAGTAGGCTAGTGCATTTTGGGTAAAGGCAAAAGAGAGAAAATTGCTAAATACAAATTTTCGCATTTGTAATTTCACGTTGAGTTGTTTATAAAGTAGAGGATACGCTTCTTTGTTTTTGGGAAAATGATAAAATAACTTAGCTAATTGATACATTAAAAATGGAAGAGACTGATAATAAAGAGAAAAATAGAGTTTCCCATTTTGCTGTAATACTTTTTGAGACCATGCAACTACTACTTTAGGAATTAAATTCAAGGAGCGAGAAGCCAGTAAATATTCCACAATATTGAGGTTGACGGATAAGTCTGCATCAGCGTGTAAGAAACTGGCAGGAATTTCCCCCGTCCATGTTTCAACTAGTTGACCTTTTTCGTAAGTGTCGAGTAGTTGGCAATTGTCAAAGTCCGTTCTCGCAGGAAAAGATTTTCTGACCACGGAAGTATCATCCCAATCGGTAAAGTATTCTTGTCGACTAAAAAAAGACCAAAGTCCATTTTCTTTTTCTTGACTAGCTAAAAGTTTGCGAATCCTCAGTTTATTTTCTGCACTAAGTAAATCCCCAGGAATATCGGCTTCCCAAGAAAGTAGAATTGCACTCATGAAATTAGTGAAAATATTTTGAGCAGATTGTTCTAGCAGTGGATGCAAGATGACACTACTAACTTCTCCACGAGCATTTACGGCTAAATTAAGATATTGGATTCTTTCTTTTTTGAAGGCGACCCAATCTACTTCCTGCGCTTCTTTTACCACGCTGGGAACGTAGAGTAAGCGAGATTTACCAAACTGTTGATGTTCATTTTGAAAAGCGTGGATCATTTTCTATAAGCTAAGTTTAGAATAAGCGCTATTGGCCTTGTATGGGGAGCTATAAAATTCTAGCTCATAACTTCTATTTTTTCTATTTCCTGTGCAACAGTGTCCTCAATGTGTTGTTGCAATCCTTTGCTGTTTTTAGTATCATTAGCAATAAATTTTTTCCAATCGGTGCAGTCAATATTTTCGAGAGACTCAATGGCTTGTTGATATAGTTGTAGCGCTTCTTTGATAGTAGTGACGGCATAATCCGCGTAAAAAATAACTCTTCCGATAGCATCTACATGAATTTCCGCTAACTGATCTTCCCATTTTTTATCTCGTATGACTTGTGTCAATAAATAGGAGTAGCGTTTTTCTTTTAAGTCGATACGCCAATCGATGAGGTCGTCTTTTAATTGCAATCCAGTAAAGTAGTGGTCAATGGAAAGTTCTAACTTCGGAATAAAACTACTTTGATCTGCCAAAAAACACATCGCAATAATGGGAACTTTAGCAATGGTTGCTTTACCCGCAGCGATAGTATTAAAGCTTTCTCGGCTATAAGTTTGAATTTTTTTGAAATGTAACTTTTGCTCCAGCAAACAAGCCTGAATAAACTGTCGATTATATTTGTTGTAATATTCCCAAAAAGCATGATCTACCGGAAAGAGTTGAACTAATTTGAGTTGAGCTTTTTCCCATAGAATTTTTGAAAAAAACACCAACTCTTGCCAGTAACTTTCTTCTTGATTATCAATGACTCTATCGGTCGTCATTACGGCAATGTATAGCAAGTCTGAGATGTAATTGACCTTTGTTTTTTGCTCAAATGATAAATTGGGAAAAGCTTCGTAAAATAACTTATCAAAAGAACTAAACTGAGAACTATCGGTAATAATATTTGCGTTGGATTCCTTAAAGGAAAACTGATATTCCTTGATAATATTTTCAATATCTCGATCAATAGTTTTCATATAAATTGATTTTGGATCGGTAGTAAATTACACCAAGGCGTTTTTTGGGTGACTTACTTAATCGTAAAAGAATTTTTTGTAGTAACGGTAAAAGAAGATAAACACGAGCGGAAAATAATAGGAAAAAATATTTTTTCCGCTCGGGTTTTGAAATGGTAATGAATAGATTGCTTTCAGGATTTAAATTGCTTTAATTTGAAACCTAAGCTCAGTAGTACCATAAGAAAAAATGATAGCCACCGAAGTAATATATTATCACCACGAGAATTAAAAAAGTAGCTTTACTAATTTTTAATAAAGCTTCTATTTTAAGCCTTGTTAAATTGAATGTAACAACCCATTTCAAGTCTTTCTTCTAATTTGTCAATAGAAAGGTTTTCATACAATTCAGGGTTCAATGAAACGATTTCTTTCTTGTTTTTTTTAATTGAAGACATAATTAATAATATTTAAATGTTAAGAAAAAATTTTAGGTCGAGTTTATAAAAACCTAAAACATGATATCCAATTTGAATTCAGAAGTGAGAAATATGCTTAGACCACTTCTTTATTTTGTTCTTTATTTTGCTTCGTATTTTGAATATGTTCAATGTAAGCTCTGGGTACTACTTTCTGAAATGTTCTGGGAAAGCCGTCGCAATAGGAAGAGTTGTATCCTCTTCCTTCTGCAAGGGCATGCGCTTGGCAGCCACCACCACAGAAAAAGGCATATTTACATTTACTACAGGCTGGTGTCTTACTGATATTTCGACCGTACCAATGTGCCATTTCTTCCTCAAAAAATTCTAGTTTCTCTTTATAAGTACCAATTTTGTGTTTGTCCATTCCTACCGTTTCCCAGCAAGTGTATAAGTCTCCGCAAGGGTCAAAAATCAACATTCCTGTTTGAGCACCACAAAAAGTCGCTTTAAATGGCATCAAATTCCCTTTGTCTAAAACCTTAAGAATGGTTTCTCTTAAACCAAAATCTTGGCAACTAATCATATGTGCACTTGCCGGATTTTCCTTTACATCTTCATAATAACTATCAATATACTTGCTGCGATTTAATAGTTGAATCCGATCAATTTCATCGTGTAAAGGGTTCTCTTTATCTCCGTCGTAATGGAAAACCAATTCCTTAAGGTCTTCCTGGTATCGATCTTCTTCCTTATTGAAGTCTATATATTGACTGTCCGGATCGTAAAAACCTTTGTCCTCAACTTCAAATGTTGGAGTCTTACTTGACTTTACCGCTTTTAAGCTTTCTTCTGGTGTTGACATTATAACGTTGCAACTAATATTGTCATTAGAATCGCCATGAATTAGAGCAGAGTGCGCATAGAAGTTCTTATAATCAAAGAAGCCCAAGCTTTTAAATAATTCATTGACTGTTTTGATGTCTTCCAAATTGTTTAAGTCGGTATTAATACGAATGTTGACCTTGGTACCAAGGTCAAGAGCAAGCTTGATATTAGTCATGATTTTTTCAAAAGAATTTCCATGTAAATAATGGGTTCTTCTTGCGTTATGTTTCTCTGGCGGACCATCTACGGTGATTTGTAAATATTCAATTTTATTAGGTCCCAATAAGTGTGCAAAATGTTCTAAATCATAGCCATTGGTTACTGCTTGGAAAATATATTTTTCTTTAACGCCTCTTTCGACCATGTACTCAACAATATCCTTGTTTTCAACCAACAACGGTTCTCCACCATAAAGAATGATCGTATTGTAGTGTTGTTTTCGGTCTGGCTCTACTTCTAGCATAGTCTCATAAGCACGATCAACAGCATCTTTGGTAAATACTTTTTTGGACCAAGCTTTTCCATCATGAGAAATTGTATTCTCATAACAGTAAGGACATCTAAAGTTACAATCATAAGCAACCAAGAAGAGAAAACTCTTGATCATTGAATCTTTTTTGTGAAAGATATCTGCCATTTCATAGACGACTTCTTTCTCCTCTACGGGAGATTTATCCGTAAGGTAGCCTCTCTCCGTTAATGTCTTAAATGTCTCTTCTTCAATAGGATAGTTGCCATTTTTATCTTTTTTTGCACCCTTTCTTAAAAAAGAAGCAACATTTTCGGTTACCAAATCCATTGCTCCCGTATATCCATGCACGAGTAAAAAATCGTTATCTGCATTCTCTAATTTTACAAATATGGTATAGAGTGACGTTCTGTAAGTTGTCATTTGTTAGGAAGTTTTAATAAGGTGTCTGTCAATGATTTCGTAATTGAAATATTGGAACCAAAATGATATAATTATCTAATTATGAATAGGCGTTTAGTAATCTTATTAATAGAAAAATTAATAGATCGAAGTGCTTACTTGGTAAGCCCTAATTAAGGGTTTAAAGAGCAGAAGTGTTGTTGTATTTATTTTTACTGTAGTTATTTTGTAGTAAAAATTGAAATCAATGTGTTGGTAATGAATGTAATATATTAATTTTTTGATCAAAAAAACAATATGTCGTATTTGTTTTTTAATGCAATACTTAATTCTATTGTAGGAGTATTCACTGTACGATAAGTTTGTTTTTTATTGAATCAAGATATATAGTAGAAGCTTATTGGTATTTAGCTCCCGATTAGTTTACTACACTGTAATCTAAGTTAGTTGAAATTCATCATTCCACACTTAATTAAACGGAGTCAATTTTTTGATTCACTAGATAGTTTCTCTCAAAGAATCTAATCCATTGCTTCATGGAATATCTAGTATTTCAATTTAATAAATGAAGTTGTGTTACCGTAGGTTTTAGTCGAAATGAATTTTTAGTTTCTTAACTACCTAATGCTTAATAAGCTTTTTGGAACCGAAAGCGGTTTTGCATAATGCCTAGTGTAGGTAGTATTACTAACTCAAAAAAATACTAACTTTGCACCAAACTATTTGATCCAAACATTTGTCGCCTAAGAAAATCACAAAAACATGAGAAGCCTCCTAACCCTCTTTTTCGTTATCTTCTCCTTAAGCTTATCCGCACAATTGAGCGAAGCCTGCAAACTTCAATTTGGAACCAACTTGAGCGGACTAGTTGATTATGGCACCGAACTTCCATTTGTAGATTTGATGCACAATGCCCGAGAATGGTATACCAAAGACAATGGGAACCCCGCCGATCCTTTTGATTCCGGTCACGCCGACGACTTGAGTTATCGACCAGACGGTTATCCAACTCACGTTCCGCAAACCATTGGTAATGCCATCTACGATCAACGCGTAGTCACGATTTGGGCCATCACAGATGGCTGGCCCGTTGGAGAATATACGGTGCTGTGGGAAGGTACGGGAGAACTTAGTTTTTGGGGTGGTTACGATAATCTACAACAAACCAATTCGAATCGCATTACATTTGATTTTCTAAATCCAATTGATAACGTGCTTGAAATGACGATTGTCGCATCGGATATTAACGATCCTATTCATAATATTCGAGTGTTAATGCCTGGTACGGAAATGACTTATGAGACGGAACCTTTTCATTCCCTTTGGGTAGAAAAAATGTCCATCTTTCCATCAGTTCGTTTCATGGATTGGGGGACGACGAATAGTTGGGGGCAACCCAATAATGGTTCTTGGGATGATCCGTCGCTTTTTGCTTGGGAAGATCGCGCACAAATGGATCATTATACTTGGGCGACCAATAAAGGGATTCCTTATGAAATGATGATTAAGTTGCTAAACGATTTTGACCTCGATGGTTGGGTTTGTGTGCCTCACCGAGCCAACGATGAATACATACAAGCGATGGCAGAATTGTTTAGAGATAATCTGGAAACGGAGCGCCATTTGACGGTTGAATATAGTAATGAAATATGGAATTGGATTTTTGGACAAACCCAGTGGTTGAATAAGTATGGCTGTGAATTACAAAATACTTCTTGGCCGGAGGGCGTGGTGCCTTACGTGCAAAATTGTCTGGATATTTGGTCCACAGTATTTGAACAAGAGATGGATAGAATTACGCGTGCTGCTGGCGTGCAAGTCTCTTGGCAAGACGTCAGCAACCGAATGGTCAATAATTTAACGACGGGTAGCTTTGATGCTATTGCACCAACTTTTTATTTTGGGCTAACCGAAGATGGTGATGCTGCGCTGGATAATTTGGGAGAAAATGCAACGGTGACCGATGTTGCTTTTTACGCTCGTCAGGGAATGGCAGAGACTAAAAATTGGTTGCGCACTCAAAAGGAGGAATTAGCGACGCCATTAGCTGTTCCAATGGTTTTTTACGAAGGCGGACAACATATTACGGCACATCCATTTGGGGTAGAACCAACTTATGCACAAGCATTATTGGATATACAAAGAGACACCGCGATGTATAATATGTACAACGAATGGTTTGACTTTTTAAGAACCTTGCAAGAAGGGGAGGAGCCTTTACAATTAATGAACTTTTCTTTCGTCGCAGGTCGCAGTGCCCGATATGGAAGTTGGGGGATTCTGGAAACAATGGATCAAGATACGGTCTTAACGCCGGCACCAAAATACGCGGCAATTTTAGCAGCCATTGAAGGCTGTGCGTTGAGTGTTTCGACCGCTCCATCGATTGAGTTGGCTGAAGCGTATGAAGTGTTCCCAAATCCTACAGATGGTTTCCTAACGATTACCGGCGCGTTAGCGAAAGCTGAAATAACCGTGATCAATAATATTGGACAAGTCGTTTTGCATCAACAAGCGGACGGTAACCATACAAAACTAAGTGTTGAAGGATTAGGAGAAGGAATTTACACGCTTCAAATTAGGAATGGGAAAAAGCAAACGGTTAAAAAGTTGGTCGTGATTCAAAAGCAAAATTGATTAATTAAACTAACTTATGTTACAATGTACTTAGTACTTAGCGCTTTGTAAGTCAAGCTTACGAGAGTGTCCTGTGATTGTTGTATTCCTCTTTGCTGATAAGAGGATTTATCGCTGGTGCGATTAGAATTTATAAATTCGAAATGATCCGTTCCATTTTCTTTTCATCCATAATTAATTACAAATGCTTTTCCATCGAGTAGATTAAAGTAGATTAAAGCAGTTGAATTTTTATTTTATCAATCGCTCTAAAAACAAAAAAGCCAAGTCTCACGACTTGGCTTACTGCGCTGATAACCAGCTTGTACCCGAGGCGGGACTTGAACCCGCACGCCCCGAAGAGCACAGGATTTTAAGTCCGGCGTGTCTACCAATTCCACCACTCGGGCATCCTGTTTAGAAGTAAAAATTACTTCTGGATGAAAAAAGCCTTCATCAGAAGGCTTTTAGAGCGAAAGACGAGATTCGAACTCGCGACCCCGACCTTGGCAAGGTCGTGCTCTACCAGCTGAGCTACTTTCGCTTATATCTTATGTTAAATTTATATTGCTTTTCCTTTGTAAAGCGATGCAAATATACAAGAAAGAAAACTAAAAAGTCAAATAACTTGATAAGAATTTTTAATCTTTTTTTTACCGCTTAAATTACAAGGTCCATTGGTGTTGATAATCAAACAAATAGCTCGGTCCTAAGCTTACTAAGATGAGGCTAGCTTTTTGTTTTTGGCAAACTTCTTTGATCAATGCTGAGGCTAAAGCAATGTTTTTTTCATCTAAATGACTAAACGGTTCATCTAAAAGGAGGTATTCGAAGTCTTGACACAAGGCACGAATGATCGCCACTCGTTGCGCTTGTCCATAAGAGAGCGTTTCGCTAGCTTGGTCCAATAATGGCGTAATGCCTAAACGTTCCGCCATCGCCTCAATTTCAGGCATGGTTACTTTGTTCTGAAGCTGTGCATTGAGGAGAATGTTTTCGCGTGCACTTAATTTTGGAAAAAGCCGAAGGTCTTGAAAAACAATGGCTATTTTATCTCGCCGGTACTGGGACCAAGCTTGACGACTGAACTGCTTACTATCTTTTTCATCAATGAGAAACTGACCTTCAAAATCAGAGCGTAAACCGTAGAGTAAATGGATAAAAGTGGATTTTCCTCGCCCCGACGCTGCCGTTATGAGGTAGTGATCGGGCGTTTTAAACTGTAACGTTTTATCCCAAACTTGAGAGCTGCCATCCAATCCATCTTTGAGTAAAGGGAGCGGCTTGATGTTTTTTAAAGTAAGCATATGCAAAGGTTATAAGGTTACTTAGTACTTAATTTGCGAAGCTACAAAAAAATCAAAGCTCACAAAATAAAGATGACCTAAGTCTTTCTTAAAACTTAGGTCATCAAGACTGCATGGCACAGTTTATAAAATTTGGTGTTTACATTGTCTTATTCAAATCTAGATCAAGTTGAAATTGATCATTCTTATAAGCTTCATTCAAATATTGCAAGAAGCTTTTCAAACTATTGTTGTTCTTGTCGACCATATTCAAATTGAAATTAGCCGCTTTCCGCGTTGCATCGAATTTAATATTTTCAATTTTTTCATTCCACACGGATGGTGAGAATTTACCCATCGCAAAAACATCCATGATTCCACTAGCAATATAACCACTCATATCGCTTAATCTTTTCTTGCTAATCCGTTCTGCCTGAGGTAGTTCACCTTCTCGTAGTTGGTTTAATAAAGCCTCGTTTCCAGTAATAAACAGCATTTTATCTTTGATTAACAATTTCCCTGAATCGAAGGAAATATCTATGTTGCCTTGTTTCCCCGATCTAAACTTATCCATGTTGATTAAGTAGGTTTGCTCGTCTATTTTTTCAATCATTTCGTATTGAATCGCTACACCTAAAGCTTTTCTCAATAGCGCTTCGTCCGCAATCGGTGCGATAAAAATGGATTTATCGATTTCTTTTGAATCTGCTTGTTTACCATAGCCCGCAAAGATGAGATCGCCTTCTAGAATACTCGTCAACTCAGAGGTATTGATACCGTATTGTCGCAAGTTTCGATCTATCATCGATTTGCTGAGGCTTTGCTCCGATAAAACTTGGTTCAATCCTTTCCAATCTAAGGCTGCAGTCGTCACTAAAACTAAATCTTTGCTCGGAATAAAAGGAGAAAAATCAGTTTTAACTTTATCCTTGAATAAAAGGTCAACATCTTTGGTCAAGCCTTTCTTTAGCTTAAAGTCAGATTTACCGACAACGCTACCTTTTTCAAAGTCAATATAACTAAGAATCGAGTTATCTTTCAAATCACTTTCTGAGATGTTGATCATTCCGGCCATCATGACAACTTGAGGATTACTTGCTAAACTCGTAGAGTTAGTCCAGTTGGTAATATCGTGACCACTCGCTAAATGTGCTTTCAAATCAGCGTTGCCCGCAATGGAAGTTTCCTGCGTCGTAGCAAAGATTTTTTTCGCCCAGGCTTTTGAGTCTCCATTATAAATGCTGCTTTTACCAATGAGCACGTTTTTATCATTCCAAGCAAAGACGATGTTTCCTTTTTGCAAACTTAACTTGCCGTTGGGAAAATCTTCTATGTTGGTGGCAGCATTAAGGAAGGCATCCAATTTCGATTTGTCTTTTATCGAAGCGATTGCGTAGGTAAATGTTTCTCCCATAACCTCTGAGCTAATGTGGGTATTGATATAAATGTTTTTGTCTAAATCAATTCCCGACTCCGTTGGATCTTTTAGAATCGCAGCAAAGCTAGGGTCCGTTTCGGCTACTCTTTTGAGAATATTTTGATAAAGTTCTTGTTGTTGGAAGCTTTTAAAATCCGCTTTTTCCATCAATTGATTAGGATGGAAGGCCGTTACAGAGTTCACTTCTGCGGGTACGGTGACGAGGGCGTCTTCTTTAAACGTTACGTCATTTTTGCAGGCGCTTAAGAATAAAAGACAAGCGAATAAATAGAAGGAGGCAATTTTTATCGTTTTCATGATAATTTAATTTGCTAATGTTTTTAGTTAGAAGTTATTTGAAAATGTACAGCGTTGAAACGTTGAAATAGGGTTTATCGTTGCTCCAAGCACTTACAATTACTATAAATTAGAAAAATAATGTGGAAAGGCGGAAGACGTTGAACTACTTATGTTTTGGTTTGAAAGAAAACTAAAGCTTTCATTTCCGCAACAAATGTAATTAAATTATCTACTAAGGTCTAGCTTCTTGGATAAACAAGGATGATTATTCGACTTTGTAGGTCAAAAGCTTGATGAAAGGGTAGTGCAGGGCAAAGGTATTGGAGCAAGCTGAGGTTAGTATCGTCGCCAAACCATTGAATATAGATATCATACTACGATCTGCATTGGTCATAGCTTCCCAAAGAAGGAATAAGATACAACAAGGCGCAACTTAATGACAGGACAACATTGGAAAACGACGGTTGGGTTGAACTATTTTAAAACAACTGCATTAAAAAGTATTAAGCTCTCTTCGCTTTTTCCCAGACAACGGACTGATTATCATTTATAATTCTCCCAAAACCGCGATATACGGCATAATTCATCACGCAGAAATAGTAAGGAATAAAGAAGGCCTTGAATTTGATGGCTTTTTTCTCCAATAAGTATCCAATCAGTGCAAAACCGTAAAATAAGATCTGACCAATCAATAAAAACTGAAAAAGGGCAGCGCCACTCAACGCAAGAATGATGCTTGAGATCAACATAATGGGCAAAGCCATCGGAGCTAAAGTCCAACGCAAAACACGGTGAGAAATGTACTGAAAACTCAAGACACCATATTTAAAAGGATTGAGTAAAGGCGTTAAACGAGCAATGGCTTGCAAACCACCCGCCGCAATTCTGATTTTTCGTTTTAATTCTTCCTTGACGGAGGCAGAAGAACCTTCCGCAGCAATGGCTTCTGGTTCGTATACGACTTTGTAGCCCTGCTGAGCAATGCGCAAAGTCATGTAGAAGTCTTCGATGATCGTATCTTGTGGAACGGCTTCGTAGAGTTCGGTACGCAGTGAAAACAATTCTCCCGCCGCACCAACTACCGAATACAATTCGGAATCCCATCGTTTTAAGGTAGATTCATATTTCCAATAAAATCCTTCTCCCGCCGCGTTAGCCGCATCTTTTTCATTCATGTTAACGCGCTTTTCTCCTGCGACCGCACCTACTTTTGGGTTTTGGTAATGACGAGCAATGTTGAGAATGGCGTCCGAGTTAACGACGGTATTGGCATCTGTAAAAACGACGATCGGAGTATCAATGTATTCCATAATTCGTTCTACCGCCGCAATTTTACCGCGTCGAGCCGATTCGTGAAAAAGTCGAGATTTTATACCGTGTGGAATAGGGAAATTCTTGATGAGATCGGGCGTAGCATCATCTGAGCCATCCGTGACGTACAAAAATTGAAGTTTACCCTTTGGATATTTTAACGCAAGTGAATTTTTAATTTTATCCTCAATCCAGTCCTGTTCGTTGTAAGCAGCTACCACAAAAGTCACTTCTGGCAACTTATCTTCCTGAATGCTTGGTGCTTGTATTTTTCCAAATATCATGCGTTTAACCTTGATTATCAGCCATAAAACGAGCCCGTAAGCTACGTATGCATACACAACGATGAAAAAGCAGATCCAAAAAATCAATTTTAATGTTACTAATACCATAATTCGTAGTCTAAATAGGTGTGTACAAAACGGGGCGGCTCAAAGTTAAATTTATCTGCTCAAAAAACAGTTATTAACGGTATTAAAAGTTAAAATTGTGCCAGTTTTGCTAACACCTATATTATTTCCCAAAAGAGGGGGGAGAAAGTTGTGGTAAAATGAGCGAAAGTCTAGGAACAATAAGGGTTCAGCCGCTTAACCTATGGAGGATTTACCCTATATTGAAATGTTAAAAATTGTAGGAAATGTAAAGAATATTATATCTTTGCTGTATATCAATTTAAATAATCTTGTTCAGTGGTTTTAAATGCTAGTAATCAACTGTTTAAATCCTGAAATAATTAGAATAAGAAAATATTTCATACGATAATTACCTTTTTTAGGGTATGCATTAGACCAAACAATGTCGTAACTTTGATTTTTGAAGTTATAGAAAAGGAAAGAATATCATTGTTATATAATGCTCACCCCAATATTATATTTATTAACAAAAATAACTAAATGATAAAAATTTAACTTTAAAGAAAGAAACAGAGAAGTCTCATGAACATAAAAATTGAGTATTCAATTCCCATATACTCAAATTACCCTCAAACCCTCGTTTGTTATCCCTCAAACCTTAGGTCAATTTACCGATCTAAACAACCGACTTCTCAAGATTGAATTTCATTTTGCTTTTCCTCCCGATTAATTATTTGGATTAGCTGTATTTGAATATTACCCTACAGAAAATAAATCTATCGTTAGATTTATAGGAAAGATGCAATTGATAAGCGCTTCTCTTTTGATGCCTTAGCTATAATTGAGTTCAATATTATTCCAAGTAAACAATGAAGTATGATTTGAAATTTCTCCCCGTGCGAAATTTTGTAATTAGCTGTTTAACTAGATAATAATTGTAAAAAATCTTATGGAACGAAAAAGCATTTTGGTCATTGAGGATCACGCCAGCATCAGACTATTATTAAGTAAATTCTTGGAAAAAACGTACGACGTTGTTACCAAAAGAGACGGAATGGACGGTTTAACTTGGCTCAGCCAAGGTAATTTACCAGACCTTATCATTTTGGATATGAGTATGCCGAGATTAAGTGGGGTTGAATTTCTAACCAATATTCGTAGTAGTGGTTTCTTTAAAGATTTGCCTGTAATTGTTGTATCCGCCGAAGAAGGCAAAGGACTCGTTGAACAATGTCATCAGTTAGGTATTAAAGGTTTTATAAACAAACCATTCAACCCAATTGAATTACATGATAAAATAGCCCAAATATTATTACCAAAGAGAAAATCAATTAGCAATTCGTAGTCGCTACCATTGCTAATTAAGAAAGAATCACAAACATTTAACCAACAAAATAAAATAGGCGTACCAAAACTTACAAATATGGATACACTTACTACACCAACAAATCTTAAGAAGGAGAGAGTTTTAGTATTGGGCTTTCAAGAAAATTTACTTGGCTTATTTTCAAGTAGCCCCGAAGCTTACGAAAGTTTTGCTTACAGTGAATTTAATAACGCTTTCAAAACTTTACAATGGTTAGAGAAGCAGGCTAAACAAAATCCAGCAGAAATGCCACACGGGATCATCTGCAATCTTGAATTCTTAAAGGAAAATAATTTCCATTTATTAGAGGCTATTCAAAATAATTCCGTTCTAAAAAATATTCCATTTATTGCGATCGCAAGCAATGATAAGGAAATAGATACGCTTGATCTTTTAAAAAGAGGAGTAGACGATTGTTACACTTTTCCTTTTAATTGGGTCGACCTTCGCAAAAGAATCGCTTTTTTGCACCGCTACAAAGCAGAAATTGTTGCCAATACAACTCCCGAAGAGGCAGAAGTCAATGCAATGCCAATCGCTAAACGATTATTCGATATCGCTTTCGCTACCGGTGTAATCCTAGCTTTGAGCCCAATCTTGTTGTTAATCGCCGTATTAATCAAGTTGGAGTCTAAAGGACCAGTCATCTACAAGTCGAAACGAGTTGGAAATGGTTACGAAGTATTCAACTTCCTAAAATTCCGATCCATGTGCCAAGGGGCAGATACTAAGTTGAAAGATTTAGCACACCTTAATCAGTACGATCAGGATAAAGATAATGGTCCTTCTTTCGTGAAGTTACAAAACGATCCGCGCGTTACTCGTATTGGAAAAATAATTAGAAAGACCAGCTTAGATGAGTTACCGCAGTTATTCAACGTGCTAAAAGGGGACATGTCGATCGTAGGAAATCGACCGTTACCAATGTACGAAGCAGAACAATTAACGAAGGATACTTGGGCAAAACGTTTTCTTGCACCAGCGGGTATTACCGGTCTATGGCAAGTATCTAAAAGAGGAAAGTCAGATATGTCTACCGAAGAACGTATTCAACTTGATATCACTTATGCCGATAATTATTCTTTTTGGTACGATGTAAAAATACTAGCAAAAACGATTCCTGCAATGATTCAGGAAGAGGCGGTATAGAATTTGTTTAGATACAAGTTTGTTAGAAGTTTCTTTTTGCTCCCATTGATGATTATCTTAAGGAGCAAAAAGAAACTTTTGCGTATCAGGACACTTATCTTGGTCTTGCTACCCACTCATATTACCTTGTATTACTTTGTAATTTGATTTTTATGCCTAAGAACCGACCACTCATCTCCATTATCTCCGTTGATTATAATCAATTGGCGGTTACCTGCGAAATGCTGGACTCTCTACGTTTATTGAGTTATACCAACATCGAAATCATTGTAGTGGACAATGCTTCTAAGGTCGATCCTACGGCTCACTTACAAGAACATTATCCGGAAGCAAAAGTCATTCGTTCGGAAGAAAACCTCGGTTTTGCCGGGGGGAATAATCTTGCCATTGTAGAAAGCAAAGGGGAATACCTATTCTTTGTAAATAACGATACAGAGCTTACGCCCAATATCATCGAACCTTTACTCACACTCTTTGATGAAATTCCAACCCTCGGCATTGTTTGCCCCAAAATTTGTTATCATCCTTCTACCAACAATTCCAAGGTAGATTTAATTCAATACATGGGTTCCACCGAAGTGAGTCCTTACACCGCGCGCAATAAAACGCTCGGAGAAATGGAGGAAGATCAACAGCAGTATACGGGCGCTCGACCAACGGCTTATGCGCACGGTGCAGCTATGATGATTACCCGAAGTGCGATTGAACAAGTTGGCTTAATGCCAGAAGATTTCTTTTTATATTACGAAGAATTAGATTGGTGCGAACAGTTCAAACGAGCAGGTTATTCGATTTACGTAGAACCCAAAGCAAAAATTTATCATAAAGAATCCGTTTCAGTAGGAGGGAACATGAGTACGCTCAAAACCCATTACCTGACACGTAATCGAATTCTCTTCATGCGCCGCAATAAAACCGCGCCGCAAGTTTTCTTATTTTCTTTATTTTTAATATTTTTTACGATCCCCAAAAACGTATTTGTATACTTATTGCGGGGAGAATTTCAGTTGCTCAAAGCCTTCTGGAAAGGTATTTGGTGGCATGTGAGTAATCGGAGTCATTTACCCAGTCGTAAAATGGTCGCCGATTTTTAAATTCTAAACACTAATCTATTGTAAATGATGTCGATTATAGTTACTATCCTAACGATCATAAGTGGAATTTTAATTTTCTTTCTACTCTTCCCGTTCTTTACGGTACTTTGTTCGTTAGTAGTTAAAGAAAAAATTAAAGAGGATGCTTCGCAAAAACAACATGATTTTGCTTGCATCATCACCGCGTATAAAAATGTGGAAATTACCAAGCCACTCATCGAATCCTTGGTCAAACAAAACTATGATAAGCTCATGGTTTATCTGGTTGCCGATGAATGTGATGTCAGCGATTTTGACGTAAAACACGAGAAATTGGTGCTTTTACATCCAAACCCACCGCTCCGCTTAAAAGCAAAGTCGATTATCCACGCCGTAGAAAATTTCACGCGAGATCACGAATATATTGCCGTTTTTGACGGAGATAATTTAGCTCATCCAGACTTTTTAAAGATCATCAATACCTACATTAATAATGGCCACCGTGCGGTACAAGGTCAGCGAACGGCTAAGAACTTGGATACAGTTTATGCTTGTGCGGATGCTACGGGCGAATTTTATAAAAATCACGTAGAACGCTATATTCCATATTTATTGGGTTCTTCTTCGGTCATTTCTGGTTCAGGAATGGCGGTAGAATCAGAACTGTACAAATCTTATTTGTATGGTCCCGAGATTTCGAAAGGGAAGGAGATGTGGAAAAAAATGTTGCAGGAAGATAAAATTTTACAAAATGACTTGCTCGGCAAAGACGAAAAAATTGTCTACGCTTACGACGCCATTGTCTATGATGAAAAAGTAGTCAGCGCCGCTCAGGTAGAAACGCAGCGTAGTCGTTGGTTGTTTTCGTATTTTCAAAATCTTCCCAATTCTTCGGGCATGATTTGGAAAGGTCTGAAAAATTTTAGTTTCAACCAATTATTTTTCGGCCTAGTGACCATTGCGCCACCTTTGTTTATTTTGTTATTTTTGTCGGGGATGATGGCTGTGTTAATGTTTTTTATTGCACCGAGTGTTGCACTTACTTTGGTCCTTGCTTTAGTTATTTTTTCGCTCAATATTTTGTTTACTTTGTATTTGGCGAAAGCTCCAAAAGAAGTTTGGCAAGCACTCTGGGGATTACCCTTATTCGTTTGGAATCAAGTTACCGCACTCTTTAAAATGGGGAATCCTGACAAAAACTTTAAACATTCGGAGCACACTCGAAAATATTCAATTGACGAAGTACTGAAAAAAAAATAGAGCGTTAGGCAAGATCGCAAATGCTCCCAAAACCGACTATGCAAAAGAGCTTACTTTATGCTTCCATAGGCTTGAACCTTATTCTTATCGCAGCTTTTCTTTTCCTGATTCAAAGTCTAGGTGGCTTTTCCTATCTTCTTTATAAAATGCAAAACCGAGGTGTCGGAATGGTTTACGATCACCGCAAAAGCTTATTTACCGTATTGGAAACGGCTCCCGCATCCATTATTTTTTTAGGGAATAGTCTCACCCAGCAGTGCGAATGGGCCGAGTTATTCAACAATGCAACGATCAAAAATCGAGGAATTACGGGAGATATGACCACGGGCGTGTTAGCAAGACTCGATGAGATTGTCGTCACAAAACCAACGAAGCTTTTTCTCATGATCGGAGTCAATGACTTGCTCTTTCATCGACCGCCCATCATCTTGGAAAACTACCAGCAAATACTCCAAAAGATAAAGAAAGCTAGTCCGACCACGCAAGTCTACGTGCAAAGTATTTTGCCTGTAAATAATGCGCTGCGCTCAACTGGCATAAAGAATGCAGATATACAGGTGTTGAATAGTGGAATACAAGCCCTGGCGAAAGCATTTGGCTTTCCATATTTGGATTTATATCAAGCATTCGTTACGACGGAAGGTCGCATGAATCAAAATTATACTTACGATGGTATTCATCTCAATGGCGCAGGCTATCTGAATTGGAAACAAGCCATCGCAACGTACGTAGAATAGAACGAATTAGTTTTTACCAGCACGACTAAGGATTAACAAATGATATTTAATAGTCTTCCATTTTTTGTTTTTATTGGAATTTTTCTTCCGCTATACTTTAGCTTGAAGGGAAAGGCGCGCTTGTTGTTGACCTTAGCCGGAAGTTACTTTTTTTACGGCTGGTGGGATTATCGCTTTCTGAGCTTAATCGTCATTTCTACGCTCATTGATTACGTTATTGGTTTACAATTAGGTAAAACGGAAGATAAGAAACAACGAAAAACCTTGCTGCTGACGAGTATGATCGTCAATTTAGGTTTTCTGGCTTTCTTTAAATATTTTAACTTTTTTATTGCCTCCTTTGTGGTGATGTTGGAAGGGATGGGCGTCGATCCATCCATGAGTAGTTTGAAAATTATCTTACCCGTCGGAATTTCTTTCTATACTTTTCAGTCCATGAGTTATACAATTGACGTATATTTCAAAAAGATTGAGATTGAGAAAGATTTTATTCGGTTTGCAACGTTTATTTCTTTTTTTCCACAATTAGTGGCAGGACCGATTGTTAGAGCTGCTGACTTTTTACCACAGTTCAAAAACGATCGAACCTTTCATTGGGATCGTTTTACTTCAGGTGTCGGTCAAGTATTGTGGGGCTTTTTTAAAAAAGTAGCCGTGGCAGATTCGCTAGCGCCTTTTGTCGATCAATGTTTTGCCGCGCCGGGTGGTTTTTCTTCCCTGCATTTATTGATTGGAGTGGTTTTTTATTCTTTTCAGATTTACTGTGATTTTTCGGGATACTCTGATATTGCGATTGGCTTAGCGCGAATTATGGGATTCAAATTTCCCGATAATTTTCGGACGCCATATTTCTCTCAAAACTTCAGTGAATTTTGGACCCGCTGGCATATTTCTTTGTCAAGTTGGTTGAGAGATTATTTATATATTCCGCTCGGTGGAAATCGAGGAGGTAGTTTTGGATCGATCTTTTTTATCGTCCTTTTTATGTTTTTGATGGTCTTGCTTTCCGGTTGGTGGTGGTTGGCTTTGCTCAACTTCGTGATGATTGGTGCCGCGTATTATTACGCACGTCAAGGCGCTACGGAGCATGCTACTTTGTTTAATTACATGAATTTAATGGTAACCATGTTGCTCGGTGGATTGTGGCACGGTGCAAGTTGGGCTTTCGTTTTCTGGGGTTTTCTGCACGGTATGTATTTGGTCGTGCAACGCTTGGTTGGGCCTTATTGGAATAAATTATTGAATACCTTGCGCGTTCCAACTATCATCCAAACGGGATTAGCCATTTTGATTGTCTACGTTTGTACTTGCTACGCTTGGATTTATTTTCGCGCGCCCAATTTTGAGATCGCCAATCAAGTGATTGCGGGAATTACCTCTTTGGAGCAATTCAACGTCGGTAGTATTGTCAATAAATTTTGGGTATTGAAAGGTGCCATTTTGATTGGAGCATTATTGTTCGTTGAAATTACGGATTTCCGCTTCCACTATAGCCGACTCATCGTTTCTAATCCAAGGTTCCGAGTAGTATCGTTTGCGATTATTTTGTGGTTCTTGGCTTTCTTCGGAAGTTATGGCTCTAATTCCTTTATCTATTTTCAATTTTAAAAAACTGCTCCGCATCGAGCAATTCGGGTGCTTAAAACTTAGCTGCTTTGAAAAAACTGTACTGGATATTTGCGTTGCTTCTTTTATTTTTTGTCGGAGACAGAATTGGAGGCTATCTTTTGCATCAACTCACGGTCAAAAGTCAGTTTCGCTATTCTCGGATGTACCAAGGCAAAGCGGCAAGTGAGATTTTATTGATTGGCAATTCTCGGGGACTAACCTTTTATCAACCTTACATCGAAGAAATTACGGGAAAGAAAACCTTTAATCTAAGTTATAATGGAATGCCCATTAATTTAGCAAAACTACTCGTACAAGATTATTTAGCATTATACGAAAAACCAGCACTCGCCATTATCGACGTTACGATGTGTGATCGATTGAATGAACAACTAATTGCTGGTTTTAACTTGTATAGTCCCTATTCTGAAAATTTAACTAAGTACCTAATTGATTCTTTACCAACAACGGGCTACGCAGGGAAGCTAAGCCATTTGTATCGCTACAACAGCGAAGTTTTTCAAAGAAGTCTATTCTACCTTAATAAGTCCGACGAAGACTGGTTACTAGATCGTACGATCAATGAACACCTGATTCAAGAAGTGGGAAATCAAGAACCCAAAATTGATGTCATGCCATTCGAATTAGCGGAGCTACAAGCAACCATCAAAATGCTCGAAACTGCCGGCGTAGAAGTACAACTTGTCATCAGTCCTTATTACCCACCTTACGTAGATCGTTTAACGAATTTACCCGTCATGAAGGCTAAGATTGAAAAAGCAACGGGCAAAAAAGTCAACGATTACGCCAAAGGAATTACCGAAGTCAAAGCTTTTGGCGACTATCAACACCTCAATAAATATGGTAGCAAACGCTATTTAGA
Source organism: Saprospiraceae bacterium (assembly GCA_045110315.1). GTDB lineage: Bacteria > Bacteroidota > Bacteroidia > Chitinophagales > Saprospiraceae > CALFBG01. The sequence continues at coordinate 39,489 of JBGCFY010000004.1, forward strand.
TCAACTCCAACGCGACGGAATCCTACCGAAATAAAACCCAGAAATAGAATTTTTAAAAATAAATTAAAAGAAAAATGCTAATAATGTTGCAACATTGATGTTTAAACATTAAGTTTGTCTTATGAAAATTGAACAAGCGATCAATCAGACGAAACCCTTCACAACCGCCTATGAAAAATTGATTGTGAATATGATCTATACGAGCACTTGGTTAGCCGCCCGTCAAAAGGAACTCCTCGCTCGTTACAGTCTGACGATGAAGCAGTACAATATTTTGAGAATTTTACGTGGGGCAGGGACGCCTATTTCCACGGCAGAGATTCGGAAACGAATGCTCGATAAAATGTCAGATGCTTCTCGGATTGTTGATCGCTTGGAAAAAAAAGACTTTGTCATTAAGCGCGTTTGCTCGGAAGATCATCGTAAAGTAGATATTCTAATTACAGACAAGTCTTTAGAGGTACTAAAACAAATTGATCGGGTAATGCCGAGTTGGCAAGCAAGTTTACTGGATGTAAGCTACGACGAGGCAGAACAATTGAGCGATTTGTTAGACAAATTGAGGGGAGGCTAATGGGCTAACCTATTTTTTTATCATAATTGATGTTTAAACATTGAATTTAAAATCAGAAACTTAAAATTTTACAAAATGAATTTTTTATTAGCAACACTTATTAGCGTCTTAGGACTTGCAACAATACCTTCGGCGATCACTACCAAGACGATTAACACTCAAGAAAGTAAAATAGAGTGGAAAGGCTACAAAGTATTAGGCTCACACGCAGGTACCTTGAAAATTAAATCCGGTAATTTAGATTTTGATGGAGATCAATTGACTGGCGGTAACTTTGTGATTGATATGTCGAGTATTGCCGTGACGGATTTACAAGGAGAAGGAGCAGAGAAATTAGTAGGACACTTGAGCTCTCCAGATTTCTTTGGTGTAAAAAAGCATCCAACCGCAAATTTCAAAATTACAAAAGTAGCTTCTCGTGGCACTGCTGGTGATTACAAAATCACGGGTGACTTAACGATCAAAGAAATTACAAAAAGTATTAGCTTCAAAGCAAAAGTAGATAAAGCTTCTGCAACGGGAGAAGTACAAATTGACCGGACGCATTTTAATGTAAAATATGGTTCGGGTAGTTTCTTTGATAATTTGGGAGATAAGACGATCTACGATGAGATCGATTTAACAATCAATTTGGTTTTATAAGAAGGGAACATCCTTCGACAATTAATAAGCAATTGTATAAATGTAGTATTTACTGTATTACTGTTCTAAGCGTGCCTGCGAGTTTTTCTAAAAAATTCGTAGGCATTTTTTATTGGAAACTACGGTGCCTAAGTTTCGAGTAAATATGCTGCATACTCCATTGGCACCCGCACGGAAGCTTCCCGTAAATCCGTATATTGCTGTCCCGATTCCCCCTTCGCAATCAAATAGTCGGAAATCACATTAAAAATCCAACGAGAAGGTTTAGCATTTCCTTCGATGATGATTGGCCCTTGATCACGGGTACAAAGGATATCAAAGCCTATTTCTAGGAATTCCCCGTACTGTGCAGCAATGCGTTGCGAACACTGCAAACAAATTTGTTCCATCCGTTCTCGTTGGGTTGCTGCATCAGTACCATAAGCGGCTTGGAAAAAAGCCGCTAATTCATCAAGCGGGAGCGCCGCTCCACCGGCGTTGAGGTTAGAAGTCATGGAATGTTGTTGACCAATTCTAGCACCGAGCCCGGTAATTTTGTAGGTTCCACACCGATTTTGTACAACGACTCTAACGTCGAAAGGCGCATCCTGATAGCGTACGATTTGTGCTTCTGCTTGTACAAAATACCGGCTAGGATGGTCAATGAGTTGTGTCACTTGCTTCCAAAATTTGGTATAGCTAGTATAAGTCGTTTTTTCACCAAGGTGATCAAAAATTAAATACTGATCCTGCGTTTTTTCGAGTACGAAAATTCCTTCTCCTTTAGAACCAAAAGTAGGCTTTAAGTAAATCCTAGGAGTAGCGAGTGTTTCAAAAACAGACTGGTTTGGCAAGTGAGCAAATTCGTACGCAGCTAAGGTGGGAATACCTTGGTTTTGTAAGAATTGATGAAAGTCAACTTTGTTATTGAGTAAATCAACCAAGGCTAAAGGGTTTAAAAAATGGTGTTGTGCTTGTAAAAGCTTAGCCCGACATTTTTCTAGCTGCAATTTCTCCGCAGCATCTTTAGAAAAAGCACGATCGTAAAGGAGTCTTGGAATTTCGGCAGTTACGGCTTGCCATTGCCCGCTTTTAAATTGATATCCTTTTACTGTTTGCGGACCATCTTTCCAGTCCAAAGGAGAAAAAAAGAATACCTCAAATGGCGCGGCAGGATAAGCGCGTAACATATCTTCGTAGAAAAATATCTGTTTGCCATAAGGGAAATAAGCTTCATTTTCAACAGATAAAACACCAAGACGGATCTTCTTAGACATAGATAATAGCTTCTTAATTGATGTCGGTAAGTTAGGTTTTTTAGCTGGTATGGAATAGCTTTTGCAAGAAGTTTTTAAACAACTTCGACAAGTTATTTTAAAAATAAGCGCCATTTTTCTAAGAAAATTCCTACTCGGAAATACTGCGCTATATTTCTTTTTTATCCAAGTCGGTTTGTATCTTACGCGGACGGATAGAAGCTGCGCAAGGAAATCAAAAAAAACTTGTTTGCTCTCGAAGCATTTCGATAGAATTATACGATCAAATTTTAAGCTAAAAAATAATGTACAAAAAACTGCTTTCTCCACTGGACTTAGGATTTACAACTTTGAAAAATAGGGTATTAATGGGCTCGATGCATACTATGCTCGAAGAGGTTGACGAAACCTTTGAACGCATGGCTGCCTTTTACGCAGAAAGAGCTAGGGGAGAAGTGGGATTGATCGTTACGGGAGGAATTGCACCGAATAAACAAGGCTTGGCTTTACCGGGCGGTCATCCGTTGAACAATGAGCCGTTAGCAAAAAAACACCGGATTATTACCGATGCGGTTCACCAAGCGGGTGGAAAAATTTGTCTACAGATTTTGCACGTCGGTCGCTATGGTTATACCGTAGATAACGTTTCTGCAAGTGATACCAAAGCTCCAATTTCTCCTTTTCCGGCGAGAGCCTTAACGGGCGAAGAAGTGGAACAAACCATCGAAGATTTTGTCCATTGTGCACAAATGGCTCAACTCGGTGGTTACGATGGCGTAGAAATAATGGGCTCTGAAGGATATCTTATCAATCAGTTTATTGCCAAAAAAACCAATCGACGAACGGATAAATGGGGCGGCGATTACGAAAATAGAATCCAGTTTCCACTCGAAATTGTGCGGCAAACACGTGCAAGAGTAGGGGAGAACTTTATCCTAATCTATCGCTTGTCAATGCTAGATTTGGTGGAGGGCGGAAGTACTTGGGAAGAAGTGGTACAGCTCGCAAAAGCAATTGAAAAGGCGGGCGCTACCATCATTAATACTGGAATTGGCTGGCACGAAGCTCGAATTCCAACCATCGGAACCATTGTTCCTAAAGGTGGATTTGCTTGGGTAACCAAAAGAATGATGGGCGAAGTCAATATTCCACTAATCGCAACCAATCGGATTAATATGCCTGACGTTGCAGAACAGATTTTACAAGATGGTTGTTCTGACATGGTTTCAATGGCTCGACCCTTCTTAGCAGATGCCGATTTGGTGGTCAAGGCAATGGAAAATCGCGCCGCAGAAATAAATACTTGTATTGGTTGTAATCAAGCTTGTCTAGATCATACTTTTACCATGCAAGTTTGTTCTTGTATCGTAAATCCACGAGCTTGCCACGAAACGATGCTCAATTACTTACCCGTTACCACAGAGAAAAAAATTGCTGTAGTAGGAGCAGGACCAGCAGGTTTGGCTGCCGCCACGATTGCTGCCGAGCGGGGACATCGCGTCGATTTATTTGAGGCAGCGAGTGAGATCGGAGGGCAGTTTAATATGGCTAAAATAATTCCAGGGAAAGAGGAATATGCACAAACGATTCGCTATTACGGCGAAATGATCAAAAAACATCAGGTTAATTTGCGGCTCAATCATCGAATTACCGCCGAGGCTTTGATTGCGGAAGATTACGATGAAATTATTCTAGCAACGGGTGTTACGCCTCGAACGTTAGCCATTGAAGGGATTGATCATCCCAAAGTATTGGATTACGCAGATGTTTTATCGCGTCGCGCTCCCGTTGGAAAAAGTGTAGCAATTATTGGTGCTGGTGGTATTGGTTTCGATATGGCAGAATACTTATCTCACGATATGGCACACGAATCTCCAACCCTCAACGTGGAGGCTTACATGAAAGAGTGGGGCGTTGATATGGAATATACGCGCGGCGGTTCTCTAGCCGATCGACCACAACCTTTAGCCTCTCCTCGGAAGGTGTATTTATTAAAACGCTCAAAAGGGAAGCACGGAAAAAACTTAGGTAAAACAACCGGATGGATTCATCGGTCTAGTTTGGCGATGAAAGACGTCAAGATGTTGCAGCAAGTTAGCTACCACAAAATAGACGATGAGGGATTGCACATCAGCGTTGGCGATCAAGCACAAACTTTGGCAGTCGACAATATTGTAATTTGTGCAGGACAAGTTTCTTTTAATGCTTTAGGAACGACTTTGAGCGAGGCGGGGCAATCGGTACACGTCATCGGTGGTGCACACGAAGCAGCAGAACTTGACGCCAAGAAAGCCATCAAGGAAGCGAGTTATTTGGTCGCTACCTTATAATGAAGTTGTTTTAAAATGATGTACAAGCTTATTTTGCTATGTTTATCTTGTTCGATTCAAGCAAGACGGAGAGGACGAACAGCCTAGGATTTTGCATGCTTTAATTAAGGCATGATTATCGCTTTTTATACTTGATTATTTTTGTCTCAAAACTAGCATCTTACAGACTAGTATAAAGTAAAACAGGCAAGTTATTCTTTACCCTAAAACCGAGACCACCAATGTTGACCAAATTAGAAAAAAGAGCTTTGCGGGCAGATTTATTTCGTTATATGGACGGATTAGGCACCGGACCTTCTGCGCATTTGCTACACGAAAAAGGCGTCTTAAATTATCTCTTAGAAAAAGGACAGGCGTCTTTATCCGAGTTAACGGAAAAGTTTGCGGCAAATGAAGGCTACCTCAATGTAGCACTGCGAATTCTTACTGCCCAAGGATGGCTGGAGATGGATTTGGATAATGAAAAAGACGAAGTACAATACCGAACGAACGAGCAGAGTGCCGCAGCTTTCGCCCATTGTTGGCTCTACGAAGATTTGGTGAAGCTAATGAAGTTATCTGGGCAATACCATCCGCGCTTATTCAAGCAAGAGCCTTTTCAGTTTTTGAAACAAATCTTTGAAAAATTTAAACAGCAGTACGGCATTAGTTTTTCTGAAGACGCTACCACAAAAACGGTACAAAAACAAATATTAAAGCACCTAGAAGGCATGATTTGTGCGCCTTCGATTGTAGCTTTGGGCATGAGTGGAATGTTTCACAAGTATTTTATGGAGGCTTCCTTTCGGGCGGAGGAATTTCATCAAGATGCGCAGAGTTTTTCTGTGATGTTGGATTTCTTTAGTCATCTCGGCTGGTTTCAATTGAAAAATGGGACTTACCGTTTTACCGAGAAAGGTTTATTCTTTGCGAAGCGAGCGAGTGCCTTTGGCGTTACAGTTTCTTACAGCGCTACCTTTAGAAACTTGGACGAACTCATTTTTGGGAATCCAATGTTGCTTTGGGAAAAGCCAGAAAATGCGAAAGAGCTACACGTAGATCGAAAAATGAACGTTTGGGGCAGTGGTGGTGCACACGGTACTTATTTTAAAAAAGTAGACGAAATTATTATTTCGATTTTCAATCAACCCATCGAAGATCAACCCAAGGGAATTGTGGATATGGGATGCGGGAATGGTGCTTATTTACAACATCTTTATGAAGTAATCGAACAGCGAACCTTGCGGGGAACGATGCTCGAAGATTATCCATTATTTTTGGTTGGAGCAGATTACAACGAAGCGGCCTTAAAAGTTACGCGGGCTAATTTGATTAAGGCAGATATTTGGGCAAAGGTGATTTGGGGAGATATTGGACGACCAGATTTGTTAGCCGCCGATTTACTCGAAAACTACGGCATCGAGTTGAAAGATTTGTTGAACGTACGAACCTTTTTAGATCACAATCGAATTTGGGAAACGCCCAGCGAACAAACACCAAATCGAGTCAGCCAGTCAACGGGCGCTTTTGCTTTTCGGGGCAAACGAATTAGTAACCAAGCCGTAGAAGACAACCTATTATTACACTTGAAAAAGTGGTCGCCTTACGTTGAAAAATTTGGTTTATTGGTCATTGAACTACATACCATTCCACCGAATTTGACGGCGAAAAACTTAGGCCGCACTGCCGCAACGGCTTACGATGCTACCCATGGTTACTCGGATCAGTACATTGTAGAAATTGAGGTTTTTAACAAAATTGCGGCGGAAGCAGGATTGTATCCAACGGAAGAATATTTTACACGGTTTCCAAATTCAGAGATTGCAACGGTCAGTATCAATTTATTGAAAGGAAAAAATTAGTATAAAAGCCAATCTTAGTTTTGGTTAAGTGGATGAATTGATCATGAAGTTGTTTTAAAATGGGGAAAAAATTAGCTGAAATATTGGAAATCAATGGCTTGCAAATAAATCATCTATCTATTTTAAAACAACTTTTATAAATAACTTAAAGAAAAAAATCTTAAAAAAGCATCGGGAGACAAAGGTTATTCCGGTGCTTTTTTTGTAAAAATGATTTAAGTAGTTCGCGGAAATTGAACAATAAGTTTAAAAGAATTTCAAGTTATTAGCCAATTTAATTCTGCGAATTTCTTAAGCTCATTTAGGGTAAAATACAGTTAATTTTTCGTTGGAATACTGGTAACCTGAGTTTGATTCATCATCAATCTTGAAAGCAAGTAGACACTTCTAAAATCGCCCTAAAAACTTTAAGACCGATTAGTTGTTATAGATTATGCAACTGCAAATGTGATACAAATTTACTTTGTTGCCTGTATTATTCTAAAACCATTTTCATGAAAATTTTATTAATCCTTGTCGGAGTTATTATTGCCGCCTTTATTATTGTTCAAATTTTTGCTATGAGTAGCCAACGAGATATTGAAACCTATCCTTACGAAGTCGTTAAAACTTACGATGATTTCGAAATCCGAAATTACGAAGCCAGCTTGTTTACCTCCGTTACCTTATCGACCAACGAATACAAAGAAGCTTCGAGTAGAGGTTTCTCGATTTTAGCGGGATATATTTTTGGTGGAAACGAAACGCAAGAAAAAATTTCGATGACTTCTCCCGTAGCGATGTCTTTGGAAGATTCGATGACCGTTATGTTTATGGTGCCCAAAAAATTCAACAAGGATAATTTACCAAGACCTGATCAATCACAAATTGAATTTCGGGAAGAACCTGCAAAGACGGTAGCTGCAATCACGTTTGGCGGTTGGGCTGATAAGGAGAAGATTGAAGATTACAAAAGTAAATTGTCGAAAGCTTTAACTGCGCAAGGCATTACTTACCATAATCGTTTTTACTTTTTGGGATACAATCCTCCTTACGAAGTGCTGAATCGCAAAAATGAAGTCATTGTGGAGTTGAAGGAAAAAGCTTCGATGGAATGAGAAAATTAATGCTGGCTTAGGTCTATTTTGAAATAACTTCATTATCCGGCAACTTCAAAATCATTCCTTTCCCTAACGTTAAATCGTCAGCGTGCCCTGCTATTTTGTTGTCCAAGGTCTTCACGTGAATATGCATATTGGTCGTGTGGTGTGTGAAAATGGCGTGATGGGAATCAGAATAAAAACCCAAGAATTGGACCGCACGATTTTGTATAGTTCCATACAGACCAGAACGGATATGTTTCTCGTGTGAATGCTCCGTATCTCCTTCTTTCCAATTGATGACGTGCCAATCAAAAGATGGAGCAGTGCCTTCAATTAAAAAAGGAAAAGGCTGGTTAGTATTGATTTGATTTTCTTTGGCGACTTGAGGAAGATAGTTTTCTAATTGTTGATAGCTCATAATCTCTTCAGGAAGGTTGATGGTTTTCCATCGACTAACGGAGGCATAAACCAGCAGCGCCGCTTTTTTATCAAAGGATTGATCGTAGCTCAGCACAGTATCCGAAACCATCGTATTGAAAGCTTTACCATCAAATATTTGAATTTCGCCTTTTAAGTTTTCTAAAGCACCAATTGCATAAAGATGTTCCTTGTCCTTAAAGTCTGCGAGCTTCGCTTGTGCAGACAAATCTCCTTTGTGCATCATATTTTTCAAGGCACCCTGATAGGCTACTTGGAATTTGTTTTCGAATGGAGACTTAGTTTCACAAGACAGGGTCGATAGAATTACAATCAAAATAAGCCATCTATACTTCATTTCATTAATTGCCATATCAGTCTGATTATTATATTTTGTTTTAATACTTGATTACCACAATAATGGTAAATAAGTTTTCTTACTTGAAATTTCAAGCACACCCGAGATATATCCCTAATCTAGCTA
>JBGCFY010000005.1:0-21311 GCA_045110315.1 Saprospiraceae bacterium
TGGTGATTTTGACGGAAGAAAATTTTGCTTCAATTGAGGCGGAAAATGCAGGAAACCTACTGGTTTTCAAGGCTTTCCAACGAAGAGTGAAATAAAATTTTCTCGTCATGAATTAGTGAATTTATTAGGTGAACCTACTTAGATGGTTCGCAATATATTATCCTGTTATGAGGACCTTATGCTGTGCACTAATTTGTACTAATTGCTTTGTTTCTGATTGTAAATTAGCTTTAAAAAAAGCGATTAAATGAGTTGAAAGGCTTAATTAGTGACACTGTTTTTAGGAAGTATTCGAAAATTTTGTGAGATAGCCTAATGAATATTTTTTAAAATTTACCTCATTAAATTTTGGCGAGATTAGTACTTTATTTCAAAACAACTTCTTAGGAAAAAATAAGGGTTTCTTGTGGGGAAGTTAATCTATGTAACAGTATAAAGTAGTAGGTGCCGCAAGAAGTGGAATGGAAAAAATGCCGAGCGGAGGGTAGTGGTATGTACTAAGTATTTTTAATATTTATGTGACAAAAACATATGTGAAATAAATAAATTATGAGAGCGTCATAAGAAACTAGAATTGACTAGATCTGTTACCTCTTTTCAACCTATGGAAAAGCTGGATCGATGATGTAGATGCTAGAAAAATAGTATGGTAAATCCTTAATGCTGAATAGGAGCGTCCACCAATTTTAATCGTAAAAACGACCCGCTTATATAATGCTATTTCTTGTTATCTAATATTCCAATATTTTTATTATCTTCATAAGTAATTTACTGAAATTCATTGTTTTTTATTTAGGAAGACCTCACATTTATGCAAGATTTGGCTTTTATCATCAAGCTCAAAAAAGAGTTAAAAACCTTATTAGTTGATAGTATTGTTGATACAATTCTCCAATTGAAAGCGTCTTTGCCACAAAACTCAGCGAAAGCGGATGAACTTCTCCTCTTGCAAAGTCGCTTAAATGATACCAATCTGAAAAAACTTAGGGGCACGGTCACTGAAGAAACACTCAATTTGGAATACAATCGAATACGGGAAGTTTTGCTAACGCTGATTGACAGTTTAACGGAGCAGGATTTTCAGGTTGGTAAAGCAGCTCCTTCCCCTAAAAATGGCAGCCTTTTGTATCAAGTGCCTGCTAAGATGAAAGTTGGGATAGAAACGAAGTGCATTATTCGACTTGCTCATGATGATGCAAAAATCATCGAAAATATTGAGTTAACACCCGAAACTAAGATTTCCGATATTCGGATTTCTAAAATCATGCACGTAGATTTAATTGATCATCAATCCGGCGAAAACTTTTTGATTCGTACTTATAATGAACAAGAGCAGTTTATTGAAACCGACGATTATACGGAATGGGTTTTCTTCGTCCAAGCGTTGAGAGATGGTTACTTTCCGTTGGTCTTGAAAATCTCGATCATCGAAGTTATTGAAAATAAAGAACGACTCAAAAATATTATTTTCGAAGAGCAAGTATTGGTTTCGACAGAAATGGTCGAGCCATCAAATCCTCCAGGTTTCAAGCCTGCAAATATTGCTCTAAATTACCAAACGACAACGAATCGGATTTTGCCTGCTCGGGGATCCGGTAAGCAAGATCGAAAACGCTGGCTTGGGGTAGTGGCAGCAATGATGCTGGTGTTAAGTGGAACTTTTGCGGTTAATTATATCATAAAAATGAATAACAAGACAAAGGAAGCTTTACCAGCCAGTGGGGAAATTATGAATTATAATAACAATATGCCTAGGCCGCAGGAAGAGGACTTGATAATTACAAATGCGGTAGATGCGATAGGGGAAAGTACTTTAAAGCCGGAGGAAGATATTTCTTTGGCAAAGCCAGCTCCGCAAAAAGAAATCACAAAGCCAATTGCTCCAAAACCCGAAATGGAAGAGCCTCCAAAGAATATTTCTAAATCCTCCACAAATCCGATAATGGAGAAAATTACCTCGCCACCCGTTAATGCACCCGCAAAACCTAGCTTGACCTCTGAGTTTTTGCCTACGGAAGAATTTTCTCTCGGCTGGATGGTTGATCACCGCGACAACGAAAAATATAAAATTGTCCGTATCAAAGATAAGTATTGGATGGCTGAGAATTTACGCTTTCAAACTCCCGAATCTTGGTGCTATCAAATGGCAACAGCCTGTGCAGCAGCGGGGAGACTTTACAGCTAAAAAAAAAAAAAAATAGCCTGTCCTAAAGGATGGCGTTTACCATCTGATGAGGATTTCAAAGCCTTGGCTAAGCACTTAGGTGGCTATTCGGAAAAAGGACACGAGATGGGCAAACCGAAGGACACTTTTCATCAACTCCAAGAAGGCGGCAAAACCAATTTTGGTGGAACCATGACAGGGATGAGAAACGTCAAAGGAGAATACAAAGCCCTCGGTAGCTTGGGCGTTTATTGGACTTCGACACTTTCCTCCAAAGGCGCTGCGTTCAATTATTTCCTATCCAAACAGAGTATGATGTTGCACCGGGACAATAACTCTAGTCGTAAAAGTGGATTTTCTTGCCGCTGTGTGCAAGAGTAGCTATTATGGTTTTTGCCTACCATTGTTTTAAATAAAGTTTATGAATAAAATAACGCTCCTACTTTGCCTTATGAGTTTAATAGTCGCATGTTCCAATAATGAATTAGCAGAAAAAGGGTTTCCAGTGAATACGAATGGTACAGAAAATACTACAGATCAGGTCGAAGGAATAAGAAGCGATACCTTAAGTTTTGCCACAAAGCCTAGGAATATCCTACTTACTAAAAATGCAGCACATCGTTTGACGCCCATTTTTAAAGTCAACTTTCATCCTAAAACGGGAAAACCATTTACAGGCACGGTGGCGACACATCGGAATTACGACCGAGTAGGAGATCAATTGGGTAATCGGTGGAACGACAATTTCATGCCAGGTTTTTCTGCTGCTTATGGCTATAACTTTATTAATCTTTCGCACTATGATTTGAAGCAACAAACAACGAATTTACTTTTTGAAAACCCTGTTTTAATTAAAACCTTGTACTATCCATCCTTTTCTAATGATACGTTAAATGGAACAGCGATAGCACGAAATTACTATCTAGTTTCGTGCTACGATGAAGATACTAATCGTGATGGTTACATTTCCTTACGGGATTTGCGGCGGTTTTATTATTTTGATATTAATGGCAAGGAGCAACGTGCTTTGGTTCCTAAAAATTACGCGGTGATGAGTTCAGAATACGATTCTGCCAACGATTATATGTACGTTTTTGCGCAGTTGGATGAAAATGAAAATGGACAAATGGAATACGAGGAACCGATTCATATTTTTTGGATAGACTTGAGTGCGCCGGAGCGGGTGGGGCGGCAATATTAAATATCCAAACAAAATTATAAAAACAACTATGACGAGAGCTGAAATTCTACAAAATAGCATCTGGGAAACTGCTAAGATAAATTTACATTCTCCCTTTTTCCAACGAGAAGTTACGCTATTTTTATTCGCCCACCACTTAAGTCTCCGACACATTAAAGACGAAATTGTTTCTGCGACCATGGTACAAACCATTAATGACTTTTTAGCATTGGACGAAAAGTATTTGCCCTTGATGAAAAGCTTGTTGCACCAGCATTGCTTGGAATGTTGTGAACATACTTCCTATGGTTTTGATGTAAAGGAAGGAGAAACGGAAACACAAGCTAGCCTCCGAAATTTTGGCATTGTAACTGCGGAAGATGCTTGGCAACAAGCAAATTTATCTTACCTAAATATTGAAGACGATGCCCGAGAAAAACGGAAATACCGCTACGTAAAAATGTGTTTTTTCCCTCCCTGGGAGGATGAACACGGCTGTGAGTTAATTTTGAAGAATGGCGTGTTGCTTGATTTTAAAGGCGAATCAGACACTTGGTTAACGCAATTTGAAGCGGACTAAATCCCAGGTTTTATTCTTTAAGAGTCCCTATAATCCCAAATGCTTAAGTTTACAATTTCTTGAGTTTTTTCCTTCTTAAGTCGATACCTTTAGCTAAGCCGATAGGCGTTTCGCCAGGGAACAAATCAGTTGTTTAGCATCCTCTAGTTCATCTAATACTTGAAGCAATTATTCAAGAAATTTATGCCGCCACGATTCAAATCAATTTGAACAAAATAAAGACTGATCATTTTTAGTGATAGCGATTGTACCTTGTCTATCTTGGTATCGGGTGCAACGGTCCAGTAGTTTTAACAACTACGTCTTATCATATCTATCACTAAAAAAAATAAAAATGGAAAATAACAATCCTCGCTATAGCCCAGCTAAGCTGAAAAAATTTAAGAACATCATTACCGATAAATTAGAGAATACTACAAATGAGTTAGCGGGCCTTAAGGCTGATTTAAAATCGCAAAAGCAAAAGGTGGCTAATACCAATACCGATTTCAACGAAAATAGCAAACACTTTCAAGAACAAGCAAAAGATAAGCGTTTGATTCGTCGCTTTCAAGATAAAGCACGAGCATTGAATGCCGCTTTGAATCGGATTGAAAATGGTACTTACGGTGTCTGCACCCGCACCAATCAACTTATCCGAGAAGAGAGATTACTCGCGATGCCTACTGCTCAGTTTGATGTTATTAAAAAATAATCAAGTTAATGCGGAATGCCAACATAGAAGTGGTTGATGACCTACTTTACAATACATTGGCTTATCCATGGAATTAAGTATTCATTCTATTCATACATTCTACTCTAAGGCTAGTCACTTTTAATACTAAGTGCCTAGCCCTAATAATTTCTATCCTTTCAGATTAAGAACCAATACAAATAAATTTACTTATCAGTTTTTCAAACTTTCTTAAACTTTACCGTATTACGTATCGTTTATCATATAGTTGTACAAAACACGGTACAGTGCTTTTTAGATTGACTACGGTACCTTATTTTTTGTTACCGTACAAAGAAATAGATAAGGTAGGTAAAAGAAGTAGAATTTAGTATTCCTAAAAAAGAGCTTAACGAAATTTATAGGACTAGAATCCTACGCAACTCGAAACATTACGTTGAAATAAAGAAGTTGTATCAAAATGGAGGTTGAAATTATTAGTAGCGCTTGGCTTTCAAGAGGAAGCTCCATTTTTTTTTTCGTAGCCAGCGCTATGGGGAAAAAAATTAGCTGGAATATTGGAAATCAATGGCTTGCAAATAAATCATCTATCTATTTTAAAGCAACCTCATAAAATGTTTCCGAAAACTAGACCTAGATGTCTTTCTTTATCGCTTTAGCTGTATCTTTGATTGATCAAACAAAAGCGTGTAATCAAATTAACTTGATAGGTATTGATACTTATGTACACAATTAACCGAATTGGCTGGAATTAAATAATTGAATAGAGCATCATAATGATCCTAACCCCGATACAACGATTTTGGCGTTTATTAAAATCGTATAAACACGAATTAAGGCAAATTTATACTTATGCCGTTTTTATTGGTTTAGTTAATCTAACTTTACCGCTTGGTATTCAGGCAATCATCAACTATATACAAACTGGAGAGATTAGTTCTTCTTGGGTCGTTCTCGTTTGTTTTGTATTGATTGGAATAGGAATTACTGGAATCTTACAAGTCTTACAGTTAAGAATTGTGGAAAACATCCAGCAAGATCTTTTCGCCCGGTCTGCACTTGAATTTGCTTATCGTTTGCCTAAAATAACTTTCCTACAATTAGATAAAATTCATACGCCAGAACTAGCCAATCGCTTTTTTGATACCTTAACCATTCAAAAAGGTTTGCCCAAAATTTTGATTGACTTCTCTCTAGCGGCTTTTCAAATTACTTTCGGCCTGCTTTTATTGGCTGTTTATAGTCCTTACTTCATTATTTTGGGAGTTGCATTAGTTTTTGTGCTTTGGTTGATTTTCCAAATTACGGGACCAAAAGGCCTAGAAACGAGTTTGAAAGAAAGTAAATATAAATATCGCCTAGTCCATTGGTTGGAAGAGGTGGCAAGAATCAACCGCAGTTTCAAGATGAATGCGTCCAGTAATTTTCATCTCAATAAAACGGATGCTATCGTTAATGGTTATCTCATCGCAAGGCAGAAACACTTCCAAATTCTAATCAATCAGTTCAAGCTTTTTATTGGTTTTAAGGTTTTTGTAGCGGCTGGTTTACTCGTTTTGGGAGGGTACTTAGTTTTCCAAGAACAAATGAATATTGGGCAGTTTGTCGCAGCGGAAATCATTATCATTTTAATTATTAATTCGGTAGAAAAAGTACTAAGAATTATTGATTCTATTTATGATGTCTTAACGGCACTAGAAAAAATAGGACTCGTGACGGATTTACAACTTGATCGTAGCACTGGAACGGCAGTCATTGAGAAAGAAGGAGCAATTGCTGTAAGAGCAGTAGAACTAGAATTTGGTTTTCCCGATGAGCGTAAAAATATCATTGAAAATCTTTCTTTTAGCATTTCTCCTGGCTCAAAAGTGATCTTATCCGGACCGTCGGGCAGTGGAAAAACCCTGTTGCTTCACATTATGTCAGGCATCTATTCCCTAAAGGATGGAGAATTGTATTTCAATGATACTCCGGTGGTTAATTTTCATCGAGATCAACTATACGAACATTTAGGAGTTGCTTTTCCTACGAACGAAGTATTTGAGGGAAGCTTTTTAGAAAATATTACCTTGGGCCGCGAACTCTCTAATACTGCCATCAAAAAGGTTGTCAAAATTTTGCGTTTAGAAGAGTATTTTGTTAATCAATCGAAAGGAATTAACACGATGGTGGATAGTGGAGGTAGAAGATTACCTAGAAGTATTATTCAAAAACTACTGATCGCGAGAATCATCGTGTCCGAACCGAAGTTGTTATTGTTAGAAGATCCATTACAGTTTGTTGAAGAAAGTGAAAAACGTAGAATCATTGATTATTTGATGTCGCCAGATCGCGAGTGGACAGTTGTCCTCGTTTCTGATTTCTACTATTGGAAAGAAAAAGCCACTCAGATCATTGAATTAAAAAAGTAAGCGTCGATTATGCTAAACATTTCAGAAAATTCTATCTCAGATGTCGTGCAGCTGAAAGATTTTAGTTCTTTCAAGCTACTGAAGAAAAGTCGTGTTCGCCGATTAACACTATTGCTAATCTTAGCCTTATTGTTAGGTATTTTTTTGGCGCTATTCTTACCTTGGACGCAAAATATTCAAGCCAAAGGTTACGTCACGACACGTTCCCCCCAACAACGACCACAAGCAATTCAGTCGGTTATTTCTGGTAAGCTGGAAAAATGGTATGTACAGGAAGGAGACTTTGTAGAACAGGGAGATACCATTGTTTTTCTTTCGGAGGTTAAAAGTGAGTATTTTGATCCCGATCTTATTCGCAGAACGTCGGAACAAGTAGACGCTAAATCTCAAAGTATTCAAGCGTACGAAGATAAAGTTGGTGCTCTGAAAAAGCAGTATGAAGCTCTCGAAGAAAGCTTGACGCTAAAACGTGCTCAGATTAGAAACAAGATTATACAAGGGCGAAATAAGATTAGCATTGATAGTATGGACTTAGTCGCTCATCGGACTAATTTTAAAATTGCCGAGAATCAGCTGTCGCGAACCAAAGAACTTTATGATAAAGGATTAAAGTCGCTGACAGAATTACAAGCAAAAGAACTTAAACTACAAGCTACTCAGGCTAAAGTAACGGTGCAGGAAAATAAGTTGCTGAATCAACGAAATCAGATGCTTAACCTGAAAATTGATCTCTCCGCAGCAGAAAGGTTTTACGCCGAGAAACTGGCCAAGTCGCAATCAGATCAACAATCAGCCTTGACCGCTAAACTGGAAAGTGTTGCCGCCACCTCCAAATTGAGAAACAAACTAAGTAATTATAGCGAACGGCAACAGTTCTACCAAATTACCGCACCACAATCAGGTTATGTAACCAAAACGATCAAGAAAGGAATTGGAGAAGTAATCAAAGAGGGCAGCGATATTGTCAGTATTATGCCTGCTACTTACGAATTGGCCGTGGAGTTATACTTAAAACCACAAGATTTACCTTTATTGAATATTGGCGATCGAGTTGGCTTGAGATTTGATGGTTGGCCAGCAATCGTCATTACAGGTTGGCCAGAATCTTCCACTGGAATTTTTATGGGAAACATTGTAGCGTTAGATCGCTTTATCGGTGAAAATGGGTATTACCGTACCCTAATTAGTCCAAGCGATAGCGATAAAGAAAAAAAATGGCCAGAACAACTTAGAGTGGGGACTGGCGTAAATGCTTTTATTCTTCTCCAAGATGTACCGATTTGGTACGAAGTCTGGCGACAGTTAAATGGTTTTCCACCTGATTTTTATCAAAAAAAGGATAATCCTAAATCTACGATCAAACGAAAAGCACCCTTAAAATCCGTAAAGTAAAATGAAATTTTATTCTCGAAAACTCATCAAACCAGGAGATTTAAACGCCAGAAATACACTTTTTGGCGGTGCCTTACTACGCTGGATAGACGAAGAAGCAGGCATCTACGCCATGACCAAACTGAGCTCTAAGCACGTTGTTACTAAGTTTATTTCAGAGATTAATTTTGTTAGTTCCGCAGCGCAAGGAGATGTCATCGAAATTGGATTGGGTTTCAACGCCGTTGGGCGAACGTCCATTAGTTTTTCTTGTGAAGTACGAAACTTATTTACCAAACAAAGCATCATCAAAATCGATAACATCGTTTTTGTACACGTCGATGAACAGGGTAAGCCGCAAGCTCACGGAAAAGATATAAACACTATTCAACAGCCTTCTAATCGCTAATGTATGCAGAATCATAAGATCGCTTATCTTACGCTGATTTGGACCTTGTTGGCGGTAGTCGTCAATGCGCAACCGGACACGACCATTTTGACTTATCAATCCTATCTAGATAATGTCTTGGCTTATCATCCCATCGCGAAGCAAGCCCAACTAAAAATTCAGGGTGGGGAAGTAGCTCAATTAGCCGCGCGTGGAGGACTAGACCCAGCCTTAAGCGCTGATTTCCAGCAAAAAGCTTTTGATAGTAAATTGTACTATCGCCATCTGCAAGCACAGATTAAGATTCCAACTCGTTTAGGAATTGACTTTGTCGGTGGTTATGAAAATACTACTGGGGTTTTTTTGAATCCTGAAAATAATACCGATCGCCTAGGTTTATGGAATCTCGGCGTAGAAGTGAATTTATTGCAAGGCTTGTTTGTGAACGAACGACGCATCGCCTTGGAACAAGCTACCGTTTTTCAACAACTTGCGGCAAATGAACAACAAATTCTACTGAATGAACTGCTTTATAGTGCTTCTTACGTTTATTTTGAATGGCAAAAATATTACTATTTCGAAAGTGTAATCCTCGAAAATATTCAGTTAGCAAGCACCTATTTTGATAATACGAAACAGGCTTACCTAGGAGGAGAAAAAACGGCGATGGACACTTTAGAAGCATTCATCATGCTGCAAGATGCAAGTAATCTATTGCAGTACAATCTTAGCTCCTTGATTAAATCTAGACAGAAAGTTGAAAATTTTTTGTGGTTTGAGGAACTTCCCGTAGCCCTAAAATTCGATACTCGACCAGAAGATTACTTACAACAAAGTTTAGCAATAGGAGAAATTGAGAATATACAAACCCTGTTAGCAAGCCATCCAATGCTTTTAGAAAAACGCAATAAAAGAAATTATTTTGAAATTGCTCAAAAGCTAAAACGAGAAAAACTCAAGCCTAAACTCAAAGCAAAATACAATCCATTGCTAGCGACGACGGAGAATAGCCTTGCACCAAATTATTCGGTGGCAGATTACAAATGGGGGATTAACTTTTCTATGCCCTTGTGGTTTCGAAAAGAACGCGCGGGGGTTCAAGAAGGCGAAATTAAACTACAGGATATTGCTTTAGATATTGAAAATAAAACCAACGAGCTGCAAAATAAAATAGAAGCTAGCCTCGCTCAACAAGGAGTATTGCAAACACAAGTGAATCTGATGGAGCAAAACGTAGAAGGCTACAAACTGCTTTTGGATGGTGAAAATGAAAAATTCCGATTCGGAGAAAGTTCTGTCTTTTTACTCAATAAGCGGCAAGAAAAGTACATCAACGGTCAGTTGAAATTAATTGAAATTCAAATCAAACAGAAACAAGAAATCTTAAATTACCTCTACTATACCAACGAAATTTTAGACCGAGTCAACTAACATCCACGCGCAGTTTCTCAAAATGATCTTTGCTTCCAATCAATGGCTTTATCCGTTCTGGATAAAACAGAAACTTCTATGCTACCAACGAACACGGACAGGGAAAACCCTTAGCAAACAGGTAATTATACCTGTTTTTAAACTAAGGTAATTGTACGGTATCAAACAAAACTCCTATGTAGTACTTTTATGATCATAATGATTGGTAATTGAGTTTCCAATTTATGGTCAACAGAAAAAACAATCATCATTACACACCAAGACTTACAACCTCAAAGCTTCGCAAAGTATGCGATGATAATCAGTGAGCACTTTACATCCTCGAAAACTAAGATTTTACAGCTAACAGGAGTTCTCAAGAGCCCTGTATAACCCCACTAAACAAAGTTCTGAAAAAAGAACTAAATTTTTAAACTCAATGAATGAGGAGAACTCCTTTTTCATTTTCTAAACGCTAATTGAAGTTTGTGGTCGCAGTCAGACCACAAACTTTTTTTTATGTAGTGCTTTACTTATCTTTAATCGTTATCGTGTTTTCTTATTTCTAAATACAGCTTATTACCTGCCACCGAAATGGAACCAAAAAGGAGGAGCAGTAGTAGCTTCCAAAGCTTTCCTTAAAGTAACTGCCAAGGGTTTATTTTAAAGCGAGTAGAAAAAAATAAAACTAATTTTGCTTTTTTTGCGTTGGTGCAAAAGAAGGTTGAAATATTACTTCGGTGGGCTATTGTGGACTTGCGAGCAAGATTTCTTTTTATTTTACAAAAAAGAGCTTTAACTTGGGGTAGTTGATACCGCATAAAACCATTTCAATAATCTTCTAAAAAGATATTCCATCTAAATCAAAAAGAATAGCATGAACCGTGCGGAATTGAAAGACCGAGAACTTATTCAACAAGCTTTACAAGAAAGATCTAAAAATGTATATTGGGACTGCATTTTTGCATTGCGTAAGCGAAAAACCAGTCGTATTTATGCGTTGAGTTTAGAGTTGTTGGAAAGTAAGCAAGCGGGAGCAGAGAAATTGGCGATCAATATTTTGGCACAACTAGGAACGGATCAATTTCGCAAACAGAAGAAAGTGAAAGCTTTATTCTTGCGACTTTTAATGCAACCTCAGCGAAATAAATTAATCAGTACCATATTACTCGCGCTCGGTCATAATAACGATCATTTTTCTCGCAAAACGGTTAAAAAAATTGCCACTTTTCGTAAAAATAAGAAAAAGAAGATTCGCTACGCAGTGAGTTTCGCACTACTAGGCGTAGAAAATCCAAAAGCTGTTGATACATTAATTTACCTATCTAAAGATAAGTGTAAATTCATTCGAGATTGGTCCGTTTTTGGTTTAGCCAATGTACTCGCGGTAGATTCCAAAAAACTACGCAAAGCCTTGTGGGCAAGCGTGTACGATAAAGACAAAACTATTCGCTTAGAAGCAATCTTAGGCTTGGCCAGTAGAAAGGATCAAAAGATTATCGAGGTCATTCATCAAGAAATTGAGCAGGGAGATTTTGGCATACTTCTTTTTGATGCTATTCAAGAAATTGGCAATTTAAAAACACTAGCTAAATTGAATCAACTTAAGAAACATCACCGTGCAGGTCACAAGGTAACTCTGGCTTGGCAAATTGCACTAGAGGATTGTATCGTTAAACTGAAAAGTAAGTTTAATTAATCCAAATATTTATCTCACCTCACAAGCTTGAAATATGCAATGGCTCAAACGAATTATGATACTACTCACCATTTTGAGTTTGTTGCTTGTAGGCTACGCAGGATATAAAATCTATCAAAAAATTCAAGGAAAAAAAGCACATGCCGCTTGGGTAGCAACTTTAGAAGATACTGCTTCCAACAATGTACAAATTCTTAAAGATACGATCGAGGTTCCATATTTGGGAGAAAAAAGAACATTGGGTATTTATCTCCCAGCTAATTATTCGAAAGATACTATCTCGTATCCCGTGTTGTATTTCTTGGATGGTCAATCTTTATATAGCGACAAAATTTTAAAAGGTAAAGAATGGCAAGTAGATGAATTACTAGATAGTTTAGGCAATGTCGGTGGTGCTCAGGCAATTGTCGTCGGGATTTACAGTAGTGGTAGCGGAGATCGCTCAACGGAATATAAGCCTTTTTTGTCACCACATCTTCCAGAAGAGCAAAAAGTAACGGGAGCCGCACACGCAGCTTGGATAGCAACAGGTTTGAAAGCTTGGGTGGATCAACATTATCGGACGCTACCCGGAGCAGCCACTACGGTCATTGGTGGTTCTTCTTTAGGTGGTCTAATGGCTTATTATATGCTAATGACTTTTCCAGACGTTTATGGGAATGCACTTGTTTTTTCACCTTCTTTTTGGGTAAATGAAAAGGTGTTTACCTTGGATCAGCAAGTCAATGATTTATCGGACAAACGTATTTACATGGTGGCAGGTGCCCTAGAAAAACCCATCGTCGAAAATGCGGAAAAAATGTATAAGCGACTACTCAACCGAGGAATGAAGAAAACAAACTTACGCTTAGATATCGAACCGAATGAAGGACATTGGCATCCAACTTGGCGCAAAGGATTTAAAAATGCTTTTCCTTGGATTTTAGGGGAAGAGTAGTGTTCTCTTTTTTTTGCGTACTAAAATGATACTTACAAATGAATTTTTTAAAAACAATTCCTTACCTCGAATACGAACACGATTTACCCCAAACGGGGAAGGTGATTCTCGCTCAGACCAAAGGCGAAACGATGTATGTATACCAAGCCTTTAATCCTCAAATCGCAAACTACGCAGTAGCGCATCAGCGATTTGGAGGAACAGCTTATAGCTTTGCGCGAATGTCGTGGATCAAGCCTAATTTTTTGTGGATGATGTACCGAGCAGGTTGGGCAAGTAAACCCAATCAAGAACGAATTCTTGCCTTAGAAATACCGCAACAAGCTTTCTTTGATTTGCTGCGGGCAGGTGTTTTTAGTAGTTTTAAAGCAGAAGAATATACCGATCATGCGACTTGGAAAACCGCATTGGCAAATAGTGAAGTACGTCTTCAATGGGACCCAGACCATAATCCGTTAGGGGAGAAACTGGATAGAAGAGCCATCCAAATTGGTATGAAAGGAGCAACGTTACAAGAGTTTAACGAAGCTTATCTTCAATCCGTTACAGATATTACTGATTTTGTAAAAACACAAGCACAGCATTTGAAAGATCAAGAAAAACTACAAGTGATCGCAGAAACGGTCTTAGATTTACCCTTGGATTTACAAAAGCAATTAGGCATTTTAAGTACCTTTGCTTAGGAAGGCTTTGAGTAACGAAGAGACTGCTCAAAAGATGATGCAAGTTAATAAGTGAATTAACTTGTCTTAGTACTTAGCTTTTTAAAAATATTTTAAAAAATGAAACATTCTACCAATTACTTTAATACCTTAATCGAAATTGCCGAAGATTGTCCGGCGAGCCAAGCAGAAGTTCCACCTTTAAAAGGAGATAAAAAATCAGTGGCTAATCTACAATTTGAAATGCTGATTGAGAATCCTTATCGCTATACTTCCGACGAAGTTTTTTTTGCGGTACACGCGCAACGAAAGGAAATTGCTAAAAATGACTTCGAAGCAGAAAAGGCTCTTTTCTTCTCGAAAGGTCAACCTTGTTTTCGAGCGTCGCCTTTGACGAAACGTTATGGTTGGGGCGTGCATAGCAACGTGGAGGGAAAGGTCGCGCTTCATGGTATGGACGCGGAGACTTACACCAATTTAGTAGAAGACGAAACGGTAAGCAAGAAAAAAGCCATGCGTTCAAAACGAAAATAGAATCAACTTTTCTTTAGTGCTTAACGCAAAAACTGTTTAAAAGATATTAGGAATAACATAAGCACTAAACAAAATCAGAATCAAAACGGAGATAATGTTTAACCAGATACCCGCTTTCGCCATTTCGTGTACCTTGATGTAACCACTCGCAAACACGATTGCATTCGGAGGCGTCGCCATTGGCAACATGAAGGCACAACTGGAAGCCATGGTGACGGGAATTAAGAGTAACAGCATTTCCGTATCTAATCCCAGTGCGATTCCGGCTACGACCGGCGCAAAAATAGAAATCAAGGCTACGTTGCTCATCAACTCCGTCATAAACAGCATTACTAAAATGAGTAGTGCCCCAATTACAAAACTATCCAAGCCTTCATTCGCAGAGACGATGGTACCAATGTAATCAATAACGCCTGCTTCGGATAAGCCTTTGGCTAAAGCCAAACCACCACCAAAAAGAATTAAAATCCCCCAAGGCAGCTTCACGGTATCTTCCCAGCGCAAGGTAAATTCTCCCCGATTGAAATTAAAAGGAATCGTAAAAAAAGCAAAAGCAGCTAATACACTAATACCGGCATCAGAGAGTTTGAGAAAAGGAAGCAATTCATTCAAGTAAACCCTCGTCACCCACAAGAAAATTGTAATCAGAAAAATAATCAAAACGCGCCATTCCGCAGCTTTGATCGGTCCCAACTTGGCAAGTTCTTCCGCAATAATATTTCTTGACTGATGTAGTTGCGTTAGCTGACTCGGATAAATAAATTTGACGAGCAGGGTGTAAATGATGAAAATCATCATGCAACTAAAAGGTAAACCTATTTTTAACCAACTCAAAAAAGAAATTTGAACTTGATATTCACTTTCCATAAAACCAACCAATACCGTATTCGGTGGCGTACCAATAATGGTGGCAATGCCACCAACGTTAGCCGCATACGCAATACCGAGCATAATGCTTAGGGCAAAATTTTTGTCCTGAGCACTAAAGCCATCTTCATCCTGCTGAATCAAATTGATCACCGATAAGGCAATGGGCAACATGACCACCGTCGTCGCCGTGTTACTAATCCACATACTCAAAAAAGCCGTGGCTAACATAAAACCAAGAATGATTTTGTCGGGACTCGTTCCCGTGACTTGTACAATATTTAAGGCAATTCGTTTGTGTAAATTGACTTTTTCTAAGGCAAGTGCCATCACGAAACCACCAAAGAAAAGAAAAACGATGGGACTTCCATAATTTGCCGCTACGGCACTCATATCCATAATGCCCAGTAGGGGAAAAAGCGTGAGTGGGAGCAAGGCCGTTACCGAAATGGAAACCGTTTCTGTAATCCACCAAATAATCATCCAAACCGCTACTGCTATAACTTTATCTGCCGCGGGAGTAATGAGCGTAAAAGGTAAGTTGTACAAAACAAGAAATAAAATGGGACCGAACAGTAAGGCTACTTTTTTGTACCAAGAATAATTGGTTTCCATTGTTTTAAAGGCTTAGGTGGTGAAATGATAGTCCTGACGTTATACTCAAGTACTAGCTCAAAGATATAAAAGCTTGGGGTTTTGCTTCTATTTAGCCTTGAGTTCTTGGACAAGTTCAACGCATTTTTAATTTTAGTCTATTCTTTTTAAGAGATAATTGTGATGCAAGGACATCTTAGGTGTAGAAGAGCGACAACCAAACAAGGATCATGCAAAATTAACCTTCAGGTATTTGTTTTATGCTGCTTTCTTTTTATGGCTTTCTAAGTCGCTTTCATAATTTTTATACTCAAGAAGCAATTCTTTACCAAAAGTGTATTGGTTTGTTAGGAAATTCATCGGTTGTATTGTTAATTAAAGTATTCTTTGGTTTTGTATTTATGACTATCTTGGGACGAGTAAGATAAAATGGAGTAATTAATTAGGCAACGTGAAACTTTAGATGAAGAAGAGCAGGAAGTTGAAACAAAATACGCAGAAAAGGCCTTTCTCTATTTCTTAGGATCGCTACTTTTAATTGTACTTTCCTTATGTGCTCCGTTTGATATTTTTAATAAAAATAAGCTATTCGGTGTTAACGCTTATTATTTAAGATTATCTATTTTTTTTATCGGCTCAGTTTTAGCAGTATTAAGTTTTCTTTCTTTCCTTGATATCTTTCTACATTGGATTCGAAAGTGAAAATTTGTATCCAGCCTGAAAGTTAGGTTATTCTTCAATATAGATTCTCCTTTTTAAACTTAAACTTAAACTTAAACTTAAACTTAAACTTATACTTATACTTATACTTATACTTATACTTATACTTAAACTTATACTTATACGAGTTTGGCGAGTCAAAATATTACCGTATCATATCTACTAATAATACACCCAAAAATGAAAACACCACTAAAGCTTAGTCAAGTTGTTCCTAATTATGCTATTCCAAAAACAATTCAGCGTAGTTTTTCTTTAGTAATATTTTACTTATTTTTCTTGCAAGCTGCAAGCTTGAGTGCACAAGACCAACCGAATATCTTACTCGTAATCGCAGACGATCTCGGCGTAGACGTTTCCAATGGTTATCATACGGGCGGACTAATGCCAACGACACCAACCCTAGATAGCTTGCGATCGGTCGGAATCACTTTTGAAAACGTTTTTGCTAATCCTAAATGTACGCCCACGCGGGCAAGTATCATGAGTGGAAAGTTTGGGGTAAAAACGGGCGTAACTGCGACGCCAGGAAATCTAGATCTCGTGCATACTTCTATTTTTAAAGCGCTAGCCGCACAAACCAGTAATGAGTATGCTGACGCCGTAATCGGGAAATGGCATATTTCTAGTCCTGCCGATCCCAATCATCCTTTGGAGCATGATATTGATTATTATATGGGAATGCTTTCTTCTTCGGTAGCAGACTACTATGCTTGGCAAAAAACTGAAAATGGAGCAACGACCACCGAAACAAATTATGCAACTACCGTTTTAACGGATGCGGCGATTGATTGGGTTAATGATCAAACACAGCCTTGGTTTTTATGGTTTGCACACGTAGCTCCGCATTCTCCTTTTCACGTTCCCCCGAGTCATATGTATAGCATTAACGCCACCGGAACGAATTATCGAAAATACATTGCCATGATCGAATCTATTGATTTTGAACTCAACCGCTTACTATACTCGATGCCCGAAGCCGTGCGGAACAATACCATTATCATTTATATCGGCGACAATGGAACACCAGGGTCCGTCCTACAAGATTATCCGATGGGACATGGTAAATCAACACTATACCAAGGAGGAATTCGCGTGCCGATGATTGTTGCAGGAGCGGGCGTAACGCGAATGGGAGAGCGAGAGGCAGCATTGGTAAATGTTAATGATATTCATGCTACTATTTTAGACTTAGCAGGAGGAGAACTACCTGGCGGCGTATTCAATAGTCTAAGTTTCGCTCATTTGCTCAAAGGAGAAGCGGGGGATACGCGTAAATACAACTACGCAGAAATTATGGGAGAAAATAAAAATGGCTGGACGATGCGGGAGGAACGTTACAAATTGATCAAATTTACGGACGGTACAGAGGAAATGTACGATCTTTTATTGGACTCTTTAGAAATTGTAAACCTCTTGGATAATCCTTTAACGGCGGAACAATTAACGATAAAAGAAGACTTGGAAGCAGAAGGCATACAAACACGCGATGCTTGGTCTTGTCGGGATTTTATTAAGAATGGCGACGAAGAAGGTATTGATTGCGGAGGCACCTATTGTACGCCTTGCCAGACGACGGGACTTACGAACGCAGTAGTGGATATTTCTTTTGACGTTCACCCTAATCCTACGAGTGACTTCCTTAGCATTAGTAATGCTTCCCAAAAATTGCAGGAGCTTACTATTTACAGTATTTTAGGAGAGCGCTTGTTACAAATTCCAGCACTCAATCAACGAGAGTTGAAGATAGATTTGAGTGGCCTTGCTCCCCAAACTTTATTGGTGGAAATACAATTCCCACAAGGAGTAAAGACGGTAAAAGTGGTTAAAGAGTAATTTTTTTGCTCAATGCAATTTCACTTTTCCAAAAAAATCCTGAATGCAATATTGCGTTCGGGATTTTTTTTTTAGAAAAAAAAGCTTGTAAAAGCCTATAGTTGAAGTTGTTTAAAACAACTTCATTTTTAAAATTTGAAAATAAATTTGCGGGAGAAAATAAATTTCAATACATTTGTTGTCGTAAATATAGTATATGTGACAACAAAATAAAAAAATGAATAATCAAAAAACCTTAGATCGATTTTTAAAGACCTTGAACCTTTGGGAAAAGGCGCTTACTTCTTACGCTGAGGAGGATTTTCAGCGTTCGCCAAGTCCAGACAGTTGGTCGTTGGGACAAGTGTATCAGCATTTGATTCAAGCGACCTTGAATTTCCACTTACCACAAATACAGGAATGTTTAAGGACAAATGAACATCAAGCTAAGCGCAAAAACTTTAAAGCTTTTCTTGCTTACCATGTTTTAGATGGCTTTCCGCCAATTAAAATTAAGGTACCTGCTTCTAAGGAATATACGCCTTTACCACCCAAAAATAAACAGTCGATAGCGGAGGGATTAAATAAACTTAAAGCAGCGATGCAAACAGCTTTAACTTCTCTCGATGCACCATCAGCAAAGGGTAAAACCCCACATCCTGCTTTTGCTTATCTCAACGCGGAAGAATGGTATCGACTGATAGATCTTCATTTTCGCCATCACCTGCGTCAGAAAAAAAGTATTGAAACTAGCTTAAATTTATCATCCTGAAATACTGGATTATTGTTACTTTTGTAGATTCTGCCACGATGGAAGTAAAGGGAGGTTATTAGGCAAGTTGTTGATGAAAACTTATATTATTCTTCGGAAAAGGCAAACTTTTGTCCCACGTAGGTAAAGATTGAATTTTTAGGAGTAAAAGCTTGCTTGATGTTGCCATTAATCAATACCTTAGCCTTTATAAAAAATTTTACTTGAAACGTGATACAGTTTATTGAACACTAGACCAATAAGGAATTAGGAATAATTTTGGTTTTGGAAGGTAGAATTTTGATTTGATCTTACAAAGTATACTATTCGATGAAGCCCGTAAAATTTCATTTTGAACAACCCAAAGAAAGTCCTGGCTATCTGATGTGGCAAGTATCTATGTTGTGGCAACGCAGCATGAATCGCGCCTTGAAAGCTTTTGAACTTACTCACACCCAATTTGTTATCTTAGCAGCGCTAACTTGGTTGTCGCAGCAACAAGAACAAGTAACACAGGTCGAGATTGCCAATCACAGCAAAATTGATCGAATGATGACGTCAAAAATTTTACGTAATTTACAAGGAAGAGGACTGATTGACCGGAAAGAGCACGCTACGGATACACGCGCTAAATGTGTTTTTCTCACGCGGAGAGGGACGCAAAGAATAGGTAAAGCCTTAGCCGTGGTAGAAGCTACCGATCAAGATTTTTTTAGAAATGTAGCCGGAAATTTACCGAATTTCCTTGATCAAATGAAGTCTTTGCTTCCGGAAGAATAAGTGCTAATTCAAAATGAATTCACCAAAAATATATTTATGCAACACAGGAAAATGATCTTAATTTCTTGTCTCTTGATGCTGGGTTTATTTAAAGTTACGAAAATAACCGCACAGAATTTATCTGCGCATCAGTGGGAAAATAGAGTCCTACTCTTACTCGTGGAGGATACGCAAAATTTTAGCTATCAAGCGCAATTATCCATTTTGAAATCACAAGAAAAAGCATTGAAAGATCGTAAAATATTGGTCTATCACCTGCAAGCAAGTCAATTTAAAAAGGGATTAAACGGAGAGGAATGGACTATTTCGCAAGGCGTATTCCAGCAATATAAAAGTTCGAAAGCACCTTTTGAAATTGTACTTATGGGACTGGATGGTGGTGTTAAATTGCAACAAAGTAAATTGCTGCCCGCACAGGATTTATTCAATCTAATTGATCAAATGCCCATGCGGAAAAGAGAATTGAAAAAACAGAAAAAACAATAATTATGTTGGTGGAAACGCTACAGTTAATCTTTAAAAGAGATTTACATCGTTTGCAAAAGGAACTACTCGCTTACCAAAGGGAAAGCTTACTTTGGGAAACGCCGCAACAAGTAAATAATTCGGCGGGCAATCTTTGTTTACATTTGATTGGTAATTTGAATCATTTTATCGGTGGTGTACTCGGAGGAACGGGCTACGTGCGAAAACGAACGTTAGAATTCAGCCGAAAAGAGGTTCCTCTTACGGAGTTGATCCAAGAAATTGAAGCTACCATAAAGATTGTTGATGCGAGCTTGAGTACGTTAACCGCAGCAAAACTTAGCGAGACTTATCCGTTGTTGGTTTTCAAGGAAAAAACATCTACGGAGTATTTTCTCGTTCATTTGACCACTCACTTAAGTTACCATTTAGGACAAATTAGTTATCACCGGAGAATACTAGAGTCTCCTCCTGCGTAGTTGCAAAGCGCCGTAAGAACTAAAGATGATCCGTGCATTTTTATCAATGAAGTTGTTTTAAAACAGAGCCTAATACCTACAGCTAAAGCATTGAAAATCAGTACTTCTGCTTTTTATCGTCACCGCAGCTACGGCTGCATAAATTCTGAATAGAATTTACCGCTTGCGGATGGGATGCAAAAGAGTATCGTCCTGACTTCCAAGCCTTTAACTTCGGTTTCTAACATCATTTTAAAACAAAAAAAATAAAAAAATAAACCTATTAATTATAAGATACACTATGAAAGCTTTCAACCACAGCGATATCCTAGCCTTAGAAAAACGGTACCGCACGAATCTCATTAATAAAATTTCGGGCTACAAAAGCGCACACTTGATTGGGACGCAAAATGCAGCGGGACAAACGAACCTGGCTATTTTTAGTTCCGTCGTTCACATTGGTGCGAATCCCCCTTATTTAGGTTTCATCATGCGACCCACTTCCGTGGAACGACATACGTATGAAAACATTAAAAGTATGGGTTATTTTACGTTGAATATGGTTACGGCCGATCTACACGAACAAGCACACCTCACCGCTGCCCGTTTTCCAAGAGAAAACTCTGAATTTGCAGCGACGGGGCTGACCGAAGCTTACCTAGCAGATTTTCCAGCACCTTTCGTAGAGGAAAGTGCACTCAAAATTGGATTATCTTTCGCCGAAGAGCAATTGATTACCGTCAACCAAACCGTATTAATCATCGGAAAGGTTGAACAATTGATTTTGCCTACGGATGCCATAAAAGCGGATGGGGACCTCGATTTAGAAGCGTTAAATACCGTTACCATTGG
>JBGCFY010000006.1:0-73633 GCA_045110315.1 Saprospiraceae bacterium
GTGTTCCCCCCGTGCCTTCAATTGTAATGGCTCCAATTGTATCTCCCGTACAAAGGTTATCTCTCGTATCAAAAGTCAAGCCTAGTAAGGTTGGTTCACTAACGGTGATCAACGTATCAACACTACACATTGTACTATCCGTAACGGTAACGGAATAAGTACCCGCAGTTAAATCCATCGCCGTAGCAAGCATTTGATTACCAGCGTTACTATCCCATTGATAAGTATAAACATTATGTGAACCTTGGGCATCCACAATGGCAGCTTCTCCGTCGGAAAGACCGAAGCAACTCACATCCTGCGAAGCACTCGTAAGTTGAATTTTAGCGGGAGCAGCTAAGAAACGATCTGCAACAACCGAGCAGCCTTTAGCATCTGTAACCGTGACGGTATACGTTGTACCTCCTGCCAATCCATCAACGTAAGGGGTAGATTGGGTGGGAACGGTGTTCCATTGGTAAGTATAATTATCAACATCACCAGCACCTACACCTCCCATAATATCCGTAATTCCAATTTGTCCGTCAGCGTCTCCAAAACAACTTGGTGGGACAACTGCCGTTTCAATTACAATTGGTGCTTCTTCGGTGATGGAAACTGTCGCTGTAGCAGTACAAGCGTTTTCATCACTAACCGTCACCGTAAAATTTCCGATTCCTAAACCAACTGCCGTAGCAGTCGTTTGAGCATCACTCCATAAGTAGGTATAGTTCGTTCCTGTTCCCCCCGAGCCAACAGCTGTTGCCTCTCCTTGGTTGGCAGTATTACAACCTACGAAAGATTGGTTGGCAACCGCAGTAACTCCCGTAGCAGGCTGATTAATGGTAAAACTTGCTTCTATAGAACAAACTGTGGCATCCGTAATCGTAACCGTATAGTTTCCTTGTGCTAAGTTAATGGCGAGCGAGTCATTTGTAGCGTTACTCCAAGTGTAAGTATAAGGAGTATTTCCTCCCGTCGGAGTAACTACCGCTGTTCCATCATTTCCACCAAAGCAAGTCACGTTAGTAAACGCGGATGTAGTTGTTAATGGATCTGGTTCTAAGACTTCTATTTGTGTAACAATAGCACAAGAGTTTTGATCAGAGATCGTAACTTCGTACATACCTGCCGTTAGATTGATCGCAGGGTTTGAAAACTGAGCGAGTGGGTCATTCCATAAATAGGTAAATCCTCCATTACCGCCCGAGACGGTAACTTGTGCCATACCATCTGCTCCACCGTTACAAGAAACAGGGGTTTGATTGGTAGCATCAATGACGAGTGCCGTCGGTGCATCGACCATAACGCAATCCGTAGCAGTACAACCTGTAATATCCGTTACCGTTACACAATATTCACCGGGCAATAAATTACTTGCCGTAGAAGTAGTTTGTGCCGCAGGATCATTCCATAAATAGGTATAATTACTATTTCCGCCACTCGCTGCTACCGAAGCAAAACCGTCGTCAGTATTAAAGCAAAGTGCCGCAGTACTATCCATTACAAGGCTAATTGGCGTAGGACTAATAATTATAAAGCTAGTATCTCTGGTACAACCGCCGTCGTCTGTAATGGTTACACTTACTGCACCACTTCCTAATCCAGTTGCCGTACTATTGGTTTGTGCCATTGGGTCATCCCATAGATAATTGTAAGGCATACTTCCTCCCATGACGATAATACTTGCCGTACCATCAAGTGCATCTGCACAAGAAGTTGGCATAGTTGATCCAGTCAAGGACATTCCCGTTGGTTCTCCTACGGTAACGGTCGTTGATAACACGCATAATTTGCTATCAGTAACCGTGACACTATAAGTATTCGCAGTCAAGCCTGTGGCTATTGCCGTCGTTTGGTTTGCGGTATCATCCCAGAGGTAAGTGTAAGGACCAACGCCGCCGCTAGGAATTACGGTAGCTGTTCCATCATTTCCAGCTAAGCAATTTGCGTCCTGTTGATCCGTTGCTAATACGAGTGCGGGTGGTTGTTCAACTTGCACTGGAAAAATAGTAGAACAAGCATTGGCATCCGTGACGGTTACAACGTATACTTGCGCCGTTAGGCCCGTTGCAGTAACGGTCGTTTGTCCATTCGTATCACTCCATAAATAAGTATAAGGTAACGTTCCACCTCCGGGCATTGCCGTTGCCGTTCCATCTGCACCTCCGTTACAATTTACAGAGTCGGCACTCACCATAGTAAATAAAGGTGCGGGAGCAAAAACTTCAATTTCTTGTGTAATCGAACAACCCATTTCGTCGGTTGCCGTTACGGTATAATTTTGTGGTCCTAAGTCCGTCGCTGTAGCATTAAACGTAGCGGGAATCGTATTCCAAAAATAATTAACCATTCCACTTCCTCCAATTGAGCTTGCGGTTGCCATTCCGTCATCCGCTCCGGCACAACTGATCGAATCCACTACGATTGATACTTCGATTGAGTCTGGGGCTACTAAATCCACCATGACAGAATCTAAACAACCTACACCATCTTGTGCCACAATCAAGTGTTCTCCCGCAGAAAGCGAAGTAATTAAACCATTGAAAGTAAAAGGACTTCCATCTACCGAATAATTAATTGGTGCCGTACCGCCCATGCTCGTCATAATCACTTGACCGTCGTCAGCATACCAGCAAGAGGGTGCGGTAGTAGAGACGGTATCGACAATGAGATCACAAGCAAAATAAGTACAGTTGGTAGTGGCGATATTAGCAGGACAATTCGAATTCCCGTCATTGACTCTTAGCTCTATCGTTATATTTTGGTTATTAATTAGACCATTGATCAAATGAGCGTTGGCTCCTGTTGGTGTAACCCAACCACCGCCATCAATTTGTATTTCGTAGTTGGTAGCGCCCATGACAGGGTTCCAATCTACAGAGATGGTGCCACCAACTTGAGATACGCAAGTATTAAAAACAGGTGCTGCGAAAGCACTAACTACATCCACTCTTACGGTATCTCTAATTTCACAATTGAGATCATCAAGTGCCACTACAATATATTCTGTATCCGTAGCAGGGCTTGCTAGTGGGTCGGAACAATCGACACAAGATAATCCGTTAGTAGGTGTCCAAGTATAATCAATATCATTTTCAAAATTAAAACAAATGGACCAAGACTTCAGGAGACCAACATCAGTAAGACCGAATGCATCCGAAACGCGTAGCTTCCACTCTCCGTTGGCAGTACTTCCATCTAAATCACTCCAGTCGCCTTCGGGGAGGAAAGTTCCTGAGAAGGGAGAAAATCCTGAGGTAATTGGTACCGTAGCAGAAGGAGAAAAACAAGTATTATTGTAATCGTCCCCACTACCTCCATTAAAAGTAGATAACTCAAGAATTTGTCCAGAAGGTGATTCTAAAAACAGACTAATATCAGCATTAAAGTTGGTTTCTAAATCGACACAAACGCTGCAAATTAAAGCGGAGGCATCGGCTAACACTAGTGGTCGAATACTATTTACATCGATCACCGAGACATAAGGATTCGACGGTGGGTGATTGGCAAAGCCGAAAGGATAGTCGGGTCTTGCTTCGAACGTAATTTGTCGATTGTATAAACCACCAATGACATCTGCATTAAGAAAAACGGATTCTGAGGTACAGATTGTCGTATCCAATAATTCATTCATTACGCCATCACAAGTAAAGCAATTGGGGTGGGAAGCGGGTAATACGTCGATGACAACGGTGGTATCGTAGTTACAACCAAAATTGTCCATTACAAAAAAAGTATAACTTGCAACGCCCGCATTTTCTGGAATGGCTAAAATTTCACTGGCAGAATTTACAATAATAGATTCATCATCTAACCAACCAAAATCGATTATTTCTGGAGTGAAAGTTTCCAATTCGGGAAAAATTTCGTCTCTAAAATTGATACTCCAAGAAAAAATGAATCCATTATCAATTGCCCAGAGATCTTCTACGGTAATCGTCCATTCTCCGTTAAGAGGACAACCGAGTAAATCTGTAATTGGATCAACTGTACTGTAATCTCCTTCAGGTAGAGTACCGGGATTATTAGTATTAGAGTATTCGATCCAAGTTCCATTCGTAGCATTTGGTGTCCAGCAATAATCATATCCCTGTCCTGGAGTAGGATTAATTCCATCGTTGTCGATTGGTTCCCCAAGAAATACCTGTCCCCCCGTCTGACCGGGATGATCGTGCAAAACGATACTAGTACCGTCAGGACAAGTTAGGGTAATTTCTAAATCTCGCATCCAAGAATGTTCCATATTGACACAAATACTTTCTAGGTCATTGATATTAGTCAGTACTTGTCCGGGCGAGAAATTATTAAAAGCAATTGTTGTACTATAACTGGTACCATCTCCATCAGGGAGTGCGAGCGAATCCGAGCGAATTCCTCCAACCGGGAAAGAACCTTGGTTAGAATTTATAGAAAGCGTTTGGGTAGAATCAATTAGGTTGACGGCCGCTCCGAGGCTAAGGGTATCGCCAGCGCAAATTTCGGTTGGTACTTCTCCCGTAAGGTTAAAATCAGGATAAGTAGAAACGCGAATTCTTTGATTTAAAAAATTAATATTTTGACAGCCAAATGGATCTGTGATCGTTAATTGAACGACATAACCACCAGGGTTTTCGTAGATATGAGAAGTAATTGGTCCGACAGCAACAGCTCCATCTCCAAAATCCCATTCAAAAATAGAATTAGCGTCAGAGTGATTATAAACGATTCCATCTTGCGGATAGATTCCCATTCCTGTAAAATCTACTCGATCGCCTGGGCAAATATCAATCCATCCCGTATCTACGGGAGCAACTGCAGGTGTGGAAGCAGCCAACTCTACCAAAATGGTCTGGCAAGAAGGTACGCAATTGATATCTGCACTCCATCCAGCGCCTTCACCAGAAGCATTAGAAACAAAAGTTGCGTAGATACAGCCCGAAGGATTTGCAGCGGTGGCTTGAATCACTAAAGGCTGTCCCGGAGGAAAGTCAGCATTACAGGCTAACTGTGGCGCTGTATCATCAGTACCATCATAAAAGCAAAGAAAATCTCCGTCTCCAATATCTAATGGCGCGAAGGTTAAGCTAACGTGTGTTCCCGAAGTCATATCGGAACAAATCAACGTTGTTAAGCTTTCGTTCGGGCTATAATTGCTATTTCCCGAACCACTGTCGAAGAAAAATCCATCACAATCGGTAATGGGTGAGCCGTTCATCGAATAGTTTTGTCCAAAAGCGGAGCAGAGTAAACAGGAAAAACAGATCGTTAAAAGTGTAAATTTATTCATCATAAACGAGCTTAATGACTAATTAGAGGAGGAAGGTTAAGAATTGGCGATTCAGACAAGTAAGTAATAAGAATACGTTAATGCGCTCTGTTGTAATGTTCATTTAAACGTTTAACAAAATCTTTTCCCGCATAGTAAACTAATACTTTATCGGTATCCTTAATTTGGTAAACGGTAATTTTATTCCAATTTCGCTTTAAGTCTTGTTCTTTTTCTAGTAACAGGATATTAAAGTTCGTTAAATCAGGAATTTCTACGGAGGGATAGGTTGCAGCTTTACCTTTTGGGTAATCCGTAATGTAAAATGCATTATCCAGGTAGTAATTCAACCGTTGAATAATAAAGGGATTTGTCTTTTTCAAACGATCTAGATAGGCTTCGTCATAAAGCGCTAATAATCGTTGATCAATATCTAAGGGAGTGGATGTATTGGACTGTGCATGAGCATAAATGGATGCACTAAGGAATAACAAGATAAGTAATTTTTTCATCAATGGAAATTTAGCGATGCAAAATACCCTTTAGACGGTATATTTTGCGTGTAAATAATTTCTAATTTAAAAGTACGCAAAAGCTAGGACTTTAGAAAACAACTTCTAGTACTGACAATAACGGCTGCGTCTTTTTTTTTACGATCTTTATGCCAACATTTTATTACAATGAAACCTTAATACATTGGACTTGATTGCGCTGTGATTTAGGGTTGAGCACATGGTTTCTTGGTATCATTAGACTTTATTCTAAATAATTTAGTATGGCTAAAACTAGCTTAGAAGTTGTATAAAGTCTCTTCTTTTGTTCCTTAATTCACGTTTTAACAACAAGGAATAGATTACCGGAGTAAAAATGCAGTTTTTTTAGCTTGAAATGTTGCTTTGAGGTTAGTTCAAATTAGTTAATTTACGACAGATGTTCAATTTTTTGTTGTTTTAAACTGTTTTTACAGATGAAGTTGTTTTAAAACTGCATTCGTCCGACTTAATTTTTATACTAATTCGATGATTTTTAAACTGATTGCCACCTTAGTCTTCTTATACATACTGCTTTGTGGTATCTTATTTTTATTTCAAAAGAGGTTCATCTTCTACCCTACTCAACTACCAGACCATTATCCCTTCACAGAATTTAAACACGCGGAAGAGCAACACTTTGCATCAACGTCGGGTAATCAATTGCACGCACTCTGGTTTGCTGCGACACAACCGAAAGCGATCGTTTTGTACTTTCATGGAAATGCTGGTGGGTTAGAAAAATGGGGTTACGCGGCAGCTGATTTTACCCGTAGAGGGTATGCTGTTTTAATACCTGATTATCCTACTTACGGGAAAAGTAAAGGTATTTTGAGTGAGGCCAATTTGCACGAAGATGCGATTTATCTTTACGATCATTTGCAGAAACAATATCCAAATTTGCCAATTATTGTATATGGTCGATCCTTGGGAACGGGCATTGCTAGTAAATTAGCGAGTAAACGGAATCCTAAACAATTGATTTTAGAGACGCCTTATTTCAATTTATTGGAAATGGCAAAATTACAATTGAATTTTTTGCCGCTCCAATCGCTGATGCTTTTCCAATTGCGTTCCGACTTGAGTCTTCCTAAAGTAAAATGTCCGATACATATTTTTCATGGCACGAAAGACGAACTCATTCCTTATGCACAAGCGGTACAACTTGCTAAGCTTGCAACCCAAGATGATATTCTGACGACTATTGAGGGGGGAGGACATAATGATTTGGGACGCTTTGCTGAATTTCAGCGACAGTTAGATGTTTTACTTCGATAAATTTTCACCACATTTTCACCATATTTTCACCACATTTTCACCACATTTTCACCACATTTTCACCACATCAACATTAGTGTATTCAGCCTAAAAGGTATTAAAATAAAAATGGATAAAACCTTTCGATCTTATCCATTTTTAATGAAGTTGTTTAAAAACTCCAAAAATGTTTACGAATTGATCTTTTTGAATGATTAAACAACTTCAATATTTGACTAATCAACAAACGAGTCTACCTTTATTCTTTGGTAATGATAACTTTCTTCGTCAATTGATGATCGCCATTTGCAATTTTCACCAAGTATGCACCTTCGTATAAAGTTTGTACATCAAAAGAAACAATCGTCATCCCCTTGCGAATCTGTCTCGTCTGCAATACTTTTCCGTTAAGGTCCAACAACTCTAATTGAAAATCATCCTTCGCAATTCCTTTGAACTGTACCGCAACCAAATCTGACGTTGGGTTTGGAAAAATTGTGATGTCTATTTGTTGAAAATCCAATTCAGAAAGTGAAGTCGTTCCCGTATAAACCGTCGTCGCTTCGTCAACCGTATTCACCGAACGCTTCGCACCGTTACCATAATACGTTGGACCAACCACGTAAGGATAAGCGGAGTTCCAATCTTCATCAACCGTACAAAAGTAAGCGTAGGTTCCATTCGGATATTCTGGCGTCACACAAATTCGTCCGTTGTGTTCATCTAAATAATCTTCTTCTCCAGGGTGTGCAACAAATTCATAATCTTCTCTGTAGTATCCCAAAAAGTATTCTGTACCTACGGGAGGTCCTTGATCTACATTGACACCACCGGCGTGCTGTGTGCGCTCCGTGATATTTCGCAATTGATAGCCCGATTTGATTCTTACAATTCCTCCCGTACCATCAAGGTTTTGATAACCATAAGCGCCATAAATTGGAAATCCATCATAAGCGTATCCCAATAAGGGAGAATGTGCATTAGCATCAATGGAATACAAACCATCTGCGTCGTACATATCACAAATATCAGAAACTACATTCAAATCTAATTTGAAGGCAGAAGGATTTTGATGATGGTGATAATTCCCCATCGCAGGGTGTGCTTTCGCACAATCAAAACCCTCACGCTCCGCAGGAACGGCATCTCTGTTCCAATCCATTTGTGCCATTGGTCCGCCCGGACAAGGAGGATTACCAGGCCCGCCACAAGGAGCGTTCGTATTCGGATTCCAAGCTACTCCATCTCGATAATCAAACAACGCTACCCCATTAATAAAAATACCAATATTACCTCCCGTCGTTGAAATTGGAGCTCCTGTATTCACTTCCGGATTTAAAGGAATTTTAAAAATAGCGTCTTGGCTTTCTGCCTGTGAAGGATTGCCATCCGAAAAAGGTCCCGTCGGATGAGCAGGAATACCATTGGTATGTACATAGACAAAATCATCAGAGTATTCCACTTTTTGGCAATTGTATAAAATACCATTATCAATCGCGGTACCGTTACCAGAAACGTAGTAACTGCCCGTTTCAGTTGTATTTTGTAACCAGTTCGTAATCGCTGGACTAAGTTGCGCTTGACAAAAAATTGTGGCGGTCAAGAAACAACATAGGAGTATATTTTTTTTCATTAGTTTAAAGTTTTGAAGTTTAAAAAACTTCTGTTTATAAGGTTTACCGTTTAGACAATTTTAATCTTCAAATCCTTCTTTAGAGAAGAAAAAAGTTTTTGGGAATTGATGTTCCGCATTAAAAACAAATTCTTGATCATTCAGCGTAAGTAAAAAAGCAATTAAATCCGTTTGCTCCCGCGCACGGAGTGTAATCCCTTTTTGTAGGCTTGGTGCTAAGTTATCGTGTGGGACAATTTCTTCGGTGTAATGTTTTAAGACCGCTCTCAATTTTCGAAACCGACCATCGTGCATATATGGATACGTGTAACTCAAATTGCGTAAGGAAGGAATTTTGAATAACAATTGGTCTGTTGCTTTTTTTGAAATTGTACTTTTGCCAAAGTCATTCAAGGTGGTATCAATCGCTAATCCATTGCTCGCAAAATCATAGCTAGAAAATAATGGTTCTACGTGACAACTATTGCAATTCGCTTGAAATAAACGATAGCCATTAGCTTCTTGCAAACTGAAGTCTGCTGTTCCATTTTTGACTTGATCATACTTTGCCCCGGCAGAAACAAGTGTCAGCTGAAACTGTGATAAAGATTTCAAAATATATTCTCCTGTAATTACACTATCGCCAAACGCGCGTAAAAAAAATGGCGGATACTTGGCTTCTGTCTGTAACTTTTGAACGATAGAAGCAATACTTTCATTCATCTCTTTGGGATGACTAATCGGTGCCAAAGCTTGCATATCCAAATGGTTGATAGCGCCATCCCACATAAAAGATTTTTGCCAAGCCAAATTGAAAAGTGCCGGTGCATTACGTGTACCAATTTGATCATTAATGCCATGACTCAAATCGTGGTCCGTATGTGCGAAGCCATTGTAAGGAGAATGACAAGATGCGCATGAAATTGTATTATCTTTAGATAGTTTTGGTTCATAAAATAAAGCCCGCCCCAAAGCGATCTTTTCTTTCGTCAAACCATTTTTAGTAAAATCATATGCTGGCGCAGGAAAGTAATCAGGGTAAAGCAAATTGTATCGATCCCCTACGTAGAAACCTACGATGATAAACAAGCAGACCCCAAATAAGCTAAGCTTAGTTTTCATCTTGTATAGAAAATATAGCCGGCAACTGCTGCGCCATTTTCACCGCAGCAGCGTTCGGACTCATGATGAGGTAATCCGTAGCAAGATCAATCGACGACAGTAATTCATCAAGTTCAATCGCTACCACAATGGATTTTTTCCCCTTGATGGGCAAACGAACTTCCTGCAAGGTATTGAATGGATATTGATATCCACCAAGGTGAAATTGAAACTTATTTTTCCGAGCGGGACAAGCTGCTGCTCGACCTTCTAATTTGAAATTAATATAACCACTTTGCCAAGTCCAATACATCCCATGCATCGGATCAAGATCGCCACCAAAAACCCCACCGGCGTGTGTTGTGCTGTCGATTCCAATATTAAATCGCAATTCAGAGAAGCTCAAGTCCGAAGGAATCTTCAAACTAAAAGAAAGACTATTTGGTATCGACGCATCCAATAAGTGAAAACTATTATTCTCTACAAAAACGCGTTGCGTACCTTTGAACAGTTCAAAGTTAGAAAGATAACATTTCAGTTTTTCAATGCGTACCGTAGTCGTTTCTCCTTCTACCGCCAAGTCCAACGGTGCCTGCGCATAACTCGGTAAAAAGTCAAGTCGCAGTTCCGTTGTTGGTGCCACATAAAAAATATTTGCGGCAAGCAAGGAATAATATAAAATGATTGTTTGCATCATGTCGCCACGGGTCAATTACTGCAGAAGAACTTTAGAAAAGGAATTGTCAACTTGCACGATGTACATACCTCTTGCCCAATTTTCTGTATTGATCTTCGTTTCATTGACCACCGTTCCGGTATACTGAACGACGCCTTGTACATTATAAATTCGAATATTTTTTACTGATTGATTCGAAGTGGCAAAACGAATCACAAAGGCTGCTTGAGCGGGATTTGGAATCGTTTGAAAAACAAGTGTTGCTTCCGTCGGTGCAAAAATACTCGTCGTTCCCGTTCCCATATTTTCCGCGTTGAAGCTAGGCGTCATCGTTTGAAAGCTTCCCGTACCATTAGGAAATCTACCATAAGAAATGTCCGTTGTTTGATCGGCATAGCTGACTTCATCTACAATCGTTCCCCCTGCATTCACCAAAAAGACAGACTCTGCAGTCGACGATAACTTGAAATTCGCGTGTAAACCCGTTTGTAAATCATCCTTATCTGCCCAAATGGTCAAGTAACCATTTCCAGCAATTGTGGTCCCTGCTGGAAATTCCCATTGCATCAAATCACTCGCATCATCCGAAAGGAAGTAACCCGTCAAGTCAATCTCCGTGTTACTATTATTATACAATTCAATCCAATCATCAAACTCTCCATCTTGATCCATCACCGCCGTCGTATTCGAAGCCAAAAATTCATTAATCACTAAGTCGCCGACCGTTGGATTAGAAATTGTTGCCGTGATACTGTGGTATTCGTGTTCAGCCCGTACCGGAGAAAATTTTCCAGCTTGATCATTTTCTGCGTAGATGTAATATTGCCCAAAAGTACTCGTCACAGTAAGTTCTACACCAAAAACACCATCATTTTCTGCACCATCATTATGCGCGCCATCATCATACATCAAGGTTCGCACAAAAGCTTTTTCTAAGTCATCGCGATAGCCAAGGTAGGCTGTTGTCCCGTCTGCTACGTTTGCCGTGATGGTAATCGTTTCGTTCAGCACTGGTGTAGGATTAGAAAAAGCAATATCACTAATCGTAGGTTGCGTTTGTGTGAAATCAGCTAGTCCTAGCAAATAAGTGTTTCGACCATCCATTAGGTTGGTGATACCAGGAGTTGCTCCACCGCCAGGACCGCCACCACCACTGTTTACATCGCTAGTAAGGTTATCTTGAAAGTTAGCGTAGGTAAAAAACTTATTATTATCGGCTTGTACCGCATCGTTAATAATCGTTTGCAAAGACAATCCCGTTTCATAATAAGTATCGTTATCGAAATTTTCGAGTAACATCGTTTTGAA
Source organism: Saprospiraceae bacterium (assembly GCA_045110315.1). GTDB lineage: Bacteria > Bacteroidota > Bacteroidia > Chitinophagales > Saprospiraceae > CALFBG01. The sequence goes on from JBGCFY010000006.1 coordinate 11,712, forward strand.
GTGCGCTAAATACATTCGCTTATATAAAGGAATACTTAATAATTTTTGCACCAAAGGATAATCTGAATTGTTGGCGTGAAGCAGATGACTCATCTGTTGTTTTGCCGTGGTACTATTGAGGTTACCAGCACCCGTCATGGCGAAGCGACCAAAAGATTCGTTCAAATCCCAAACGATCGGAGCGAAGCGGTGATTATCATCTCGGTACAGGTAATAGTTTTGAGCAAACCCACCAATGTAGCTATCCAAGTTAACGAATACATTATTAAAAGCCAACATCCACAATGCACGATCGACATCAAGGATTTGTTCGATGGCTGCGATTTCGTTCGCTAGCGTATCACAAAGGTCAATCAACTCGTCCCAACCTTCATCTGATTTCAACTCGTAAGCATCTTCGTAACTCGTGATGTTATCCCCGAGGTAAACCAAGTTTGGTAAATCATTTGATTGTGGTCCAGCACCTGCCGGTGGGTTACATTTGATGAAAGTATTACTCTTGGAGCCAAAGCGATTGTTAACGAATTTTTTAGAAATGGCTTCGGAGTTACTGTATAAACCAATCAGCGTTCCATTGACGTATACGTTGGCAAAGTTGGATAAGGGTGCCATCATATATTGTCGCAAAATTTGATACGACAAAACCTCTCTTAAAAAAGAAGGATCTTTCGCCACGTTGCTCAGTTTAATATCCGTGTAGCCATCGTATTCGTGATCTTTGTAAGTATCCAATTCGATGTGAAATGGATTTTTAGTTTGATTGGGATTGTAAGTACTATTTCCTTTGTATTTCACCCCAATACTATCAAAAGTTTCGCCATTGATGGTAACGCTTTCCGCTAAAATATAATCTTCATTGCCTGCTTTTTCAGCGTCTAGCAATTGATCCCAGTTACTTTGGGCAAAGGTAATTTCTATGGTTTGAATGGTATTTAGGTCATAAAAATCCTGTGCGAAACTTGCGTGTCCCATCAGGATCAAAGTTAGGAGGGTTATTAATCTCATCATTAAATTTCTATTTTTATTAAATATTTGTCTTGGATAATTGTTTATTGAAATGGTCTAACTAAAGTTCTTTAATGTGGCTTTCTTCGAGGTGGTTTAGGTTTAAATAAAACCTTTTCTAAAGCTGAATTCATAAATCTTGGAAAATTTGCTTTTTGTTCAGGATGCAACATATTTTTCACTTCTGTAAAATGCTCATAAGTTTTTTCGATTTTGCGGCGTTCTAACGTTTCTATTTGCGCTAAGACCTTTGCTTTATCTACCTTTTTCGTCGTATCTGCAATACTTTCAAAATAGGGTTTTAACAAAACTCGCTGTTCTGCTCTAATAGCTTCGATCGATTGATTATGCGCTTTCGCAGAACTCAAAAAGTGATCGTGTTGAGCCGTTTCTAAGTTTAAAATTTCTAATGCTCGTCCTTTGAATTGACCACCAGACATTGGTCCTCGACCATGATGGTGAGGAGGTTTGGTAAAAAAGAAAAATGCCAACATGCTTAAGTTTAATAGCAACAATATCCCCGCAGCATATTTGTAAAGTTTTAATTGTCCCATTATTCGTATAATTTATAATCTGAAATTAACGATGGTGTTTCTCCCGCTTCCTCTGTGGGTTCTCCCCCGGTAAAGTTTTCACCCTGGAAGTAGGTACGTAATGTCATCACGTTCATCACAAGCAATACTGCCGCCGCCGCTGCGATGAGTCGCAACTGCTGAATCGGAATCATTTTGACTTTAGCGCTAAAAGTATTCGCTTGAATTTTTGCCCACAACTCATCACTTGGTTTTGCGCGTTGCATACCTTGTGTGCTGTTGAGTGCAGCGTCTATCCATGCTTTTTTGGCCTCTTTCATAAGGATATTTTTTAGTTAGACAATACTTATTTCTTTTTCCTGCGGTTTGGATATTGTTTTTCTAATTTTTCTCGCAAATTCCTCTTACCACGTTGCAATAAAGACTCAACGGCTTTCAAAGATAAGTCCATAATTTCTGCCACTTCTTGTCTTGGCAAATCTTCGATAAAACTCAGAATAAAAGCTGTTTTTTGCTGTGCAGCTAAGCTATCAATGACTTTGAATAGCGCTTTGGCAGACTCTTGGTGCTCCATTAAAATTCCTGGATGGACGAAGTCAGGTTTTTCTTTGACGGAATCGCCAAAACTAATAAAAGCGAACCTTCGCTTGCGTTTTTTGAGCAGATTGAGCGCCATATTTACCGTAATCCGATAAACCCAGGTACTTACAGTCGCATTTTCTTTAAAATGCTTTGCATTTTTGAAGATACTTGTAAATACATCTTGTGCAACTTCTTCCGCATCTTGCTCATTTTGGGTATAACTCAACGCCGTATTGTATACTTTTTCGCTAAATAAAGTATACAATTCCTGAAAGGCATTTCGATCTCCATCAGCGATGGAACGAATTAATTGAGTTGGATCGCTCAAAGATTTTTTTTTAAAAATAATACGTGCAATTTACACTTAAGGAATTGCTTTGCAAGAATCACAGACTATTTCGACAATTCCCCTGCCACCGCTCAGTAATCGGTGGTTTTTTGAATTATTTTAAAATATTGAAATATAATTTGTATTAAATCAGTCCGAATAGTGTGTTGATCAAAGTATACAATTCAAAGTATACAATTACTCCCCTCCTTTTGCATGGTACTCCCGTTCTACTAAGATCTATTGTTCGTGCTTGCTACGACCTCGTTTACGAGAGTTTCCTTAAAAAAGAGCAGGTTCATCGTTTAGTAGATAAATCACGCCGAAAATTAATTCTTCTCATAAAACACCCACTGGTTGTACTGCTTTCAGCTTAGCCATCTACCTAATTTGATAGTTACTTAAGTACTAATAAAATTACCAATAAAAATGTCCTTATTCCCCGTAATAATTATTCTTCCTCATCATATTCTTCACTATCCAGACGATCAACGAGTGATAAGACCCAGTTAATTACTTTGGGACTAAGGTATTTTGCGATACCTGCTTTGCGGAGTGCCGTCTTCAGAATATTTACATTTTTGTAACCAATACTTTTCTCTTCGGCGAGTTCAATATATTCTTGCCATTCGTCGGCACTAACCATATTAAATCGAGCGCGCATGATATCGAGATCAGTAGGATCGTTTAGATCGTAAGACATAGTGTTATGGAATTATTATTAGGTAATTTGTAACATTTGTGGTATCAATGAAAGCTAATCGTATAAAGGTACACCATTCAAATCCGTCGTCAAAATTTCACTCATATAATCGAAATAAGGTCGCAGGGCTAGAAAAGTTTTCACCAATTCTGCTAAGAATTTTTCGTCCAAAACCTCAGCATCCGTAAACGTTCGAAAAGCGTATAATTGTTTGTAGCGGAGCAAGTCAACGGCAGGATGATCTTTTTCAAATCCTCGCGGTGCCGTTTTCAGTTGTTCACCTTGCAGCGTTCCAAATTGTTTTTTGAATTTAGCCGATTTTAAAATTTTTCGTAAGGGCTGATCATCGAAAGCGATGTGCTGCCGAATGCGCTTCAAGTCTTCGGAATTAGGTCCCCAGAATCCGCCACCGACAATGGAATTTCCTCCCGGTTCGATGTGCCAATAATATCCTCCCCGTAATTGATTAGTCGCACGACTCAAACTACCGCTAAAGCTCTTTTTATAGGGTAATTTATTTTTAGAAAAACGAACATCCCGATAGATTCGGTGTAATTTTACTTTCTCTATATTGTCGTATTTCCCCATCTCTTTCCCAACCGCATCTTTGAATATTTTCAGTGCGGCGTGTGCTGTTTCGTACTTGCTTTTGTTTTTTGCAAACCAGTCTCTATCGTTATTTTTGCTTAAGTTTTTGAGAAACTGTAAGGCCGACTTTGGAATTACGGGATGCTGCATAAAATGATTATTTTTTTTCTTTAAAAAATTCCCTTCAAAGGTAGGAAAGTTTTAAACAACTTCGGTTTTAAAATTTGAAGTAAAAGAAAACTATCTGTCCTTATTTTTCACAAATAGTTTTTTAAATAAAAGTGCATCAAGAACAACGCTCTTGATGCACTAAAGTATTTTATTTTTTTAAACGACAAAATGATTTATCGCTTGACCATTCGTGCAGTTTTTACCGTGCTTCCAACTTGAACCCGAACAAAATAAATCCCTGCTGCTAATGCACTCGCTTCAATGGGAACGCGATGCTCTCCGCGATCAAATTGCTGTCGCGTAACCGTTTTTACTCGTTTCCCCATCACGTCAAATAAATCTATCCCAAGCGTCATACTTTTTTCTAAGTTCAAATCTACTTTGAAATGATCAACAAATGGATTAGGGAAAGTTTTTAGTTCCCATTTTACCGTTAACGCTTCGGTAGCAACAGCAGAGCAACCATTAATAATTGGTATATATTGAAAATCATCCGTCAATAAAGATTTCACTTTATCTTCTGCCACTTCAAACCAATCCATTAGAATAGAGCCGTAGACCGATTTGAAATCATATTGCATCGCTACGCCTTCTTCGTCTCCAACGTTCGTTCCGATTTCGGGGTTACTTCCCAACACGCCAGCGTTGACACAGGAACCAAAAACCATCATTGGCGCAGCCGTACCGTGATCTGTACCAGAGCCAGCATTCGATATAATTTTACGCCCAAATTCTGAAAAGGTCATTCCTAGGACGCGTTCGTTGATACCTAGCATTTTTAAATCTTCTTGAAAGGCGTAAATCGCACCGGAAAGTTGTTCTAATAAATCTGCGTGCCAGCCTTTCGTCGTGTCATTTTCTACTTGCTCGGCGTGCGTATCAAAACCTCCTAAGCGCAATACAAAAACTTTGGTTTGCAATCCTCCAGAGATCAACTTAGCCACCGTTTTCAATTGATTACTAATATTTGTATCGGGATAAGCCGCCATGGAATTTCCATTTTCAGCAGCGTCCACTACTCGATCTGCGTAAGCGTTCGTTTTTTTGAAAGTTTCGACGAGGAAACCTAATTCTCGCCCGTAACAATCGTTGGGTAAAGCAGCTTCGATTCCCGTGTTCAAACCACCGATATTGTTGGGATCAATAATTGCCATACTAAAGTTAGAGTTAATCCCTTGACAAGTTCCAGAGATAGATCTTCCCATGGTAATCGCAAAGGGATCGGTGCATTCCGCGTTGGGATAACCATCTGGATAACCCGGAAATTGATCGTCCAAGTACCGACCTAACCAGCCTGTGTTTTTGTATTCTCCTGCGTTGACCGCGGTATTCCATATATCCGCCGATCTAAAGTGAGAACGATTCTGATTGGCGTAAGCGACACCTTGTACGAGTGATAAATTTCCATTATCAAAAAGTGATTTAACGCCTGTCATCGAAGGATGTAGACCGATCGTATTGGTCATCTCGATAATTTTATTTTGGGGAATAATCACGTTGGCGCGAGCATTCGCTAAATTATCATAAGCATCCAATGGAATGAACGTATTCAAGCCATCATTACCTCCATTGAGGTCAATTAAAACTAAAACTTTATCATTATCATCACTTACCATTGCGCTCATCAAACTCGAAGGCATCGCTGCGAGATTGAGACCACCAAGGACCGTGGGCAAGGTAAAAATGGAGGTATTTTTTAAGAAACTTCTTCTTTTCATCTTTTTATATTTTACAAACGTAGGCTTGCTCACCAACCGTTTTTATTTTCTGAATGGATTAGCTCAACTGGAATTCTGGTACGCCGAACATAGCATAAAACATATTTTCCAACTTACTTTCTACAGCTTGCCGTTTCTCCTCATTGTTGGGATCTGCCAAAAATTCATTGTATTCTAAAGTCCATTCAAAATCAGGTAAACCAGGAATCAGTATTTCTTTGAAAAAAGCTTTTTGAGGCGCCGTCATTGTTCTTGGAAAGAGCAACAAACAAATTTCATCAATCATCAAGTTGACATCTTCTGGTTCGTCGAGCGTTTCGATAAACGTTAAGAAATCAAAGCCTGGTAAAGTATCATCGACGTAAGGAATTAGATATTTAAAATTGACGAGCATTCGCTTGCGCAAGGACAGACTCGCAGAGTTGATCCACTCTCGGTAATATCCCGGTGATTGGTGGTAAGCTCTCCAGCCCGCAACACTTGGAATGAAGAAAACACCCATGCCTAATTCGTCTAATTCCCAGAACCAAGCTTGCCACATTCGGTATTGCTCCAAAATATTAGTAGACTGTTGAATTTCTAAACTATTATTAATAGAATAAAAATAGTCAAAGGTATTCTTGATCATACATCCGCGAAGCGACTCGCTGAAGAAGTGCTCACTTTTGAGTAAAGCTTCCATGGCTGGCTTGACCTGATAATCATTATCGATTAGAATTTGTGCCATAGGTTGAATCACTTCCGTTTCTACAGTATCGGTAATTTCGTAATTCACAAACCAGATGTATAATCTACGACATAGGTGACGTGCTACTTCATCTTTTGTAAAAATGATATCAATCACCGTTTTGTATTCCTCCTCGCCTTGATTGGTAATCATTTGATTATCGAAACGATGAGAAAGTTGCTTGTCGCTTGTATCGTGTCGATAGTCTTTATATTCCGATGGGACGTTATTTTCCCAATCCCAAACAACCCATCCCGTCAATGCTTTGGCAATCGCTGCAATATCTTGTTCTGTGTAATTAGTATAATCTCCGGGGCCTGCCAAAGGACCTTTTCCGATGGTGAAGAGTTCTAATAATTCTCGGGCGTAATTTTCATTGGGCTCATCCTTTGTATTTTGAGTACCGTTGAGGTAGACGAGCATTGTTTGGTCAACTGTGATGCGTTTGGTTAATTCTTTAAAATCTCCGAGTGAAAATTCTCTTATTAGCGTAAGATATCGCCAGTTCATATTGGGTCCACCCGCATCCGCAACTACAAAGTGATTATGCCAAAAGAGGCTCATTTTCTCCAAAATGGTTTGATCATTCTCCCGCATTTGTCGATTCCACCAAGCCCACAGGGTTTTAGCTCGACTAAAATAAATCCCAGTAATATTGCCATCAAGTGGTTTATCTACCCAAGTTTCCCCAATTCCTGCCGTTGGATCGTCAGAAAAGTCGTAATAGATTGGAGGATCGACGGGAGCGGTTGCTCCTAGCAACTTGGTGATAGTCGTTTCCATCCCATCATTGACCGCTTGTAGAATACGTGCTTTGGTAGGTCCGAAAATAGTTCGTCGTAATAAGTGAGCGGCTTGCTCAAATTTCCAAGGACCGGAGTAAGGTTGAAGCATAAAGAATAAAGGTTGAATGAAGTTTTAAATCGTACAAAAATGATGCTATGATTACCCTGAGGATAAGCACTTGCTTTTTTATACGTTGGCAACGACTAATTTATTTGATAACTTGCGAAATAATAACTACAAGTTTTTCTAAAACAATTCCCTACCGAGGAATCTAAGTGATTACTTAAGAAGAAATAAGCGAATCACAACATGTTTAAAGGGAATGAAAAAGGATATTACGCTAGTCGATTCATAAGCGCTTCACTAATATATTAAAGAAAGCTTTCAAATACAATTTTATTGTCGATTAAAAGCGAGGAAATGGATGAATCCTTCCTTAAAGTTGTTTCCAATTACTAAAAAAGCCCCGCTAGTGAGATTCAGCGAGGCTTTTCTTCCCTTACCTAAGGGTTTTGGTTAGCAAATCATTAGTAAATAATACTCAACGCTACTTTGTCCCCATTACTCAACTCTCCATTCGTACTTAAGGAAGTAGTCGTATTATAAATAGAACTAGCATCCGTGACTGGCGTCCCAAAAATGTAAGTACCAGCCGTGCCATCCGTGTGTGCCATGCCGATACAATGCCCTATTTCATGCGTCATGAATCCTTCAATGACGTTCGTAGAAAAGGCGTCTGTACCAGCGTTGATACGCACCCATTTGTAAGGATTACCACCGCTAGGTAGTCCAGAAGAAGCACCTGCACCAGCGTTTGCTATTTTGTAAACAACAATGTCCGCTGCCGAAAAATTGGTTCCGAAGGATAAAGAAAAGTTCAAGCCCATATTGGTAACTGCGTTGTAATTGTTTACAGCCCACGACAATCCTGTTCGCATTTTACTCGTTAAGGCAAAACTGCCGCCAGTGTATCCAAGTACATTCAACGTCGCAGGTGCGGTCACTAAGCTTGAATAACTGCGTTGCTCAAGATTCGGGTGTCCAACAACATCGTGCGCTAGGAATTCCTCAATTTGTGCAACGGGGATCGCCAAGTCTCCTTCGAGTAAATAGCTTTTTTGTGTGGTACCATCCGGCAGCGGCACCTCTGAAATTTTAAGCTGATCAACGTTAAAATGCATGGCTTGAAGTTGTGCAATGTGTGCCGCAGGAATCTGTTCAGCGACGGGCGCTGGTGCAACTTCCTCTTTGTTGCAAGCTGTAAGTATTAATAGTAGTAAGGCTACTGGTAACACAAGCTGGGTCATTAATTTTAAATTTTTCATAAAGGTATAGGTTTAAAAATTAGAAAATATTAGGAGTGATGACCCTGAGTACAATACTTGGTGCTGTAAGTTTTTATGACTTTGAGAATACCACAAGTATTAATCGGCCGTTCCGTAGGAGTTGGAACGACGGTGAAGATCGCTGACCATCGAGCATCGAACCATCGAATCCAAGATCGTAACAGCAGACATTACCACAGGGAATAGAGCGGAATGAAATTAGTTTGTTAAGCACTTCACGAGTAAGTACTTAAATTAAAAAGGATAGTCTAAAATTAATAAGGATATATAGGCATGAAAACCACAGGCTGATTTTCGATAAGTAATTTTATAGTTGTAAAAAATCTACAACCAAATACTGAATAACAATTTACAGTTAATCTGCAGAAGTCCAAAATTTACGATCGCTTTTTTCACAAAAGTGATTGAGTTGACGCATTAATCCTTCGAAATCTTCTAAAATTATTCAAATTATGAATTTTCTCAATGGTTATGCGACTACGTTTGCAGTGTCCACTATTTCTTCTTTAGCTTGGACTTTAATTTTCAAAGGAATCTCAATTGTGAACTTACACCCTTCGCCAGGTTTACTTTTCAATGTAATATTTCCACCTAGGTTTTCTACAATTTTTTTAACAATAGATAAACCTAAACCGGAACCTTCGTAAGCGGAACGATTATGTAAGCGTTTAAACATCAAGAAGATTTGATCTTGGTATTTTTCTTCGATTCCAATTCCATTGTCGCCGATAATAAACTGATGAAAATCGTTGTTGCTTTGGTAACGAACCGTAACACGCGGAACTTCTGACTCATTGTATTTTACACCATTTTCGATTAAATTTTTCATAAGTTGAAAAATTTGAGTCCTATTGGCTTCGATGACTGGCAAGTTCTCTACTTCCAAAATAGCATTTCTCGCATTGAGTTGATCGGCAAGATTTAATCGAATTTGTTTTAACAATAAATTTAAATCTACTTGTTCCAACGAATAATTTTTCTTCATTCGAGAATATTCCAAAACGTCTTCGATCAAGTTGTACATTTGCCTAGAATTTGATTCTACGATGGATAGATATTCTCCCAGAGAACCATTCTCGTATTGTTTGACTTCTCGATCAATCAGTTTGGTAAACCCTGAGATATTTCTTAATGGCTCCTTCAAATCGTGGGAGGCAATAAAGGCAAATCGCTCTAATTCTTCGTTAGAAACTTTTAATTGTTCATTAGATTTTTCTAGCGCTTGGGTACGTTCTTTTACTTCTTTTTCGAGTATAGTATTATAACTTTGGTGATGTTTAAAGTTTTTCCACAAGACAATTGCTAGTATTGTCATTAATAATAAAATAAAAACAGTAGCGTAATTAAGAATATTACCTTTTTGAATAATCGCCTCTTTTTTAGCTTTTTCTTCCCGTAATAATTTATTTTCTGCGAGTCGATTGGCGAGTTGATACTTATTTTCCAACTCCAATACTTTCTCGCTTTTCTTAATCGTATAAACACTATCCGTCATCACTTGATATTGCTTCTGGTATTTATAGGCAGATTCAATATCGTATAAGGCTTCGTAACTTTTGGCGATCAGTTTTAAAAAGCCTACTTGGTATTCTACCAAATCCATTTTCACGCCGAGGTCCAATCCTTTCTTAGCAAAACGTAAAGCTTGTTCATTTTCTTTTTTAGCCAAAGAGATGTCTCCGACTGTGTAGTAAGCATTCAACAAAAAGTCTTGTGAACCGAGCGTTTCGTAGATTAGAATCGCTTCAAAGGCTTGCTTTTCTGCAATTTCGAGTTGTTTATTATCTTGAAAAAGCATTGCTTGCGCCAGCAAGGCTTCTCCTTCGATGAGCTTATCTCCTGTTTGTTGTGCGATTTTTTTAGCTTTGGTAAAACAGGTCATTGCTTTGTCGTAAGCCTTTTTATCTAATTCTAAATAGCCCATATCTAAATAGGAGCCACTTAGAACCATGTTATCATTTGATTGCTGTGCGAGTTCAATTGATCGCAATAAATACTCCTCCGACGCTTTGAGATTACCTTCTATGCGGTGAGCTACACTCATGTTTCCCAGCGAAAAAACCATTCCTAGAGTATCCTGAATTTGTACCGAGGCTTCTAGCGCTTCTTGATAATATTCCATTGCCTTGTGGCGATCAGAAAGATAATCATAAGAAAGACCTAAATCGTTCGCCGCTGAACCAACAATAGTGAGATCATTAATCGACTTTCCGATGGCTAGAGAAGCTAAGTTTTTCTCAATGGCTAAATCCTGCCGACCGGCACTAGCATCATGCATCGCCAGTAAATTCAAGCTGCGACCTTCTCCTTTTAAATAATCTAGTTCAAGGGATTTGGTCAAAGCCAATTGTGCATAAACAGAACATTGCTTGATATCCGACCGATGATATTCCCAGCTAATTTCATTCAATAGCTTAATCTCAGTCGTGTCTTCCTGAGCAGCAGATAATAGCAGCGCAAGACTATCTATTTTTACATTTTGAGCAGTCGTAAATCCAATACTGAACAAAAAAATAAAAATCACTAAGAGGCATCTATTGTTTAATCGTAAACCTGTTTTCATTACCTCCTATACGAAGAAATAAAGGTGCAGGTTACAGTAATAAAATAATTTAAAAACATATATTTTTATTAAATGTTTTAATTGTTCTATTTATTCTATAAGTGGAGATTTTGCTTGAGGAGAAATAAAAACAGCGTGTTTTTCAAGGAATTTGGGTAGAAAAGCTGTGAGATTGGCTAATGCTAGAGGTGTTTTTCGTTTGCAATTACATTTTCTACGGTCCAACTAATCCTTTTTTCTGCTGCATGGAGGCGTTGTGAGCAATTATTTTTTTGGCAAAGTTTACAAGAAAAGTGCTCACAAGGATCAACGTGGATGAATAATTCTACGGGACGCTCACAAATATTTTCAACCAGTTCTTCAAATTGTTTGACTTCATCGTGAGACGATCGAGTATCAAAATACCAGGGCAAGGTGAGGTGACAATCAATATGTAAATCTGTGCCATATTGAATCAGCCTAAAATTGTGCATATCAACCCAGTTTTCTTGTCGCTGCTGCTCAATTTTCGCTATGATTTCTTGTACCAATTTGGGGTCAGTTTCATCCATTACGCCTGCGATAGCCTTACGAATCAAACGATACCCCGTTAGCAGAATGATGACTCCGAAGGCAATCGCCATCAAATTATCAATCCAATCCAATTGGCTAAAATAGATCAAACCCAAGCCCAAAACCATCGCAAAGGAAGAATAAGCATCCGATTTCAGGTGCTCACTATTTGCCAGCATAGAAAGCGAGTTTTCTTTTTGCCCTTGTCTAAACAAAAAATGACCTAAAATATAGTTAATCAGCCCCGTCAAAAAAATCAGCCCAATTCCAAAATCAAGTTTTTCTAGAGCGACAGGATAATAATAATTATAAATCGCTTTTCCGATAATGCTAATACCTGCAAAAAGAATGAGACCTCCCTCAATACCCGCAGAAAGAAATTCGATTTTCCCGTGACCGTTCGGATGATTACGGTCTTTTGGACGTTGCGCATAGAGATAGCTAAAAAGTACCAGTCCGCCAGCAATTACATTGACAATACTCTCCAACGCATCCGTCATGATGGTATTAGAATGGGTAAGTGCCCAAGCCCAAAACTTGAGGACCAATAAAGCAATGCTAACAATCAGGGAGACAATTAACAGGTTTCTACCACGAGGGTTAGAATATTCCATGAGGTTGCGTTAACGGAGAAGCGGATTTAAATAAGTGCTTAAACAAAAGAAAGACTTTCCTACTAATAAAACGAATACTTTGCCAAAAGTTTGATGCACCAAAACCAATCCCCCTGTTTGCCGCAGTGACTAGTTTAGCGTTGTGCTGCTTTCGGATCGTAGCCAACGTTAATATTGATCCATACCGAACGGGACGTTCTAAATAACCAAACCAACATGAGCAAACTAACAATAATCAAAGTAATAAAAGAAGCAGCAATGCTCCATTTGAGCACCCAATGTAAGATACCAACAAATCCAATGCAGAACCACCCCATGAAAATATAAGAGATAAACATAGCACCATAATAAAAACCAGGTTCTGGCTCAAAATTTTGATTACAAACCGCACAAGACTTTGGCATTTCAAAGGGCTTATTGAATTCAAATGTTCCCGTTTCAAAAAGATCACCTTCGTGGCAACGCGGACATTTCAGTCCGAAAGTGCTATAAATTTTACTGCCTTTTTTGAAAATTCCCATACGTTAATTTAATACGTAACTCGGCAATGTTAAAACTTGAACAATCACCTCATTACTTTAATGAATAAATAAGTAGTTAAGTACCAATATTGCTTAATTCAATAACTTGGCTCTTAAAAAATAACCCGGTTGACATGTAGAAAGCAGCGAATTTAGTGGCAAACTTCAGCATTCTTAGAGGTATAGCACCCAAAAAAACACCACCGAAGTCCAAAAAATCTTGTCTTCTACTTAAGGCTGAGTATTCACTTTCTTATTCCAAGACAAAGGTACAATATTACTATTTGCCATGCTGATTTTTATTCCCTTCTTGGCTATTTGGAGCTGATTTAAATAATTTGTCCTTTTACGAAGCTTTTACCGCCGAGCAAAGCAACAACAAAAGCCAGATTGTGCACACCTTTTTTACAAAAAACCTAGGATTTGTTGCAAAACAAAATAGTTTATGCTCAAGTAGTTTTACTTTCCTAAAAAAATGGCTAACTTAAAGGGACATAAGTAGCAAGGCAAATTAATACACTTATTAACTTGTGTCTTAGTACTTGATCACTTGTATAAATTAAATTTTAAATTATGAAATCTTACAAATATCTACTACTTAGCTTAGCATTCCTTTTTTCAGTTACTGCTTGTCAAAAAGAAGAAGCGGTCAGCCCCGCAACTAAAATTAGTCCTATTAGTGCTGCTCAATATTTAGCACAACATTTTACTTGTCCTATTCTTTTTCACTTTGCCGAGCTCAATGAGGAGACACAAGAACATCAAGGTTGGTTTATTGATCGTTGGGGCGCCGTCAAAAGCTATACAACAAGTCTGCAAGATCCAAAAGCCATTCCCGAAGAGCAACAATGTGGCGTTCATTTACTCGATAACCTCTATGCGTTAGCAGACCAAAGTCATGGACAAGTTGATTTAGCAACATTGGTAGAAAAGTTTAAACTTATTCGTAAAATACAACTTAGCCTGTTATCTTCTATCCAACTGGAAAACAAGACTACCCAATCGACGTTCTACGCATTCAATCCAGAGAAAAACTACAACGGTGATACGCACTGCTATGATCAAAATGGCGATTTGGTAGATGTTTTCAATCGCATTCTTTTACAAGCAAATGGAAAAGAAAACCAAACTAACCATAGCGCGGCTGCCCAAGAAATTTTAAGTTGGTTGCAAAGCATTCAAGAAGATAACCAACTGTAAAACAACTTCAACTTTAGCCTTCATTTTAAATAAAATATGTGGAAGAAAAAATTGCTCGTGATATTTTTCGGCATTAGTATGCAATGTTCCTCGGCGCAGTCCTTAGCCCTTACTCAATTCCAAGCAGTACTCCAAGCCGCTCAGTTGGATTATGTAGCACCACTTGAAAATGCGTACCGTCCCATTGCCGTCGAGCCTAACGAATTTCATTCTTACGAGTATGCCATTCAGTCAAAATCTAGGGACATCGAAATTCGATATTCGATCAAAACATTTGCAACAATAGCTGCTCCTAAGAATGAACTTCCGCACCTGAAATGCTTAGCCATCGCCAATACCCTCGCCGACAATAAAGTCGATCAAGCCATTGCCGTACACGGTATTCCCAAAAGAGAATTGATGGAAAAATACAATGCCGATTGGGGAGCTATCGTCTACTTTCAACCCAAAATACAATTCTCCGATAAAACACATTGCAAAATGTTGACGCTCTTCGCAGATGGAAAAGCAGACGTTTACATTTTCTTTTTATTTGACGAACCGTCGGACGAACTAAAACACCAAATGTATACGCTTCGCTTTGCCTCGGATTGAATTTTTCAAAAAAATCTATCCAAGTATGGCACGTAAATCCACCAATTAAAAGGATGCTTAAAACCTATCTAGCAATACGATTGTGACACCATCACGGCGCTACGATAAGTAATAACAACCATAAGAAATAGTTTAAATCTTTTTTGTGATCAAATTTATTCTCAATCAACAAACCATAGAAACGAATGTCCCTTCGGGAACGACCGTTTTAGATTTTATTCGTTACCACCAACAGCTCGTTGGCACCAAGATTGGTTGTCGAGAAGGAGATTGTGGCGCTTGCACCGTTTTAGTAGGTACGCTCGGCGAAAATCAAGTTACCTACCAATCCATGACCGCTTGCTTAATGCCAATCGGCAATGCACAGGGCAAACATATCGTCACGGTAGAAGGAATCAATCAAGAAAACCTGACGCCTGTACAACGCGCCATCGTTGACACAGGAGGAACACAGTGTGGTTTTTGCACCATCGGTTTTGTCATGTCCTTTACGGTCTTTATGCTTGACGCTAAACGTCAATCTTACGAAGAAGCCATCACTGCTATTGATGGAAATATTTGTCGGTGTACGGGTTATAAATCTTTAGAACGAGCTGCCAAAAAAATTGCAGCACAAAAGTCAAGTACAACGGTAAAGAAAAACCTTACTTGGCTCATCCAACAAAAATATATCCCAACTTACTTCGCGCAAATTGAAGAGCGACTTATTGATTTACAACCGACAGATGCTCCTACACCCAATGAAAATGTGCAAGTCATCGTCGGCGGTGGTACAGATCTTTTTGTGCAGCAACCAGCAGCATTACTCCAGAAAGAAATTCACCACCTCTTCGACCAAACTAAGCTGAAAAGAATTTACCAAAAAGAAAATCAGTGTATCATTGGTGCGATGGCAACCGCGAATGACATTCAATATGCTCCATTACTAAAACAAATTTTCCCACAAATCGAAACGCATTTTAAATTGGTTTCTTCAACGCCAATTCGAAATATGGGAACCTTAGCGGGTAACTTGGTCAATGCCTCGCCGATCGGTGATCTAAGTATTTTTTTCTTAGCCTTGGATAGCAGTATTTTATTAAAAAAACAAAACCAAGAACGCTGGATTAAATTAAAGGATTTTTATCTCGGCTATAAAACACTTGATAAAGAAACCGACGAATACATCGAAGCAGTTGCCTTCGAAATTCCTTCTTCCAGCACTTATTTCAACTTCGAAAAAGTTTCTAAACGACGGCATTTAGATATTGCGAGCGTCAACAGTGCTTGTAGCTTAGACTTAAAAAATGGAATTGTAACACACGCGCATCTTTCCGCGGGAGGAGTTGGACCAACACCAAAATATTTAGCCGAAAGTTCGAAAGCACTCCTTGGAAAACCCATTGACGCCGCAACCTTAAAAATGGTCAATCAACAAATCCAAGCAGAAATTTCGCCGATTAGTGATGCTCGTGGTACGGCTGCTTATAAACGCTTATTGTTGCGACAACTTTTCTACGCTCACTTTCTCCACTTTTTCCCTGAACAACTTGAGCTACGAACGCTCGTTTAAAATCAGTATTCTGATGACTAAAGATATTCCTAACGCAACCAAGGCGAGTATGAAAAATATTGATGCGGCGAATCACGTCCAAGGCAAGTCCATTTATGTTGATGATATTCCCGTACGGGTAGGTACTTTATACGCTTGTGTTTTTGGTTCTCCGGTGGCACACGGTACTATTGAAAACCTAAACCTTACTAAAGCCCTCACGATGTCAGGCGTGGTTCGTATTTTGACGTACGAAGCTATTCCTGGCGAAAACCAAATTGGTGGCATCATTCCCGACGAGCCCTTACTGGCCATAGACAAGGTACATTTCCAAGGACAACCTATTGCCTTGGTCATTGCACAATCCGAAGCACAAGCACACGCCGCCGTTAAAGCAATCGAAGTCAATATTAAAGCCAAAAAGATCATCACCGATCCGAGAGTAGCACACGCACAAGGTGAATTGCTGAGTGAACCTCGTTCCTTCCGCTTAGGAGACGTTGACACAGCATTTGCCAAGGCAACCCACATTTTTTCTGGACAAGCAGATACGGGTGGACAAGAACATTTATACATCGAAACCCAAGGCGCCTACGCATATCCGATGGAGCACGGTAGCATTCGCATCGCTTCTTCTACTCAGGGACCAACTGCGGTACAACGTACCGTTGCAAAGGTATTGGGTTTAGCCATGCATCAAGTCGAAGTGGACGTAACTCGCTTAGGCGGTGGTTTTGGTGGTAAAGAAGATCAGGCTACCGCATGGGCTGTTATGGCGGCGTTGGGCTGTTCTATTTTACAAAAGCCCGTGAAGTATATTTTAGATCGCATGGAAGATATGCGGATGACGGGAAAACGTAATCCATACCGTTCCGATTATAAAATTGGCTTAGATGAAAATCTTAAAATCGTCGCTTTCGAAGCAAGCTATTTTCAGAATGGTGGAGCCGCTGCCGATTTGTCTCCTGCAATTTTAGAACGAACTTTATTTCATGCCAACAATAGTTATTTTATTCCTAATTTTTTGGCAACGGCTTATAGTTGCCGAACAAACTTGCCACCCAATACTGCCTTTCGGGGTTTTGGCGGTCCACAAGGAATGTTCGTGATTGAAGCTGCCATCCATCACGCTGCGGGTGCACTTGGCGTAAAAGCCACAACCATCCAACGCGAAAATTTATTAAAAGAAGGTGATGTTTTTCCTTACGGGCAAATTGCGGCGGGCTGTGAAGCGAGTGCTTGTTGGGAGCAAGCCAGTCAAAAATATAAACTCACACAACTCCAAGCAGAAGTAGACGAGTTCAATCAAAAAAATACTTTATACAAAAAAGGCTTGTCCTTAATGCCCATTTGTTTTGGAATTTCTTTTACCAATACACCGATGAATCACGCACGTGCACTCGTCCACATTTACAGTGATGGAAGCGTAGGCATTAGTACCGGTGCCGTGGAAATGGGACAAGGTGTTAATACCAAAATGCTGCAAGTTGCCGCGCAAGTTTTTGGCATTAAGCCAGAAAGAATTAAATTGGAATCAACCAATACGACTCGTGTTGCCAATACTTCTCCCTCTGCTGCCAGTGCTACCGCTGATCTCAACGGAAAAGCTTTGGCTCAAGCCTGTCAAGCAATCATCATACGCTTACAAGAATTCTTATGCGAAAAATTTTCCGAGGAACCGCAAACTATTTTAAAAATAAATAACGAAAAAATACAACTTGGTACGCAGGCGATTGATTGGTCTTGGGAGGAATTAATTCAACAAGCTTTTCTCGCTAGAATTAACTTGAGTGCCAAAGGTCATTACGCTACGCCAGTGATTCATTTTGATAAAAAGAAAGAAAAAGGACATCCTTTTGCTTATCACGTTTACGGTACGGCGATCACTACTTGTACGCTAGATTGCGTTCGGGGCATTTATGAATTTGATGCCGTAAAAATTGTTCATGACTTCGGTGCCAGTATGAATCGGATGATTGATCTTGGACAAACGGAAGGAGGCTTGATTCAAGGGATGGGTTGGATGACCATGGAAGAATTGATGTACAACGAAGAAGGAAAACTTTTATCGAATGCGCTCTCAACGTATAAAATCCCAGACCTTTATTCAGTTCCTAAAACGGTTGAAGTAGAATTTCTAAAAACGGATGGTTCTGAGTTAGCCATTTTCAGATCTAAGGCAGTCGGCGAACCACCTTTGATGTATGGAATTGGTGCTTACTTCGCAGTGTACAACGCTGTGCAAGCATTTAACCCGAATTTTACCAGAAATTTTTCTGCCCCAATAACACCCGAAAAAGTACTTTTAGGATTATACGAAACACCAGCAAGCTAAAATGACAGCAATAGACTTTGCCTTATACAGCGACTATACTTGGATCGACCAAGCCTTTCGTCCCGCAACTGTTTTGATCAAAGCAGGAAAAATTGTGGCTTGGGAAAATAGAAAAATAAGTAAGGCTGATTTTCCCATTCGGGACTTCGCTAATCATTATTTGATGCCTGGCATTATCGACGCGCACGTACACGTTAACGAACCTGGCAGAACGGAATGGGAAGGTTTTGCGAGTGCCACTAAGGCGGCAGCAGCGGGCGGAATTACTACTTTAGTTGATATGCCTTTGAATGCGAGTCCAGTAACCACTTCCGTGGAAAACTTACAAATCAAGTTAGCGGCTACTAAAAATAAGCTACACATTAATTGCGGTTTTTGGGGTGGTTTTGTGCCAGATAGTTTAAACGATTTAGAAGCTTTAATTCAAGCGGGCGTTTTGGGTATTAAAGTTTTTTTGACACATTCAGGTATTGACGAATTCCCTAATGTCACGCTCACAGATTTAGAAAAAGCCTTACCAATACTACGGCGACACGGGAGTCAAATTTTAGTGCATTGTGAATTAGACTTTCCGCACGCTGCACAAGATTTGTTAAAAGCACAACCTCAACGTTACGCTGCTTACTTAGCTTCTAGGCCAAGAGCTTGGGAGAATGAAGCCGTTCGAATGATGATTCATCTGTGTAGAAAATATCAAGTCCAAACGCACATTGTACATTTATCTTCTACGGACGTATTAGCTGAAATTATTGCAGCAAAAGCAGCGGGGCTACCCTTAACCGTAGAGACTTGTCCCCAGTATTTATTTTTCAATGCAGAAGATATTCCCGATGGAGACACTCGTTTTAAATGCGCACCGCCTATTCGTGAACGCGAAAATAACGAAGGTTTGTGGCAAGCCTTAGAAGATGGAATTATCGACTTTGTTGCCACTGACCACTCCCCCGCTCCCCCCGAACTAAAAAAACTAGCTACTGGAAATTTTGCCGAAGCTTGGGGCGGAATTGCAGGTCTCCAATGTCTATTACCCGTAGTTTGGACCGCTGCCCGTCGGCGACAACTTCCGTTATCCAAGTTGGTAAAATGGCTCGTGGAAGCGCCCGCTCAATTTTTGCAATTGGATCACCGAAAAGGAAAAATTAAAGCTGGCTATGATGCAGACCTAGTCGTTTGGCAACCCGAGCAAGCCTTTGTACTCCAAGAAGAGCAATTGCATCACAAACATAAAATTAGCCCTTACGTAGGAGAAAAGTTGTATGGAAAGGTAACACAAACCTATCTCGGGGGAAAACTTATTTTTGCAGAAGGAATATTCCCTGAAACACCGCAAGGAGAAATTATTTTACACCAGCCAACGGATTCCTAAACTAAAGCTGAAGCACTTATTTAAAAATCATCACTTATGAAAATAGAAAATATACCTTCCCCATTCCCTGGTTTTATCAACCTCGCCGCTGATCGACTAGGTGCAAAAGCATTATACGCAAACGATGATTTCTTTGCAGAAAAAGAAAACTTGATTCGTCCGGGGCGTGGTATTTTCATTGCAGACAAATATACCGATCGGGGAAAGTGGATGGACGGATGGGAATCGAAACGAAGACGGACACCTGGTCACGACTGGTGCATAGTACAATTGGGCGTTCCCGGAATCATCAAAGGATTCGATATTGATACCAATCATTTCTTAGGCAATCATCCCCCGTTTGCGTCCATTCAAGCCGCTTACCTAACAGAAGAACCAAGCGCAACGACCTTAGCAAACGATGAAATTGAGTGGACAACGATTCTAGAAAAATCTCCTTTAAATCCGGGCAGTCAACATTTTTTTGAAAGTGCAACGGATCAGGTTTGGACGCACGTCAAACTTAATATTTTCCCAGATGGTGGCGTTGCCCGTTTAAAAGTATACGGAACGGTAGTCAAAGATTGGTCTAATGTAGCGGCTACCGAATGCGTCGATTTGATTGCAGCCGTCAATGGCGGAAAAGCCATTCATTGTAACGATATGTTTTTTAGTGCCATGGAGAATTTAATCCTACCCAACCGAGGAATTAATATGGGCGATGGTTGGGAAACGAAACGCAATCGTATTCCCAATAATTCCGATTGGGTAATTCTAAAAATGGCAACCCGAGGTCAAATTAAAAGAATTGTGGTCGACACCAACCACTTTAAAGGCAACTACCCTGATCGTTGCGCTTTGGAAGGTTGCGTATGTAAGAATGACGAAGAAGCTTTATCACCGGAGACATCTTGGACTAGCATTTTGCCAGAAGTCAAACTCGCTGCTCATCAGGAGCATTTTTACGAATCAGAAATTCAAGTTGCTGGACCTTTTACGCACCTCAAACTCAAAATTTTTCCTGATGGAGGTATTAGTCGATTGCGGGTTTTGGGGCACGTTATTTCGTAATTCCCTTAATAAATTAGCGTTTCAAGACTCCATTTAAGTACAATCTTATTTGATTTTTAATCAAAGTGCCATTTAGCGAATAAATATTTTTTACTTACATTTACCTGCTCAGCAAATAGGATTACCTATTTCGACGAAGCGCCGCCTTTAAACAAATTCTACCGACATCCATATGGCGATATTCTTTTTCATCACGGCAACTATCTTTTTACTCCTACTTTGGCTAGGGGTAAAAGCGGGACATTTACATCATTATTTTGAAGCTGCCTATTTCGCCGATGATACCTTGGGAGAAGACGATCCGATTAATCGCTTACGAGCAGAAAGTCTAAGCGCGCGTCAATACCTTAACGTTGCCAAGATCGGTGGCTTAATCCTAGTACTCATTGGGTTTTACTATTTGATCAAAGGAACGCCGTACGAAGGTCATTTTTACGAATGGATGAATCTAGTGGTACGGCTCATTCATATTACCTTTGGAATTGCGTGGATTGGTGCTTCTTTTTATTTCGTTTTTTTAGAAAACAGCCTCAATCGAACGAAGAATGTCCGCAATGAACTCGCGGGAAATCTCTGGGCAGTTCACGGTGGTGGATTTTATTATTTAGAAAAATACAAACTTGCACCAGCGACGATTCCCAAAGAATTACACTGGTTTAAATACGAGGCTTACTTTACTTTTTTGAGTGGTTTTGCACTCTTATGCATCGTTTACTATTTTAACGCTAAAGGTTTTTTAATTGATTCGACGGTGATGGACATCACGCCTGCGCAAGGAATTGCGGTGGGAATTGGAAGTCTCCTTTCTGGATGGATTATTTACGATTTACTTTGTCGTTCTCCCTTAGCAAAAAACAATGTGCTTTTTGCCCTCGTTTCGCTGCTCATTTTAGCTGGTTTTGCTTATTTTCTATCCAGCGTTTTTAATAGCAGAGCAGCGTATATTCACTTCGGTGCAATCCTAGGAACTATTATGGCGGGTAACGTATACTTCGTCATCATTCCGGCACAAAAGGCGATGGTCAAAGCGGCTAAAATGGGTAAACCCTTAGATCCGCGGCTGGGAAAAAATGCAGGATGGCGTTCTTTACATAACAATTATGCAACCTTACCCGTACTTTTCGTCATGGTTAGTAATCATTTCCCTAGTACGTTTGGACACGAATATCAGTGGATCGTTTTAATGGCTATTACGCTGGGAACGGCAGGTATTAAGCATTACTTAAACGTCATTGAAAGAGGTGAAAAATCTGTTTGGGTTTTGCCCATTTCAGTGATGATACTATTGGGCGTAGCGTTTATGACAGCGCCCGTCGTGAGTGATGGAAAATGTGATCCAGTTCCTTTTCCAGTTGTATACAGCATTATTAATGAACGCTGCGTATCTTGTCATTCTGCGCAGCCCACGGATGATGTTTGGGTGAAAGCACCAAACGGGATCAAGTACGATACACCAGAAGACATCGTTAAACTTACGGATAAAATTATGCAACGGGTAGTGGTCACGAAAACGATGCCGCAAAATAATAAAACGGGAATGTTACCCTCCGAGCGAGAACTAATTCGTTGCTGGATTGAGCAAGGTGCTCGTTTAGAATAAAAATTATTTTCTTAAAATACATGATATGACCTTAGCTGACTTTAATCAACTCCCCGAGGAAGATGCTAATCAAGCTTTATATAATTGTTGTGGATCTACCGTTTGGGTAGATGCGATGATGGATCATTTTCCATTTGACCGTGTTGCAACTATTCACGAGCAAGCTAGTTATTATTGGTTTGACGCTTGTACCGAAAAAGATTGGATCGAAGCTTTTCATCAACATCCTAAAATTGGTAACGTAAAGGCATTGCAAAAGAAATTTGCCGCTACCGCCTCTTGGGCAAGCGGTGAACAAGCTGGTGTCAAAACGGCAACGCCCGAAACATTGGAAGCACTCGCAGCGGGCAACCTCGCTTACGAAAAAAAGTTTGGATACCTATTTATCGTCTGTGCAACGGGAAAATCTGCCGAAGAAATGCTACAGATTTTACAAGCGCGTTTACCCAACGACGAACGAGAAGAATTAGTCGTAGCGATGAACGAACAACATAAAATAACCACTATTCGTTTACATAAATTATTACCGTCATGAGTCAGATTACGAGCCACGTTTTAGATACCTCTTTGGGAAAACCGGGAAGCAATTTACACATTGAACTACAAGCAATGACAGACGATACTTGGCAAACAATCGGATCAGGGTTAACGGATGACGATGGTCGAGTGAGTACGCTATTAGCCGATGATCAAATACTCGCACCGGGGAATTATCAACTTTTATTCCATACTGGATCTTACTACGAAGCCCAAGCCATCGCTAGTTTTTATCCAGAAGTCCGCATTCAGTTTCGAGTTATCGACGCGAGTCATTACCACGTTCCTTTGTTACTTAATCCTTTTGGATATTCTACTTACCGTGGTAGTTAAATATTGTAAAAAAATTTCCTTTTAGATTGACCTAAAGTCACTCCTATTTTCCAATTCCGTGTAAACTTAAAAAATCGGAGATTCCGATCATATTCCCTGACTAATGATTAGCTCAAAAATAATTTCACATGATTAAACTTACCATTCCTCGAATAAAGAAGACAAGTATTTTCAAAAACCTGCGGAGTGCGAACCTAGCCTTCAATCGTATTTACAAAGGAGACCTTCCTGCCCGTCAAGCAGTGCATACCGTTTATGGTGGCGCTAATTTATTCAAGCACAATACCGCACAAAGTCTAGGTAAAATAGCCTTGCAATCTTTACTGAATTACGCGCCTAATTTTGTCGTCTTTGCCCAAGCATTTGACTTGCCAGGCAAGGAAACATTACCTACCGAAAAAAAGGAAATTAAAGCCCTCCTCAAAAAATTTAAAAAAACCAAAGATTTAAAAAGTCTAAAGGCTGACCCAGCTTGGCTGCCCTATACCGTTTACCAAAAGGTAATTAAAAAACTAGAAACGGAAGCCGTTGAAGATTTTAGAATAGACTTTGAGGATGGCTTTGGTAATCGTAGCAACGCAGAAGAAGATCAAACGGCAATCAGCGCCGCACTCGAAGTTGCCGAAGGGATGAAAGCGCAAACTTTGCCTCCGTTTATTGGCATTCGCATCAAACCCTTTACCGAAGAAATGAAAGAAAGAGGTCTTCGCACCTTAGACATTTTCTTGACTCACTTACTTGAAAAGACGGCAGGAAAACTACCGGATAATTTCATCGTGATGTTACCCAAAGTAACGATTCCAGAACAAGTCAAAGCACTGGTACAATTTTTTGAAGTTTTTGAACAAAAACAAAAGCTCCCTAGTAAAACCTTGAAGATGGAAATCATGGTTGAAACGACGCAATCTATTATCGATAAAACTGGAACGAACCCGTTGCGTCGATTTATCACTGCGAGTAAAGGACGCTGCATCGCTACGCATTTTGGTACTTATGACTACACCGCTTCTTGTGGAATTACGGCAAAATATCAAACCATGGATCATCCCGTTTGCGATTTTGCACATCACATGACGAAGGTCGCTTTGGCGCACACTGGCGTTTGGCTTTCGGACGGAGCGACCAACATTATGCCCGTGGGTCCACACCGAGGTAAAAAATTATCAAAAAAACAACACAAAGAAAATACCGTCGTTGTTCATCGGGCATGGAAACAAGGCTACGATCATATTCGACATTCACTATGGAATGGTTTTTACCAAGGTTGGGATTTAAACCCAGCACAACTTCCAATGCGCTACGCTGCGGTATTTACCTTCTTTTTGGAAAGCTACGACGATGCGACGGAACGACTAAAAAGCTTCATCGCAAAAGCGGCACGTGCGAGTTTGATGGGAGATATTTTTGATGATGCGGCAACGGGACAAGGCTTACTCAATTTCTTTTTAAAAGCTTTAAACAGTGGTGCGATCACCGAAGAAGAAGTACTCGCTACGGGCTTGACTTTAGCAGAAATTCGTACCCGCTCTTTCAAGAAAATATTGGAAGATCGCAAGAAAAAAGAACGGCTTTCAAAATAGTTTAATCCCTTATGAAACGCTGGAAATTTTTAGCTCAAAAATTAGCACAACAAATTCCTTGTCTCTTGATTCTCGTCGCAGAAAGTCACGGTAGTAGTCCTGGCAGGCAAGGATTTAAAATGGTGGTCGCAGCCGATGAAACGATCTGTGGTTCTATTGGTGGTGGCATCATGGAGCATAAACTCGTAGAAAAAGCTAAATCACTTTTGCAACGAGAAGAACAAAAGTTTATTTTTCAGCAGCAAGTTCATCACAAACGAGCGGCAACAAATCAATCCGGCTTAATTTGTTCGGGTGAGCAAAGCGTTTTGTTTATTCCTTTTTTTACCACAACGATTGTTTCCCAAGTCTTAGCAGCCTACGAGCAAGCGCAACCCATTCTTTTGACGATTAAACCACAAGCCATTGAATGTCATGCCTTGAAAACCACCCAAGAAATTTCCTTTCAATATCAATTTACGACAAGTGAGGACTGGATTTATCAGGAATGGCTCCCCTATCAAGATACGATTCATATTATTGGTGCGGGACACGTAGGTTTGGCTTTGTCTCGACAAATGAAATTATTAAATTTTCGGGTAAAACTTTACGACGATCGAACGGGATTAAATACGTTTCAAGAAAATGATGCCGCAACCGAAAAGCGAATTATTGACTATGCTAAAATAGCCACTGAAATCCCTGCTGATCCTAAGGCCTTCGTGGTCATTATGAGTTTTGGATACCGTAGTGACAAGTTAATTTTGCGGGCTTTGTACCAACATCAATTCCGATATCTCGGAATTATGGGTAGTGATTACAAACTTAAACAACTGTACGAAAGTTATGCCGAGGAAGGAATTCCAGCAGCAGCTTTAGCCAAGATACACGCGCCCGTGGGACTTAAAATTTATAGTAAAACACCTGCTGAAATCGCGGTAAGCATTGCGGCTCAAATCATTCAAATTAAAAATAAAGATTTACCTGGCGGAAGAACTTAATTCTTGCGACGCCGTTTTTTTCTTTTAGAAAACTGTTTGGCTTTAGCTTGACATTTTTTGCCGATGTCAAAAACCATTTTCTCTTGTTTGGGACTTGTTCCGTTGACACTTTTAGTCGCCCAACTTTTGTTAAAATCTGTTTTAAACTGACAAACTACTTTTTCTAAGTTCTTGGTATAAGGAATTGCTAATTGACAAGTTCCACGACTTTGATGTTCGTAAGTATCTCCCTCTTCTTCTGCATGAATTCTAAACCCTGCGGGATCGTTAACACTCAGATGATACGTTTCTTTCCCCTTTTTGTCCATCACCTCAAGTGACAAATAATTTTTAGGAACCAAATCTTTAGTCGGCACACCGAAAGTTACGTCTTGTACGGCTACGGTTACACCATCATCATCATCCGCAGTCAATTCGAGTAAGACTACTTCTTCGTAACCAAAAATATTTTCTTGTGGTGTCAATGCTGCGAGTGGCGTCTCCATATCCGTTAACCGTTGATAATATTGATCAATTAAGCGCCCGCAAGTTCTTTGAAAGTCTCGAATCACATCATCACCATCATCTTGCATAATGCACAGACCACCCAACGCGCGGTACCAACGAATGCCATCAATATCTCGCAAAAGGTCATAATGATCTTTTGGAAACCCGTTGGCTACATTAAATGCTTCGCAAGAGGCGCGGGTTGGAAATAAAACAGATTTTTCGGACATATACCAATCGGTATCATTAACGTGTCGAATGACGGAACAATCCATTGCGGGAAATCCATTGCGTTCATTAAATGCTTCACAATCAGACTCCTTGGGAAAGACATTAGAACCACCGGGAGATTCAAAACAGACACAACCATTATATTCGTCACTCAGGTTAAAAATTGCATGGGCTGTTTCGTGAACGGCAGTTCCTTTATTATAACCTTCCGAAGTAAAAAGATTATAAGCAAGGAAGGAAAAGTTAGCTTTGAGATAAGCGCCGTCACTATAAGCCGTGCGGTGCAACAGGCCAAAAGCATCAATGCCCGAAATTTTGTTGTCTGCGAGAAAACTAGGAAAGCTATTTTCATTGAAGGGATCCTCAATAATTTTACGTCCATCAGCCGTTTGGCGAGTGTAGTAAAAATTCCATTTTTCTTTATGAGATCTTATTTTGTTGTTTTCGTGGTAACCGGTGTAAATAACATTCTCCGCATCTTGCAAAAAATTATTCCAGTCATTTTGGTAATCTACATCTGCAAGGAAGCATAAATTGATGGTATTTTTCATTGGATCTCGCGTCGTGGCGTAGAGCGTGATTTTATCCTTTCCCCAAGGAGAATCTCCCGCATCGAAAAGCGCTAATTTTTCGGAACTTGCTCCTTCGATATTGGTAATTGTAAAAATATATTCTACGTTGCTACGAGCAGGGAAGCCTGCGGTGTGTAAATAATCAAGACTTAGTTCTTTTGGTGAATCTGTAAAGTCCCAAGTTTTAACTTTTCCCCACAAACCATTTTGCCTTCTCCGTTTCGAAGGAAAGTTATTTTTATCCTGATAGAGTTCGAATTCAAAAATCTGCAATTCTACTTTTTGGATGCCCAATTTATCCATCACTTGAACGGCAAACGTTACCCCTTGGCGATTCGCAGGGTGCAACGGTCGATGAATCCAATGACCAAACTCGGTGGTACTGACTGCCGCGGGGGAAGGCTTGGTTTTAGGTTGTAAAGACTTACAAGAAAAATTAGTCCCAACTAAAATGAGGACGAGAAAAACGGAGAGACAATATTTCATAGAAGCAACATTTTGGAGTAGACAGACTATTTTCATCAGCACAGCATTCTAACGTAGAAAGTGCTACCGATTATACTTCGAAGATAGGAAATATTAGAGTGGTTTAAAAACTCCAAAATGTTTAAGTAGCAAGGCAATTTAATTTTGCCTTGCTACTTATGCATGGATCTTTTTGACCGACTTTGCGCTAACTTGACAAATTCCCAGTAAAGATTCAATCTCCTAAACTTAAACTTATCCACTTTTCAACAAAGTTATCCACAATTCTTTATTTACTCCGAATCGCATCTACTGGATCCATACCGGAAGCTTGGTGCGCTGGAATAATGCCAGAAAGAAGACCGATTGCAATCGAGACACCAACACCGAGTAGCATATTAGAAAAAGAAAGAAAAACATCAAAATCGGCAACTTGAGATAAAGCTAAGGTCGTCAATCCGATCAGTCCTAAGCCAAGCACACCACCGATAATACAAAGGATGATCGATTCGATCAAAAATTCAAGTAAAATCACGTAGCGTTTAGCGCCTAGTGCTTTTTTAATTCCAATAATATTTGTGCGCTCTTTGACCGAAACAAACATAATATTAGCTACACTGAACGCGCCTACAAGAATGGCAAATCCACCGATAATCCAGCCCAGTAGACTTAGCACACTGAAAAAGCCATCTAGCAAACTCGTCATCATGGTCAATTCGTTGAGGGAAAAGTCATCTTCTTGTTTGGGTTTTAATTTGTGGGCAGCCCGCATGACGCCCGTAACTTCATCTTTGAGTTGGTCGAGTTCAACGCCTTCGGAAGCTTTAATATTGATAGAGGTTTGAAATACATTTTTAGATTTAAGGTTGGCAAACTTTCTGGCAAGTTCGTAAGAAACGATAATGGCATCATCAAAATCGACCACGTTGATTAAATCGTCTCCTGATTTCTTAATGACACCAATTACTTCCAACTTTCTGCCGGATACTTTGATTTCTTTACCAATAGGATCAATGGTACCAAAAAGTTCTTCGGCGACGGTGTAACCGAGCAGGATTTTATTACTTCCATAAGTATATTCTGTCTGAGAAAAATGCCGACCTTTTTCAAATTCGATAGAGAACATTTCCGCAAAATCGTAGGTTGCCCCAATTAGGACGGATTGCTCTACACTACTAGAACGGTATTTGACCGTTCTGAAACCGATCGCAACGTGGTAGGAAACTTTATCGAGTGATTTTACTTTTTTGGCAACCGTTTTATAATCTTGGTAGTTTGGTTCAGGCCGTTTAAGGTATTTCCACCAATATTGATGAGAATCAGACCAAGACCATTTTCTTACGTAGATTACATCACTACCCAATTTATCAAAACTTCCCCGTACGTTGGTCTCCAAAGAATCTACCGCTGCTTTCACTCCGATGATACAGAAGATGCCAATCGTAATGCCGAGCAGCGACAAGAAGGTACGCAATTTGTTACCTCT
The DNA here is from genome assembly GCA_045110315.1 of Saprospiraceae bacterium. Classification (GTDB taxonomy): domain Bacteria; phylum Bacteroidota; class Bacteroidia; order Chitinophagales; family Saprospiraceae; genus CALFBG01. The sequence goes on from JBGCFY010000006.1 coordinate 40,795, forward strand.
TAATTGCTGGAGGGCTTGATTAGCACTTTCATAGATAATTTTGAGCAGCAACTTCATTGACGTAAGGTTTATGATAAAAGTCTGAAAGCAGTAAGTTATTAACTACTACGATGAATAGACTCGTATGGAAGTTATTTTTAAAACTATTTTTAAAATAATAGTCCAATTTAAGAAATAAATAAAATTTCACACAATAGATTCGATTAACGGGCGGTTTTTATCTGCGAAGAAGTTTCGGAAAAGATAAAATGTCGACTTCCTTCGCAAATCTAAATTATGCGGGTTAAATTCCTACAATACTCCGGCAAAATAAGTCTCTAAGCCTTCAAATCAATTTTCTTAAAACGAAACAATTGACTTTTCTCTTTTGTAGATAATAATTCGTACTTTTGCCAGTCAAATTTCAAAAAAATACAGATTTAATATGAGGACAAAGCTTTCACAATTCAATTTTGATTTACCTAGTGAACTCGTTGCTCAGTATCCAGTGGATGCGAGAGATGAGTCCCGTTTAATGGTTATTCATCGAGAGACCGGAAAGATAGAACACAAAGTATTCAAAGATGTTCTAGAATACTTTGATGATGGAGATGCATTTGTTTTTAATAACACTAAAGTTTTTCCAGCTCGTTTATTTGGTCGTAAAGAAAAGACGGGGGCAAAGATTGAAGTTTTTCTTTTGAGAGAACTCAATAATGAATCTCGCTTGTGGGATGTATTAGTCGATCCGGCGAGAAAAATTCGAGTCGGAAACAAGTTATACTTCAGCGATGCTGAGGAAAATGACGTATTGATTGCAGAAGTAGTTGATAATACGACTTCTCGGGGCCGGACAATTCGATTTTTGTACGATGGTACCGACGAAGAATTCCAAAGAGACTTGAATTACTTAGGAAATACTCCTTTACCCAAGTATATTAAGCGAGAAGCGGAAGAAATAGATCGAGAACGTTACCAAACCTTATATGCCAAGGAAGTTGGTGCCGTAGCTGCACCTACTGCGGGTTTGCACTTTAGTAGAGAATTACTGAAACGTTTGGAAATCAAAGGTATTGATTTTGCGGAATTGACCCTACACGTTGGTTTAGGAACCTTCCGTAGCATCGACGTTGAAGATTTATCAAAGCATAAAATGGACGCGGAATATTTCCGTATTCAGGAAGATGCGGTTAAAATCGTTAATAAGGCGAAAGAAGGTCGACGTAAGATATGTAGTGTAGGAACGACTTCAATGCGTTCGTTAGAATCTGCCGTTTCTGCGGAAGGATTGCTAAAAACGGCAGAAGGTTGGACCAATAAGTTCATTTATCCTCCCTACGAGTTCAATATTGCCAATGCCATGATTACGAATTTACATTTACCGAAGTCTAGCCTAATGATTATGGTTTGTGCGTTCGGTGGTTACGATTTGATGGTAGAGGCTTACAAGCAAGCTATTAAAGAAAAATATCGCTTTTTCAGCTATGGAGATGCCATGCTGATTTTATAAAAAATAGAGCAATCCAAAGTTGTATAAAACAATTTTATAACAAAAGCGCATCCTAAAATCAATTTTAGGATGCGCTTTTTTGCTGGAATAGACGGACGTAAGCTAAGCGGCATTTTTGTCAATGCTGGAAATACCAAACAATAATTTAAAATACTTGCCCGTTAGACAAACGAAATAGCGCATTTAGAAGTCATTATTGAATTGTCGTCGAATTGTGGTAGCCCCTAATCGAGTTGACCTTATTTTGAAGAAGATCTCAAAAACGGTCTGATTTTTGAATTCGAAATTCTATGAAGATACTGCTTGTATCTATAAATTAAGTTTACTACATTTGCCCCTAGAAAATAGCCAGTGGACATTTCTAAAAAAAAATAGAAAAAAATCATCCCATCATGCTAATTTTATTCTATAGTTTTTCTATATAAGCGGAATATGAAATTATTGCAAAAGAAGTTCATATTCAAAAACGCATCTTTTTAATTATAATTTGGTAATAAACAAACTATGTACTGGACATTAGAGCTAGCCTCTCACTTAGAAGAAGCACCTTGGCCTGCTACACGCGACGAACTGATTGACTACGCCATTCGGTCGGGCGCACCCTTAGAAGTCATTGAAAATCTTCAACAAATGGAAGATGAAGGAGAAGTGTACGAAAGTATTGAAGATATCTGGCCGGATTATCCGCGTAAAGATGATTTCTTCTTTAATGAAGACGAATACTAGACTTACGATAAAATTCCTTGCTACTCCAAGGAATACTTCACTATTCCTTGGTCTTTCAGGGATGTGAATATCGTTTTTAGAAAAAAATTATAGCGTCTAAATCGCATTGTAAAAAAATCTAAATCGCATTGTAAAAAGATCTTGCTACTATCTATCGATAGCAAGATCTTTTTTTTAGTCTGGGATCTAGGATAGCATAACTTCCCCTACTCTCGTCTGATACTCTCTTCGTTCCTTTCCCTATTGCAAGTTCTACGTCCATTTCCAGTAGCTTTTTCCACATCGTAGTTGCTTACCCTCTATTTCATCACATTCACTTTAAATATTGTGAAAAGTCTAAATCGCATTTATAAAAAGACCTAAATCGCATTTATAAAAAGTCTAAATCGCATTTATAAAAGTCTAAATCGCATTTGTAACATCAATAATACTTCTTCCCAGCGATTACTACGTTGAAAACAGGAACCATAGCCCTGTTTACCGGTTATCCCTAGTTTTTCACCTTCTTCGCGCTGACACAACCTCTAATCTAAATAGTTAAATAAAATCTACCCCTTTGTCAAAGCTGGTCAGCAAACGACTTTACGACGAAATATCTACGTCACAGAATTTATTAGTGAAAAAATGATATTTTTTGCTACTAGAGTCATTTTTTCTGTCACATTGGTACTTTTTTTGATGCAAAATTTATAAATCATATTCCTTCCTAGAGAAACGAACAATACACTATACGTAAAGTGCTATATTTCAACATTTAACATTTTACAGTAATAAATAATATAAAAAATAAATAAATTACGTTTTAGATTCAATATATTTGCAGATATTGTATCTTTCAAATCCGTGACATTATTTTATAGTCGATCGTTCTTGAAATATTCAATGATCTGCCCAAAATGTTGACACTGTCTAATCTTAAATTGCTTATATCTAGTCGCAACACCCTAATATAGTACTCCAATGAAAAACTTAATTGAAATTTCTAAGATCGTAACAAAGAAGAAAGTAAGAAAGATTGAAATTTTTGACGACCATTCACTTAAGCATAAGAATAGTAAGTTTAACGAGTTCTACGAAGCCTTGATGGCTGGAAAATTCAAAAACGATCGAGATGCAGCTTCTTTTCTCTACGCTTGCAGCCCTACGGATGATAAATATCGGCAATTAAAGTCGCGTTTTCGAAAGCGTTTGCTCAATACACTTTTCTTTCTGGACGTCAATCTACCTTCTACTTCCAACTATGATCGGGCGTACTACTCGTGTAATAAAGATTGGACTTTAGTCAAAATATTACTATCTAATAAAGCTAATCACACTGCAGCAGCACTCGCTCGACAAATTTTAACAACGGCACTTAAATTCAAGTTTGCGGATGTAATTGTAAATTGTTCGCGAATTCTAAGACGTTATGCGGCAGACGAAGGAGATGAGAAAAATTATGAAACTTATGATCAATACAGCAAGCAATACCAAAATGTACTCGACGCAGAAATTCGCTCCGAGGAATTGTATCAGCGCGTAATCATGAATTATCATATTCCACATTCACAAAACGAAGAATTAAAGGAAAAAATTGATACTTATTGCGACGCATTGGTTGGACTTTCAGAGGTTTACGATTCTCCCATCGTTATTTACAATATGTACCTCGTTTGGGCTTATCGCTACGAAATGTTGTTTGATTTTGATGCGATGCTAGAAGTTTGTAACAAAGCGGAATACTACATTGAAGATAATCCAACGTACTACCAAGACGATAAATTAGCGACGTTCCAATTGAAAAAAATGTCTGCCTACCTGCATTTACGCGATTGGAAAAATGGAAAAATCAACGCGGAGAAGTGCCTACAATCTTTTCCACAAGGAAGTGATACTTGGTTTAGCTTTATGGAATATTACCTCCTGTTAGCCATTCACACGGAGAATTATATCAATGCTTTGGCAATTTATAATGATGCCACGAGTAATAGTAAATATAAGAAATTGTCGTTAGGAGATAAAGAAAAATGGAAGCTCTATGATGTTTATCTTAATTACATCATTGAAAACCAAGGCGCACAAAACCCAATTTTGATGAGCCAAAAACGCAAGACTTTCCGGGTTTCGCGTTTCCTCAACGATCCTATTTTGTATCCGAAGGATCAACGTATTTTTACCGTTTTAATGGTTGTTGCACAAATTTTATTTCTTTTGGAAAAGAAAGGATACAGTGCGATTACGGAACGTATTGAACGCTTGAAGAGTTACGCCAACCGTCAATTGAAGAAAGACGAGTATTTCCGAGCCATTCAGTTTATTCGCCTGTTGCAACAATTGAGCAAAGCAGATTATCAAGTGGAGAACTTGAGCAATGTAGATAAATACTACAATCGCTTGGTAGAAAAACCCTTCTTTTATCGTGGTTTGATTTCAGAATTGGAGGTCATTCCTTACGAGAAACTTTGGAATCTTATCTTGAGTCGCTTGCAATCTTAAAACGGATTAAATTATTCTCTAAAATAACTTATTAGTAGGAACTTAAATGCGAAGATTAGTCCTTATCTTTGTCCTTCATAACGCTAACAAGTGAAAAAAATTATTATCGCGATTGACGGATATTCCTCCTGTGGAAAAAGTACTTTAGCCAAAGCGCTGGGCAAAGTTTTAGGATATGCCTACATTGATACGGGTGCAATGTATCGAGCCGTTACCTACTATTTTTTAGAACACGAGATTAGTGTTGACGATGAACTCGCCGTTCGTGCCGCCCTTCCATTGATTAATATTCATTTTGAACCCAGCGAAAGTGGCAATCAAACTTTCCTTAACGGAAAAAATATTGAAACAGAAATTCGCCAAATGCGCGTTTCCAATTACGTTAGTCCCGTTGCGGCAGTCTCCACGGTACGGAAAGCTATGGTCGAGCAACAACAAATGATGGGGAAACAAAAGGGTATCGTCATGGATGGTAGAGATATTGGCACCGTGGTTTTTCCAACGGCAGAACTCAAAATTTTTCTTACCGCCGAACCTGAAATTCGGACCCAACGGCGATATGATGAATACCAGCATAAAGGTACCGCAATTGACTTCGAAGTTATCAAAACGAATTTGCTAGAACGAGATCATATTGATTCTACGCGTAGTGACAGTCCACTAAAGAAAGCAGAAAACGCCATTGTAATCGATAATTCTTATTTGAGTCCTACGGAACAATTAGAGATTGTATTAGATTTGGCGCGCGAGAAAATTCAATCGTTGGCGAGTCAATCTTAGGATGATCATTATGATCAATATTTTAAGACTTTGCAGCATTCTATTCCGAAAAGAACTTATCGGATCAAGGTGAAATCTCCTCGTAAAAACTGTTCCTCTCCTCCCCTGCACCGGAGTTTAATCAAGTAGATATAAACATCACTTGGTGCAGCAGCGCCACCTACTCTTCCATCCCAAGCAGCGGTGATACTATTATCGTCAAAAACTTTTTCTCCCCAACGACTGAAAATTACCATCGAACTAGAAATCGGTGGTTCCCCATCCGTGACCACCTTAAAAAAGTCATTGATACCATCACCATTGGGCGTGATAGCCGAAGGAACTTGAATCTTTGCCGAAGTGCATAAGGTAATTACCCGAATATTAATGGTGGCTTCCGCCGAACAACCATTGTCCGATGCTACCGTAAGGGTATATTGGGTATCTTCGGTTGGCGAAGCAACAGGATTGGGACAAGTTGTACAGCTCAAACCGGTAACGGGAAACCATTCGTAAGTTACCGCTCCTTCTCCAATAAGATCACTTATAATTGTAAAACTATCTCCAGTTTCAATACTTACATCTGCAGGTAATTCAATATTGATTTCGGGTTGATTGAAAAGGTTGGCGTACTGATTCATAAACTTATTCATCGTCGAGCGATTTCCGACTAAATGATTAGCTTGTTGAACGGCAGGTATCGTCAAATCATCATTGACATTCGTATAATGATAAGCATACTGATTCCAAATAGAGCGACCAGAAATCCAAGGTTCAAAACCAGAACCAAAAGCCCGAAGACCATTTTCACAACTACATAAAATTTCTACTTCGCCGTCTTGGTCAATATCTGCTACAACCGGATATTCGTATAAGGTGACGGATTCGCAAGCCGTTGCAAAAACAACGTCTCCCGTTAGTGCATCAAAAACGCGTAAAGTATTTTGATCGCGCAGCAAAACTTCGTATTTTCGATCGTGGTTAAAATCAAAGACAGTACTTCCTAAACGTGCCGACCAATCGGCTAATTCGTAATCCCAGAGCAATTCAAATTGATCATTTTGCAAGGTAAATAATTGGTATAAATCCGTACTTCCAATCCCGATTTCGGGTAATCCATCGCCATTAATATCAATCAAGTTTGCGAGCGAAGCATAGCCATTAGTCGAAGAGGAAAAACGGTGAGATGCCAGTAAGCTATTAGTTTGAATATCCCAGATAAAAACGACGGCTTCGTTGGAAGTGGTACTACTTGGTCGGGTCACCACGGCATCTAAATCGCCATCTAAATCCATATCCGCCAAACTTGTTGCTCCACTACCACTCCACTCCGTTTCTAACTGATTCTCTAAATTGATTCGATTGTCATTTGGATCATTAGAACTGAGGTCTATAGAGTAAACCTTACTTCCGGCCACGATTTCTAAGCCTTCGCAGTTTGTACAATAATCATCCGGTAGAACATCGGCTGCAATCGAGAATTCATCGCCGCCACTTGGCGCGTTATCTCCCTCCAGCAATAATTTACCAGATGTGCTACTATAAATAGAATTGGCTAAATAAACTTCCGCTATTCCATCTTGATTAAAATCAGCAAGCTTAACTATTTTTCCAGCGACTACTTCTTCGGAAACCCATTTCTCTAAGTATTCGACGCCATTATATTCGTAACAAATCAATTTATTGCGATAATAATTATTGTTTGCCGCAAGATCTCCCGCTACTACAAAAATCTCCGCCCAACCATTACGATCGACATCAGCAATAGCTAGTTCATTCCCAATGTGCCGAAACCAAGGTGTCGTAATGGTCGCTTCTATCGTCCCATTATCTGCATCAATTACTAATAAATCTTTGTAGTTGACTAAGCCATTCCAAATGCCTTTGTTACCAATAATCTCCATCCGACCATCGCCATCCAAATCACCAACAATTGGTGTATTGTAAGGATGCCAATTATTGCCTTCGGAAAGCCACTCTAATTTCAGGGAAAAGTTATGATCGGATTCGTTGTAACCGCAAGTATCTAAGCAAGGATTATAGTATTGTTGTTCACAAATTACCGTTCCGCAACAATCTGGATCAAAACAATCGATCAAATTATCACCATCATCATCAATACCATTGTCACAAATTTCTTCTTGTAAACCAATTGGAACCTTAAGATTTGAAAAAGCAATGTTAGTACGTAATTCCTCCGTAGGATATGTCAGTAAGACTGACAAGAAGCAAAGCATCCTAGTTAAGGTAAAAACGTCCATATCCTAAATTTAAGGAAAATTACCGCACTAAAGTAATATCTCCCCTATATAATACTGTCGTTCCATCAATAAACTTGAGCTTAGCGAAGTAGACAAAAATACCATTATTCATCGGTTTTCCCTTGAAATTACCGTCCCAGCCTTTTTTGAAATCATTAGGTTGAAAATTTTGTGCGCCGAAAACAACGTTGCCCCAGCGGTCAAAAATCTGAAATTCTAAGACTACTTCCACCCCTCTACCTCCATAGATTAGAAAGAAATCATTATTCCCATCTCCATTTGGACTAAAGGCATTAGGAATGAATACTAATCGTTCCTTATCCACTTGGATAAAAATATCATCCGTGGCGGTACAGCCATTTTCATCTGTAATCACTACTTGATAAGCAATACTATTCAAGGGTCGCACGACGGGCTCGGGACAATCTACACAGCTAATCGAAATCGGTGGTGTCCAATTATAATCCACGGAATCTAAAGTATTCGGAATCGCTTGTAAAGTGACAGAATCTCCAAGTTGGAGTGTAAAATCTGCTGGTAAACTTACGAGCAATTCCGTTGGCTCTAAGATCGTAAACAATTCTTCAAAAATGCAGTTGTTAGTATCTTTGACGTACAAGGTGTAATTAGCCGCATCTAAGAAATCATACCGATCTAAGCTCGTAAAGTTATTTCCATCTAAACTATACAAAAGCGTTGAATCCAAGCTCGAAATTAGGGCAACACCATCCGCTGCGCCAAAACAACTGATCGGTTCTAACGCAATGGCTACCGCCACGCCATTCGTAGCATCAACCATTACCGTTTCGGTCTGCATACAACCATTATCATCCGTGATGCTGAGGCTGTAGCTACCTGCATCCACGTCCATTAGGCTAGCTCCCGTCGCTCCCGGAATACTCCAAGCATAAGTATAAGGTGCTAGACCACCACTCACATTAGCTACGATACTTCCCGTGCTGGTTGCCCCACAAGCAGGCATCGTTGTGAAGTCAATTTGTATTTCGTCAAGTACCACTAAAGTTATAATTTCGGTAGAATCACATCCATTGAAACCAAGATTTTGTTCCGCGTATTCGCCAGCAATCGTGGTCGGATTGCCAAAGACGAGAACCGTTTCTCCAGCACAAGCAATGATATTATTTCTGATCTCAATCGTATCTAAAACCCTTAGGTGAACATAAGCCGTAGAGTCACAACTATTACTCCCCGCAAAAACTTGCGCGTAGTTACCCGCCACGTTCGTTTCTTGCCCAAAAATAAAAGTTGTTTCGTTTTCGCAAATCGTCAAGGTATCAAATGTAGCTATTGTATCTCGCAAACTGAGGTGAACAATATGCAGTGAATCACAACCATTTTGTCGAGCAAACATTTCTGCGTAATCCCCTACCGTGGTAACAGGATTACCAAAGATTGCAATGGTCTCTCCCTGACAAATCGTATCAAAAACTTCTACAATAATACTATCTAAAACCGTAAGGTAAACGGTGTCTATTCTGATACAACTTTGCGTTTGATCTACTTGTACAAAAACACCAGATCCAAATTCAAAATTCCCAAAAACATCAATCGAATCGCCTTCACAAATCATTGGCATGGTGATGGTAAAAATCGTATCATTGGTTGTCATCAAAGTGATATTATGCGTTGAATCACAACCTAAAAAAGAATTATAAGTTTCGAAATAATCTCCCGGTGTGTTTACCGGAACACCAAAAACATCTACCGTTTCTCCTTGGCAGATTGATAAGGTATCGTAAGTATTAATGGGATCAATAATGGTAATGTTGATACTATCTACGCTAAAGCAACCTAAGCCATTACCCGCGACTAAAACATACTGCGTATCCATCACAGGTTTGATAAAGATTGTTCCACAAGTATCACAACTCAAACCCATCTTCGGATACCAATCATATTGTGCAAATCCTGAAACGGAAAGTGCAATCGAATCGCCTGCACAAATTATCGTATCCATTCCTAGATCAAAGATAGTCGTGCTATCCACAGAAAAAACAACAGTATCCGATTGAATATTTCCACAAAAATCTTCTACTTCTACCCAATACTTCCCTGCTTCAAATGCCGTAAAACTGGAATCAATTGATCCGTCTTGCCAACGATAAGCGAAAAAGCCACTTCCTGCGTTGAACTGGTAGACACCGTTCGCACAAACACTAACATCAGGACCAAGATCTAAGGGTAAAGCATTAAATTCAATTCGAAAACTATCTACATTATTGGTGAAATCACATTCTGGAATTTCCGTTACCGGAAAATCGTTTGCTAAATTATAAGGTCGCGGTAGAGAATTATCATCATTGATCACCACAAAAATATCTTCTCCAAACACACCTGGAATCGTAAAGACTCTAGTGATACAGCTATCCGGCGGTAAGATCGTCCCGAGTGCGACTTCCGCAAAGTCCGCTGCATTGATCGTTTGTGGATTTCCTTGGTAAAAACTAATTGGAGTTTCGTTAGAAAGTACTTGATCTCCGAGGTTACAAATTTCTACCCGAATCCCTATATCTAGCTGCTCGCAGTATAAAGAATCTACCCTAACGACAGCATCTGCCACTGGAAAAGCAGGATCAGAATATTGCGCTAAGAAAGTATTCATAACGATACTATCTCCTACCCAAGCATGTATTTGTTGTCGCCGCGGAATACTTAGATCATCGTTAATATTGACATTAAAATAGGATTGCTGATTCCAAATTTTTCGGGAAGGTGCCCAAGGTCCCAAAGCAGAACCATATACTCTGACTTGATTATTACAACTACATAGAATTTCCGATTCACCGTCAGCATCAACATCGACCACAATCGGATATTCTGTTCCCGTTCCAGAATCACAAGGAAGCGAGGTGATTACATTTCCCGTAGTACCATCTAAAATTCTCAGCGTAGACTGATCTCGATATAGCACTTCGTTGGTACCATCGGCTTGAAAATCAAATAGCGTAGCGCCAGTTTGTCCAGAATTATCCGTAGAGCTAATCAACCATTTTACCGTATAATCATCCGTTGCACTAAATTCTAAGCAGCGAAATTCGTTTGCGGAGCTAAAGCCAATCTCAGGCTCACCATCATTATCAAAATCACCGAGGATCGTTTGCGCAGTTGTACCTTGACAGCAGCTAGAGGGTTGTGCTAAAAACTCATACCCAAATCCTAATTGGGAAGCTGTTTGTAAATCCCACGCGTAGATAATTCCCATATTCCCATCTCTTGCACTCACGACAGCATCGAGGTCTCCGTCTTTATCCATATCTGCAATACTCACTAAACCATCCGGTGTACTGGAATTACCAATCTCTACAACGACGGTCATTTGTCCCGTGACAACATTGACTGCAATTACTTGATCGCCCGCGACGAGTTCTTTGCCTTGGCAATCGGTGCAAAAATTATCTGGCAAAACATCTACTGCAATCGGCGCAAAGTTAGAAATCCCACTACTCAAACTGGTAATTTGTCGTCCTTCGTTCATGCTTGTTCCTCCTTCTACGATCAAGGCGCCCGTTAAGGCGTTAAAGATTTGATTACCAATATAAACTTCAGGAATACCATCTTCGTTGAAGTCTGTAAGTGCCGGAGTGGACCATTCGTAATGTGTTTCGTAGCCGTATTCTGTATCTGAAATCCATTTTTGTGTACCATCGTGTTCGTAGCAAATTAAACGCATCCGGTTGGCAAAACCATTATCCCCAAAAGAAGTATTAATAATCATTTCTCCAAAGCCATCGAGGTCTACATCTCCAATCGTAATGTGAGAATTACTATAGCGCATATAAGGCGTAGTAATGGTATATTTCAAATCTCCCGTCACCCCATCAATGATTTGAATGTCTTTGTTGTAGCCAACGCCACTCCCGTGTGGTCCTTGCTTTCCAATCACTTCTGGTATACCATCCTGATCAATGTCGGCAACTAGCGGAACATTATAGGAATGCCAGTTACTTTGGCTGTTCCATTCCAATTCGAGGGCTAAGTCCGTAGAGGGTGTATTATATTCACAATCAATCGGACAAGGGTTATAGTAATTATTCTCGCAACTCAATGCGCCACAACAATCCGAGTCAAAACAATCAATTAAACCATCGCCATCATCATCAATGCCATTATCACAAATTTCGGCGCAGGGACAAGCATCATCTTCGCAGTCGGTTAAGCCATTGCCGTCATCGTCGATACCGTTGTCGCAGATTTCTTGAGCACAAGCAATCTCACAGATTTCGGTAACTTCATAATGATTAATATTTTTTTCAGCACTTTCGTCCGTTACAATATAGCTTACGTCTTCGCTGTCAAATGTAGCGCTAGACATAGTTAGACCAAAAGTAGTATTGACTGGATCAAAAGGTAAAGTCTTACAAGAAGTCAACGCTGTATCTAATACTGCTATCCAAGGCTCGTTATTGTTAGTTGTGATACTTTCTCTATCAAAATTAATGCAGACTATTCTATCTGGTATTGTATTCGTGTGGGTAATACGAGAAAGACTACCAAAACTGGCGAGTGCAATATCACCAACTCTTTTTGCCCATTTAAAGTTACCGTTAAGATCAAATTTAAACACTCGATACGAAGCAACTCCATTAACTGTTGAATAGCCACTTGTATATAGATCTCCAGCTTTGTCGATAACCATTCCAGTGTGAGCAGAATTTTCTGAACTTTGATAATGGTGCTGCCAAACTAGATTTCCGTTAGCATCAAAACGCATTAATATCGGTTCCCATGTAAATGGTTCTACTCTCAGGATACCTGACACTACTAGACCTTCGTCTTCTAATAAAAGCATTTGACTACTAATAATTCCTGCATAACTGGTATTGGTAGTGGTGTAACGAATCGTATTAAGAATATTTCCACTTTCATTTACCGTAGACACAAAAAAGTCTCCATCAAGCGAGGAGGCATAACCAAGCATTTTGAAACCACCTCCGGGCAAAGCGACGATGTCTGTAACTCGCTCATCTCCATCTTTATAAAAATCTTTTGCCCAAAGAATATTTCCATTTCCATCTATCTTTAAAATCGACATATCAAATGTCATTCCTCCTGTAGATCGTAAATACTTCAGTAAATAACTTTCTCCTGCTGGGTCATCTACCGTAGCTATCATTTCCCCGAACAAAAGCGTTCCAGTGCGGTCGTAAGATTTTCCCCAGATCAAATTTCCATCATAGTCAACTTTCGATATATACTGTTGATCATTATTTGAACTAGATCGTCTTCGTCCGTGTAGCATCAAATTTCCATCAGTACTCTTGATCACAGACCGTAGCTGTGTTCCTTGTATGTAACCTTTAACCCAAGTAATATCTCCACAACCATCCAGTTTTGCCAGTACAGGCCTCATGCTATCAATACTGGCATAAGAATCCTGACCTACTGCGTAGAAAGCATTTTGATTAATGTCGTATAATATCCCATTAAAATAATTGTTTAAAGGGTTTTTATAAAACTTATAAAAATTTAAATCCCCTGCATCCATTGGATCGACAACTTGAATAAATTGACATTTTGTTGGCGAGCAAGAAGCACCAATAGCTTTCAGACAAACTTCGTAGGTTCCAGTAGCTGGAAAATCAACACTATAATTAATGGTATTCCCCTGTAAAACACCATCTATGAACCATTGATAGCTACTTGCATTTACACTAGCATTGGTAAAGTTAATACCTTGGTTGACCAAGATAATTGTATTCGAACTAGAAAAGTTGGCAATGGTAGGACACACTACTTCGATCTCAATTTCAAAACTAGTCGTACAGTTTGGGTCTCCATTATTCGCAATGAGTGTAATCGTATAAGTACCTTCTACTGTAAAGTTATAAGTAGGATTTGTTGCCGTAGAAAAATCACTGCCATCAATCTGCCAAACATAGTTGGTTGCATTAATTGAGTTGTTGGTAAAATTAATGATAGTACCCACTGGAACAGTTGTACCATTCGCAGTAAAACCTGCATTGATTGGAGAAGTACACGGATCATTACAAGCGGTACTATTCAATAGACTCGCTCTTGTAGTGGTAACGAAAAAACTCATCCGATCGGCTTGTCCTTGAGTGAACGCAGAATAACAATCAGGATCACCATAGTCCATATAATTGATAAACATATCATCTTGGTCCGTCGCGAATCCAGAATCAGTATCCGTTGTACAACTATTGATCGTGCCATTGCAAGGAACGGGCGCCGTTGACTGATCTGGTGGTGTGTCGCAGACACGGTCTCCATCTTGTAAACAATCATTATTGCCACAGCCGCCTTGAAAGGTATGATAAACGCCTAGGTAATGTCCCATTTCGTGGGTAATAACCGAAGACCTTCCCGGTGTACTTCCGAACCAATCCGCTTCCATCATAATCCCATCGACATCTGTGCCGTGCGAACTTGGAAAATAAGCATACCCTACTACTCCACAGCCAGAACTATTACTACAAATTCGTTTTACCAACCAAATATTAATATAAGTCGTGGGGTCCCAACGATTAATATTTTTAACGGTAAGGTCGTCTGTATCTTTATTCATTTCTGTTAAAGGAGTGACATCGCGCGTGATGCCGGTCGTAGCTCCCCCATTAGGATCTTTTTTAGCCAAACAAAAAGCAATTTGTGTATTCACTCCAGTCGCAGGATTATAGTAGCCTACATTTTCAAAAGCTGCATTTAGATCTGCAATTCCTTGTTCTACCGTTGCGTCGGAAATATTCTCTGGACCATTATTATGAATGAGGTGCACAACTACCGGAAGTTCATAATCTGCTACAAAAGGTAGCATCGCTTGATTTTGATTGGATAGGTAATTGTAGATTTGTTGCTCCAGCTGGTTATGCTTTTCTTGATAAGCAGGATTGAGGAGCTGCTGTTGATGTAATTCATCTGTACCGCAAGAAAAGTGAGTTGTAGTTGAGCTAGTTGAAGGAACTTGAGCGAAAGAACTAAAACTCTCAAAGTAAAGGTTAGCAAATAGTAAAGCTCCGGTGAGCAGACCTAATTGTTTGATATTCATAGCTAAATTGGTATCTGATGAACCATAAATTTAGCGATAAATAAGCTTTTCTTCCTTACGATGGGAGAAAAAAATAGCCACCCTTTATATAAAACAAAGTAGTGGCTCTCCTTACCCCAAAAGAATCTTTACTATAAATAAGCTTGCTCTACCCGTTTGAATTGGGATAACACGAAGGATTATGAGGTATAAATCCTAAAATGTTATAAGTAGCTTGCAGAATTAAATTGTTAATTCAATTTTGTCTTAGCACTTAAAAGCAATATGTTAGCTATAAAACAGTGACAAGTGGATTTTCCCCTAAGGTTACCAATTCTAAATAGAATTGGTAACTCGGAGAGGACTTTGCAGTTCTTAAATTTTTTCCAGCACTTGCCAAAAAAGGCAATTTTTTGGTTTGTTTATTAGTTGTGTTAATTCTTTTAACTGAGCTAAACTGGAAATTGATTAATAGGCCTTTTTTATTAATTCATAAATCTAAGTGATCCGTTACTACGTTTATCCAACATAGCTGCGGAGTATTGAAATTTAAACCTGCAAAGTAATATCTTTGCGCTTAGGGAGCTTTTTATTTTTTAAATAAAAAAAGCCCTTTAGACTAAGCGATTAATTTATAAGGTGACTAGCAAACTTCTTTACTAGTACTAATGATTACCTAACAATTTTGTGCCAACTTTGCAACCTTTTGACTTCCAGTCAATTACTTAAAAAAAGGCTTCTCCCTGTTTCCCAAATCGGGACTATCTTCCTAAAAAAGGAAACCAGCTAACAATTGATTGGTTATCATTCTTCACCGTTTTCCTCGCCAAAATGCACAACAAAGAGACTCGTTTTTTTCAATTTTCACCCTGTTGTCGACGATAAGTAAGTACTTAATGATACAGAAGTTGTTTAAAAATAGATCTTAATACCTACAGCTTAAGCAATGGAATTATCCACATCCAAAAATTATTAAAAAAATAATCGACTTCAAGGAACTAATTGATACTTAAGATCGTAATACTATTTTCTTAAAAATAACGAAGTTTCAAGGGGAGTTGAAATACCTTACTAACTTATCTTGAAATCTAAGTACTAATTCATTAACAAAACGATCAAAACAATTAAAAACTTTAGATTATGGAATTATTCGTAGCGGTACTCGCTTCCCTATTTTCGGTGGTAAATCCATTGGGTGCAGTTCCCGTTTTCCTAGCCATGACGCCAGATTACGATAAGGCGGAACGTAGCAGAACAGCTTTTCAAACTAGTCTTTACGTAATTGTAATTCTCATTAGTTTCTTTTTGGGAGGCGCTTATATTCTGAGCTTTTTTGGAATTAGCCTGAACGCCATGCGCATTGCGGGAGGCATGGTTATTCTTAGCTCAGGATATGCCCTACTTAATGGTAAATTTGCGGAAAGTCGTGCCATCAATAAACAAGTAAAAGCCGAAGCTTTAGTTAAAGAAGATATTTCCTTCGCTCCAATGGCGATGCCGATGCTTTCGGGACCAGGTTCGATCTCCCTCTTGATTAGTTTGAACGCAGCAAATCCTGCTTGGCAAGATCAACTTTTGATTACAGGTGTAATCATCGTGACCGGTATTATTATTTATTTCATTTTAAATCTCTCTCCCCTATTATTTAGGGTGCTGGGCGTAGCTGGTTTAAAAGCAATTTCTAGAATTATGGGCTTCATCGTAATGGCAATTGGTATTCAATATACCATCACGGGAGTTGTTGCTTTGGTAAAAGCATTATGGTAAAGGCGCTTTTCTACCTACTGTGAATAAGTTAATTACAGAATGGGATATTACGCTTAAAGCGAACGGACTTCCTGCACGTCAAGCTTTTTTAATAAGGTAATATTTCATGGTATCATCTTCTTTTCCGCGATTGAAACATCTTTAAGATATTGCTAAAAAAAATGGCTACACTTGAAAAAGTGTAGCCATTTTAGTATCCGTTAGAAGTTTTTTAAAAGCACTTTGCTTTCGCCAAACTTTTTTCTTTATTATCGCATTAAAGTTACATCTCCTTTGTAAAGAATCTCTCTTCCGTCGATGAATTTAACACTAGCAATATAAACATAAACACCAGGGTTTAGTTTTTTATTGTTCAATGTTCCATCCCAACCAAGAGCAGGATTATTTGCTTGGAAATTCTCTAATTGGTAAACGACTTCACCCCATCGGTCAAAGACTCGGAAGTATTGTACTTCTTCCACTCCTGCACCGGTGTAGATTTGGAATAAATCATTAGGACCGTTTCCATCTGGAGAGAATGCATTTGGAACATAAACTAAACGTTCTTTGTCTAATCTTACGTTAATCTGATCCGTTGCAATACAACCATTTTCATCAATAATTGTCACACTGTAGTTACCCGATTCTAATGGACTAAAAGCTTGCTGTGGCAAGTCTGTGAATAAAGTATCTACTAATGGTGTCCAAAGTAAAGTATCTACTCGATTAGGCTCACTAATGAAAGCATCTAAGCGAACTTCATCTCCTAAACCGATTACAATATCATCTCCTAAGTCAACTGTAAATTCAGCAGGCTCTGTAATCGAGACCTCTTGGTTAAATTCACAACCATTCGCATCTTGAATCACAATATCATAGTTCCCAGCAGGAATGTTACTTAAGAAACTCACTGGAGTGAAATTCTCACCATCATCAAAAGAGTATAAATATGGTGCTGCACCACCAGAAACAGAATCAATCAGGATTACACCGTTTTGATCTCCGTAGCAATCTGGAGTAGTCAACTCAATTCTTTCAATGTTAGGAATATCATCATCCGCTAAGACTTCTACATCATCCGAACTAGAACAACCATTTTCATTATTCGTAACTACGATCGTGTACGTTCCAGCATCATCTACGCTAGGACTCAAAGTAGTCGCTCCCGCAGTTACGTTAGGACCAGTCCATTCGTAGCTAATATTAGCGCCCGCAGAAGAACCAGAACCATCAAGATCAACACTAGTAACAATACAATCTAAGTTATCCGTTACTGCTGCATCTGCTATTGGAGGAGCGATATCTTGTGGTACAACCATTGTTGCCGTCTGAGTACAACCATTATCGGTATTCGTTACGACTAAAGTATAGCTCGTAGCGACACTTACATCCGGATTTAAAGTTGCATTTCCAGTGATACCTCCACCAGTCCACTCATAAGTAAAGTTGGCTCCTTGTGAAGATCCACTTGCATCCAAAGGAACAGTTGTTACAGCACAAGTTAAAGTCGCTGGCTGAGCAATTACTGCAATTGGTAAATTCGCATCTTGCGTAACCGTTGCCATAGCAGTATTTGTACATCCATTAGGTCCTGTAACCGTAAGTACATAATCATTACCTGGAACAGAAACTATAGGGTTTTGTTGATTCATATTTGCCATTGTAAT
Organism: Saprospiraceae bacterium; assembly: GCA_045110315.1. GTDB lineage: Bacteria > Bacteroidota > Bacteroidia > Chitinophagales > Saprospiraceae > CALFBG01. The sequence goes on from JBGCFY010000006.1 coordinate 58,924, forward strand.
ACCAGGTCCCGTCCAAGAATAAGTCGCACCTTGTGTTACGGATGATCCCGTTAATTGAACAGAAGGATTATCACAGTCAATTACTCCACCTGCAGCAGTTGCTGTTGGTGGATCAAAATCACCGATCACTTCTACGATATCCGTTCCACTACAACCATTCGTAGTATTTAAGACAATCAAGGTATAGCTTCCTGCTGCATCAACTATTGGGCTTTGATCATTCTCATTCGCAGCGGTAATCCCAGGACCACTCCAAGTATAAGTGATATTTGCACCAGCTTGAGAACCAGAACCATCTAAGGTCACCGAAGAGACATTACAGTCTAGAGTTTGATCAGGACCAGCACTCGCTGTTGGTACGCCAGCATCTTGAGAGACATTGACATCGTCGGTAGCCGTACAGCCATTCGTTGTATTTGTTACTAATAAAGTGTAAAGACCAGATACACTAACTTGAGGACTCAACTCATTAGCGTTACCCGCAGTGATACCAGGACCACTCCAAGTGTAAGTAATATTCATCCCTGTTTGAGAACCAGAACCATTTAAAGTAACGTCAGTTAATGCACAACTCAAGACGACATCTCCACCAGCATCAGCTGTTGGTGTAGCAATATCTTGTGTAACCATGACCTGAGAAATTGCACTACAGCCGTTTGCGGTATTAAATACTGCAACTACGTACATTCCCGGTTGGTCAACTACTGGGCTTTGGTCATTTTGATTAGCTGCTGTAATCGCAGGACCACTCCAGTTGTAAGTAATATCCGTTCCGGTAGAAGAACCAGAACCATCTAAAGTAACCGTTGTAACCAGGCAAGTCAACTCTTGATCAGGACCAGCAGAAGCCGTTGGATTAACAGTATCTTCGATAATAATTACTTCGTCAATATCGGTACAACCATTCGTAGTATTTGTAACCGTTACGCTATAAGTACCAGGTAAACTAATTTCTGGAGTTTGTACCGTTTCATTCGTCATGTCGATACTAGGTCCAGTCCATAAGTATTCAATATCTGCTCCAGTACTTGAACCACTACCATCAAGGATTAAGCTACTTACTGCACAAGTCAGTGTGCTATCTTGTCCGGCAGAAGCCACTGGCGTATTCGAATCTAATAAGACATCAACATCATCTGTTGCGGTACAGCCACTCGTTGTATTCGTTACCAGTAAAGTATACATACCCGGTACCGTAACGGTTGGACTTTGGTCAGTCATGTTAGTGCCATCAATTCCTGGCCCCGTCCAGCTATAGCTGAAGTTTGCACCAGTATCAGAACCGCTACCATCAATTACAACACTTGGTACTGTACAACTTAAAATTGAATTAGATACTGCAGCTGCAACTGGCGGAGTGATATCTAAAATGACATCAACATTATCCGTAGCACTACAACCATTATTAGTATCTGTAATCACCAAAGTATAAGTACCTGGAGTAGAAACGGTTGGCGCTTGATCATTAATATTGGTCGCATCAATACCAGGCCCTGACCATTCAAATTGAATATTCATACCATTATCAGAACCACTACCATCAATAGTAACGGTACTTACTAAGCAATTGATCGTTTGATCTGCACCAGCATTAATGCTAGGTACACCTGCATCTACGGTCACATCAACATCATCCGTTGTAGAACAACCCGTTGTTTCGTTAATCGTAGTTAAAGTATAAGTTCCCGGTACACTAACCGTTGGATTTTGTGTGTTTTCATTAGAAGCATCAATACCAGGTCCCGTCCAGAGGTAGCTAATATTTGGACCACTATCTGCACCACTTCCATCTAGGGTTACACTAGTAGTTCCACAAGTAATGACTTGATCAGCTCCTGCATCAGAGTTCGCGGCAGTTAAATCCTCTGTAACAACCACATCATCCGTTGCCGTACAGTTATTGATTGTATTCTCAATAGACAAGGTATAATTTCCAGGTACAGCAACCACGGGGTTAACCATGTTCATATTACCAGCATTGATACCAGGACCACTCCAAGTATAAACGAAGTTAGCTCCACTAACAGAAGCACTACCATCTAAAGTTACCGTCGTAGAATCACAGTTTAGAATTCTATCTGGTCCACCAGCTACGATCGGTAAAGTGACATCTTCTGTAATAATCACTTCGTCCATCTCTATACATCCATTTGATGTATTCTCAACAGAGATCGTATAAGTACCAGGTAAAGAAATCGAAGGATTTTGATCATTCATGTTACCTCCATTAATACCAGGTCCCGTCCACGTATAAGTGAAATCAAGACCTACACTAGAACCACTTCCATCTAATACGATAGTCGTAACCAAACAAGTTAAAAGAGAATCTGGTCCAGCACTTGCTACGGGTACACCAGCATCTAAGGTCACTTCTACCTCATCCATTGCCGTACAACCCGTTGCGGTATTCGTTACGGTAAGATTATAAGTACCAGGCATCATGACAGATGGGCTTTGATCATTCTCATTCGTCGCATCAATACTAGGTCCAGTCCACAAATAATCGAAGTTAGCTCCCGTAGAAGATCCACTGCCATCTAGAGTTACACTCGTGACGACACAAGTAAGAACTAAGTCTGCACCAGCAGAAGCTGTAGGAGGTGTAATATCTTGAGTAACTTCTACATCATCCGTTGAAGTACAACCATTCGAAGCATCCGAAACTACTAATACATAATTACCAGGAACATTTACCGTTGGGCTTTGATCATTCTCATTAGAAACATCAATACCAGGTCCCGTCCATAAGTAAGTAATAAATAAACCTGTAGCGGAACCACTACCATCTAAAGTGACACTCGTGACCGTACAAGTTAATTGTGCATCCGGTCCAGCACTTGCTGCTGGCAAGTTTACATTTAAAGTAACGTCTACCTCATCCGTTGCCGTACAACCATTCGTAGCATTCGTTACTAATAAAGTGTAAGTACCGTCAGCACAAACCGTTGGGCTTTGATCATTTTCATTGGTCGCATCAATCCCAGGTCCCGTCCATAAATAGGTCATACCGTTATCAGATCCGCTACCGTCTAAAGTAACACAAGTATTGATACAATCAATAATCATATCTCCACCCGCAGCAGCGATTGGTGCAGTAACATCTTCTGTAACTTCTACATCATCCGTTGCCGTACAACCATTAGTTGGGTTGGTTACCAATAAAGTATAATTTCCTGGCGCACAAACACTAGGACTTTGATCGTTTTCATTGGTCGCATCAATCCCAGGTCCCGTCCATAAGTAAGTCATACCTGCATCTGATGCGCTACCGTCTAAAGTCACACAAGTTACGGCACAGGTAACAACCATATCCAAACCAGCATCTGCCGTTGGTGCAGTAATATCTTCAAAGACTTCTACATCATCTGTAGTGCTACATCCGTTTGTTGGGTTAAAAACAGTAATCGTGTAAATACCCGCTGCTGTTACCGTTGGACTTTGGTCATTTTCATTCGTTGCATCAATCCCAGGTCCAACCCAAGTATAAGTTAAACCAGCAGTAGAACCGCTACCGTCTAAAGTCACACTTGTTACCGTACAAGTTAAAGTCATATCCGCACCAGCACTCGCCGTTGGTGCAGTAATATCTTCAAAGACCTCTACATCATCTGTAGTGCTACATCCGTTTGTTGGGTTAAAAACAGTAATCGTGTAAATACCCGCTACGGTTACTGTTGGACTTTGATCGTTTTCATTCGTTGCATCAATCCCAGGCCCAACCCAAGTATAAGTTAAACCACCAGTAGAACCGCTACCGTCTAAAGTCACGCTTGTTACCGCACAAGTTAAAGTCATATCCGCACCAGCACTCGCCGTTGGTAAATTAACATCTTCGGTAACTTCTACGTCATCCGTTGAAGTACAACCATTCGTTGTATTCGTAACGGTGATTGTATAATCTCCAGCCACACAAACTGTTGGGCTTTGATCGTTTTCATTTGTAGCGTCAATTCCAGGTCCTGACCATAAGTAAGTGATATCAGTACCACTATCCGAGCCACTACCATCTAAAGTTACACAAGTAACCAAACAAGTTACCTCCATATCTGCTCCTGCACTTGCTGCGGGAGGAGTAGTATCTTCATCAACATCTACGTCATCTACTTCAGTACAACCGGTCGCAACAATTGTTACGGTAAGGCTATAGTTACCTGGCGCACAAACACTAGGATTTTGATCATTTTCATTGGTCGCATCAATTCCAGGTCCTGTCCAAGTGTAAGTGATACCTGGGCCACTATCCGAGCCACTACCATCTAAGGTTACGCAAGGATCATTACAAGTGATGGTCATATCTGCACCTGCGCTAGCTGTTGGCAAGGTTGCATCAAGATCCACATCTACATCATCCGTTGCGCTACATCCCGTCGCAGCATTTGTAACTACTAAAACATAATTTCCATCAACAGTTACCGTTGGACTTTGATCGTTTTCATTGGTCGCATCAATCCCAGGTCCCGTCCATAAATAAGTCAAACCGCTAGTAGAGCCACTTCCGTCTAAAGTAACACTTGTGACAATACAAGTAATTGTCATATCAGCTCCTGCGGATGCCGTAGGCAAAGTTGTATTTGCCGTTACCGTAACATTATCCGTATCGGAACAACCCGTAGTCGTATTTGCGACGGTTAGAGTATAGTTTCCATCTGCACAAACAGTTGGATTTTGATCATTCTCATTCGTTGCATCAATACCAGGACCTGTCCAAGTATAAGTAATATCTGCACCACTATCTGAGCCACTACCATCTAAGGTTACACAAGGATCATTACAAGTAATTGTCATATCAGCTCCTGCGGATGCAACTGGATTAGTATTATTAAGGATTACATCAACCGCATCGGTTGCCGTACATCCATTATTTGTATTATTAACAACTAAGCTATAAGTTCCCGCAGTACATACGGTTGGACTTTGGTCATTCTCGTTTGTTGCATCAATACCAGGTCCCGTCCAAGTATAAGTAATACCTGCACCACTATCTGAGCCACTACCATCTAAGGTCACACAAGTAACCAAGCAAGTAATGTCCATATCTGCACCAGCAGAAGCGGTTGGGAAACCAGCATCCTGAGTAACTTCTACATCATCCGTTGCACTACATCCGTTGACAGGATCAGTTACTGTAATTGTATAAGTACCAGAAACAACAACTGAAGGGCTTTGGTCATTTTCATTAGAAGCATCAATCCCAGGTCCTGACCATAAATAAGTCATCCCTGCAGTAGAACCACTACCATCTAAAGTAACACTTCCAGAAAGACAAGTTAAGACCATATCTGCTCCAGCAGAAGCCGTAGGTACCGTTATATTTTCATCTACAATCACGTCATCCGTTGCAGTACATCCCGTTGCTACTTCCGTAACGGTAATGGTGTAAGTACCTTGTACACAAACGGTCGGACTTTGATCATTTATATTAGTTGCATCAATCCCAGGTCCTGACCAAGTATAAGTCAAGCCAGCAGTAGAACCGCTACCATCAAGGGTAACGCAAGTATTAATACAGTTAATAGTCATATCAGCTCCTGCGGATGCCGTAGGCAAGGTAGCGTTAAGGGCTACATCAACCATATCCGTTGCGGTACAGCCATTTGCTGTATTCGTTACGGTGATGGTATAAGTACCCGCAGTACAAATATTTGGACTTTGATCATTTATGTTAGTCGCATCAATGCCTGGTCCTGACCAAGTATAAGTCAAGCCAGCAGTAGAACCGCTACCATCTAAGGTCACACAAGTCGTGGTACAATTGATTTCCATATCGGCACCTGCAGATGCGGTAGGTACGCCTGCATCTTGGGTTACTTCTACGTCATCCGTAGCCGTACAACCATTACTACTATCCGTTACGGTGATGGTGTATATTCCTGTCATACACACATTCGGACTTTGATCATTCAAATTAGTAGCATCAATACCAGGTCCTGACCATTCATAACTGATGGTTGCTCCCGTAGCAGAACCACTTCCGTCTAAAGTAACACAAGTAGCGAGACAAGTTAAGACCATATCTGCTCCAGCAGATGCAACTGGATTTGTAGTATTATTGATTACGTCAACCATATCTGTAGAAATACATCCATTAGAAGTATCGGTTACAGTGATGGTATAAGTTCCCGCTGCACAAACAGTAGGACTTTGATCGTTTATATTGGTGGCATCAATTCCTGGACCACCCCAAGTATAAGTAAAATTAGCAGCTGCGGAAGATCCGCTACCGTCTAAGGTAACGCAAGTCGTAGTGCAATTGATTTCCATATCAGCTCCTGCGGATGCGGTAGGACCAGCATCGAACATAACCTCAATTTCGAAAGGTTGAGATTCGCAAGGAGGTTTAGTAAACATTGTTCCTTCAATATCAAAAGTAGAAGCAACAGTACTTACCGTCAAAAAATAAGTTCCTGGCAGAGAAACAGTTGGACTTTGATCATTTTCGTTCGTAAAGTCAATCCCTGGACCTGTCCAAAAATAAGTTACGACATCTGGCCAAGTTGATGATCCTAAAAGTTGAACTGTTCCTTGAGAACAATTAAAAGGAGCAGCGGCAGCAAAAGCCACGGGATCTTCTACCGTTAAGTTTAATCGTACGGTACTATCGCAACCTTGGAAGGTAAATAGACCGACGCTACTATTATATTCGTAAGCCCCTTCCATAGTGTGAGGAATACCAGCTACAAACCAAGTATCACCAGCACAAATAGTAGGATAGATATCAACTTCAACATTAGGATTTTCTGTAACGACTAAAGTTACGGTACTATCGCAACCTTGCCAAGACGTAAAAGTGATTGAGTTTGATCCATCCGTATAAGTCATTCCATCACCCGGAAAAATATAACCTGGCTCATTTTCGCAATATTCCCCGGCAGGAGGATCAATTCCGATAATCGGATCAGTTGTTACATTAATACATTCTTGTGAAGCAGTGAAACAATCGTTTGAGACGGTCACGCAAACGGTTCCTCCAGTAGCACTTCCACTCCAATCTACATTGATGGTTGGTGTTCCTTGACCTGCAGCAATTACTCCACCACTACCGGCAGGTAAAATTTCCCAAGTGTAAGTTACCGCACCACTAACGGCAGGAACAGAATAAGTAAAACCGGTTCCGTTAGGACCGGTTGCATTGGGACAGATACTTGTAGTTCCTACTGGATTAGGTGTAGTAGGTTGTGGAACATCCGTAGAGCCATTAGTGACTTCAACCGAATAATCACAAACGTCTCCTGCACATCCATCAATAAAGATGTAGTAGGTTTGTCCGATCACATAACTCGTATTCGTTAAGGTAAATGGATTTATCGTACAATTTGACTGACAAGCCATTGAAGTGCTAAAACTACAGTCAGAGTAAATCCCCGCTTGAATTCCCTGAAAGGGATTTCCTCCTGGATTAGGAACACCATTACAATTCGAAGGTGTAAGTTGGATAGAAATTGTAGTAGATCCGGCAATAAAGGCAAACCATTCAATGTTATTCGGTACACCTGTACCATTACAAAGTGGATTTGGACCTATGCCGTTTGAATTGGTTTCTAAGGTGGCACAATAACCGTCAAGACCTTGGCAAGTAATTCCTGCGGCTTGACAGGTGGTTACTCCCGGCGGAATATCGCATGGCTGTGCGTTTAAAAACCCGATCGTAGTAATTGCTACTACAATGATAGATAGTATTCGTCTTATCATAATAAGGGGCAGTTTAAGAGTTAAACAATAAAATTTGGCTATTTACATAAAGTGTAAATATAAAATTATTTTTCTTCTAAGACACCAAATTTAATATCTAACATTACGCGCGCATACGGTTTTTTATTTTATTCTCTTAAACAATACCCTGATCTCGGTATTTTCAATTTAATATAAATTTATCATATATATCTTATTATAAAAATAACTAATTGAAAAACAGTCATTCAAGGTCTCTTTTTTGTCAATTATTCTTTATTTTTTGCCGTTTTTTAGGTAAAAAGCTAGTGCGACTAGCTCCTTTTTAGAAGTCCATTTAAGCGATTTTTTTTTCTAAAAAGCCTACTTTTCGCCACTTTTTTTCTAGAAAAAAGAGCTTTTTCGCCGCCCGAATACAGATAATCAAGGCAAAAAAGCTTGTTAAACTAGCTCCTTATAATAGTCAATTTTTGACTTCACTACTACGCACTTTCCGTTATTTTCATGGTATTTATTCCACTTATTTACCAATAAAAAAAGCTACTTTCTCCTTACTTGGAGAAAGCAGCTTTAAGGCTGTTCTAGCTCGTTTAGACCGAAGTAACGGCTTAGCGCATCAAGGTAACATCTCCCCGGAACAACTCTGTTTTACCGTCTTCAAAAACGATTTCAAGATAATAAACATATACGCCAGTGTTCATTTTTTTATTATTTACAACTCCATTCCAGCCATATCTATCGTCTCCTGGTTGGAAATTCTCAGCTTGATAAACCCTATCTCCCCAACGGTTGAAAATACTCAGATTCTTAACTTCTACGATGCCAACACCACCATAAATCATGAATAAATCATTACTACCATCTCCATTCGGCGAAAATGCAGTAGGAATAAAAACAGGTCGTTCTTTATTCAAATTCACCCAGACCTGATCCGTATCAACACAACCTTTCTCCGTGACTACCGTGATTTTATATGGTGTTGAACTAATCGGTTTGACGAAAGGAGTTAAACAATCTGTGCAGGAAAGCGTCCCGATTGTTTCCCAATAAAATGTATCGACTATTTGATTTACAAAAGCTTGCAACTGCACGCTATCTCCTAATTGTAAATTAATTGTTTCTCCTAATTCGACGGTAAGTTCTGAGGGTTCTGCTACCTCGATGATTTCTTCCCATTGACATCCTGCCGCATCAATCACACCTGCGGTATAAGTGCCTCCTGCTAGTCCAAAAAACCCGTTATTAGTATTGCTTGTATTGTCTAGTGTGTAGCTATATCCACCAATTCCACCATTAACATTAGTAATCAGGATGGAGCCATCTTCGTCGCCATAACAACTTACACCTTGCGCTTCCAAACTAGCACTTAGGGCAGCAGGTTCACTCAAGAAAATAGAATCAACCGATGTACAATTATTGCCATCGGTCATTGTAACGTAGTACCAAGCTGTGGTCAAATTATTATTGACCGTTCCGTTCGCACCATTACTCCAAAGAAATTCAAAAGGAGCTTGACCATTAACGTTACTAACCGTCAACGTACCATCATTTTCGCCATTACAACTAATCAATTCTGCGATCGTGATATTAGGTTTGATATCAGGTGTACAATTACAATACTCTGTACTCGTTAAGAAAGTGGTATCGCAGCCCGTACCATCAAAAACCATAAAGCTATAGGTTGATCCGGTAGGATATTCATTACTCACAAAACTACTTCCCGTCAAGGTTCCCGCATCTCCATCAACTACGTAAGCAGCAGGATTACCATCTTCAATATCAAAGCTAACGGTAAATGCTGTTCCCGCAACGTTACAATCTACCATTAGGTTTGTAACCTTAGGTACACTAATAACATCAATTGTAGCCTCAAAGTCAGTTGGATCAACGGTGCCCATACAGTTTTCACCAAAAGCATTGGCAACACTCAATACCGTATAGGTTGTAGAAGTTAATGGACTTAGTTTTAAGGTATGACCATCACTGATGTCCGTTAATATATAATTATTAACATTGTCTGTATATTCTAAATTAAAAGGTCCTGTTCCAGAGATATTAAAAGTAATATCCGTAGAGTCACCTTCACAAATCGTAGCATTTCCCACAAGAGCAATTACTGGAATGGCTTCAAAAACAATGGGCTGTCCAGGCGTTACTGAAATACAAGGATCCAAATTACTATCTAATACTGGAAATCCTGTTCCGTCATCATTCGCGACTACCGCAGAAAGATAATAAGTCGTTCCATATTCCAAACTGCCTCCGTACGTGAAACTTGGCGTTGAATTCGATAGAAAAATCTCCCCCAAGGTATTTCCCGATCCATCGTGTATGACAAAGCCTAATGCATCATCTCCATCTAAACTCGCATTCCCATCGTGTAATCCATTAATTAACTGATCTTCGCAAACAGCAATTGGCGTACTACTCATTGCCCCCGCAAAAGTGGTGCAATCACAAGCAAAATTACCAGAAATGATAGCTGGTGCGCAATTATTATTATCCGTCAAGGTAAAATTAAAACCTACCCCTGTCCCAATGAAATCACTGGTAAAAGTATTGGTAGCGTTATCTATTGTTCCGGCACCGCCCGTTACCGTGTAACTTCCAGGGTCGCCTCCTGTAATTACAAAACTTACTTGATAAGCAGTATTCGTAGCATTACATTGAAAATCCAGCGTTGGTGCGATCGGAGCGGTCAAAATATCAATAGTAGCTGTTCCCGTTGCACTACCAATACAGCTCGCCGTCGTATTATCTAAAACGGATGTGATGGTATAAACCGTATTCACGGTTGGCATAACAGTATGCAAATAACCATCGTTAATATCTTCAAGAGTAGTAGCATTCGTGCCGTCAAAAATAACGATATCAAAAGGACCTGTTCCTTGGGTAAAATTAATTAATAAATCTGTCGGTGTACCCGCACAAATCGTAGCATCTCCCGAAATGGTTGCTTCGGGTAAGTTGTGAAAAATAACTGGTGTCCCCGCTGATACATTTAAGCAAGGGTGCATTAGATCTACCATTCCCGTTCCATCATCTGGTCCTGCAATGGCAGAGATATAGTACGTTGTACCAATTGACATGGTACCTAACTCTATTGCAAATTCAGGTACATTAGCTGTATTAAAGATTTCTCCTAGGGTCGTTCCTGAACTATCATGTATAATATATTGTAATAAATCTCCTGTATTTAATTGTTCGTCGCCGTTGTGGATTGCAATTCCTAATTCATTTTCACAATGTGCGATTAAAGTTAAATCCATTGTACCCGCACTTACTGAGCAAGCACAATTAACTGTACCGTTCACATTATCTGTACCACAGGTATTGGCATCAGAAACATCAAAATTATAGCCTACCCCACTCGCAATTGGATCACTTACAAAAGTATTTCCTGTTAGCGTACCAGTCATTGGGCTAACCAGGTAAGTCGCAGCGTCTCCATTAATAATATCAAAACTAATGGTGTAAGTTGCTGTCGTTAAATCACAATCTTCAGTAATATTAGTAATCGTGGGTGTATCCACTATATTAATTATAGCGGAGCCTGCTCCTGTTCCAGTACAAGTATTAGCATCTGTAACGGAAGTAATCGTATAAGTTGTATTGGCAGTTGGTGTAACGGTTTCGGTATCACCATCATTTAAGCCAGTTAAGGTTGTTGTCGTTGTACCATCAAAAAGTTCAATACTATAAGGTCCTGTTCCTCCAGCGAAGTTAATCGTAAGATCAGTTGTGCTTCCAGCACAAAGGTCGGTTGTTCCAGAAATAGTAGCCGTTGGTGCAGAAGCAACAACTATACTGACTACTGTATTTGAAACAGTACCTGGGCAATTTGCATCGTCTACGGAGATCAAACTAAAATCTGTATTTGCCGTAAGGCTAATCGTTTCTGTATGACCATTAGCAATTCCGGTTAATGTTACATTGGAAGTACCATCAAAATAAACAACATCAAATGGACCGTTTCCGGTAAGGGAAAAAGTAAGATCTGTGCTCTCTCCTGAGCAAATTGTTGCGCCGCCCGAGAAATCAGCCGTCGGTGGCGTACCTTCTGTAATACAAATTTCTCCAGTGTCAAAGCATCCATTCGCCGTTTCTACTCGAATATAATAGCAACCGACGCCTACGTCCGTAGTTGTCATCGCAAAACCTGGAATTCCTAAATCGGCTAAAGCTTGCGAAGTAAAGAAATATGTATTGACGATCGTCGTCATATTAGCATCGGTATAACCAACACTGGTTAAATCAATCGTCCCTCCCGGACAAACCGGTGCAGGTGTCGTAATTGTAATATCTGGCCTAGTTTCAATATTTGCATTAATTGGTGCTACGGCAAAACAACCATTACTGGTTTGAAATCTTACCCAATAAGTTCCACCGACCGTTACCGTAGTGGAGGATAATTGTCCTGTTCCTGCGAGGGCACTCGCTTCTGTTCCGTAAAAGGTTTTTGTTCCAAATAAACCATTCGTTTCCGTAACGCTTGCAAAGGCTAGGTTTAAACTTCCGGGCTCGCAAGTAGTTAACGCGCTATCATCAACCAATAAATTTGGGTCTTCGATGGTAATATTGACGGAAGTGACATCATAGCAATTTCCCCCAGATTCTTTTCTAATCCAGTATGTTCCTGAAATATTGACTACCGAAGAAGGTAAAGCTGGTGTTCCAGCTTCCGCCGCTGTTTCATCGGTAAAGTAACTGAAGGTTCCAACAACATTATTGGCATCGGTAACGGTTACGTCCGTTGCGAGATCAATGCTATTCGGTGCACAAACTGCAGCTGGGTCGGTCGCTGAAATATCAGGTTCCGTACCCACTGATACTGGATAACAATTTTGTGGACTTGCGCCACATCCATTCGATGCAATTAAACAAACATCGCCACCCGTGGAAGCCCAATCAATGCTAACCGTTGCCTCAGTATTTGATCCCACAATTGTTCCTCCGCCCGTTACGGACCAAATATATTCCGTGGCATTCGGAGCAGAGCTTGTATAAGTTATTCCTGTCGCATTTTCGCAAATGGTAGCTGCTCCTCCGATGCTCGGCATCGTCGGTGAGGCAGGAAATACCGTCACGGGAATCGTAAATGTATTCGTGCTTAAATTTCCCCCCGTCATCGTCAGGGTGTAGGTTGTCGTTGTAGCAGGGGTAGCTACTGGATTAGGAATAGTAGCATCATCAAGCGAACCTGCGGGGGACCAACTATAAGTATAGGGTCCGACGCCAATTACACTTGCTTGTAATTGTACGGATTCTCCTTGGCAAATTTCATCATCTGAAACCGTAACTTCAACGGGGTCGATTCCAATAACACTAATTGAATAATCGCAAATATCACCAGCCCAACCATCTACCATAATATAGTAAACCTCTCCTACGGTTAAGCCACTTGCACTCAAGGTTCCTGTTCCTTCTGCCCCTATATTAAAACATCCATCCGAAATAGAATTAAAGTTTGTACAGTCGGAAGTTTCAAAAAGATCTACTTGAATCCCTTTCATTCCCGTACAATTGTACGAGGTAAAATCAAAAGCAACGGAAGTTTCTGTTGCTACAAAAGCAATCCAAGAGTTGTTATCTGTAAATGCACAAAATCCAGGGATTTCATCGGGATTGTCCGTGTATCCACCAGTATTTCCACAAAATCCATTTAAACTTTCATTGAGAATAACGGCATCACAACAAGTATTTGATGCTGGTCCGTAGACACCACAACCCGTAGCGGTAGACGGTACGGGTGGATTTACTGCTTGCACACAAATATCAAATGTTCCAAAATCATCATTTCCATTTTCCCAAACCCTAACCCAAATTGTTGCTCCTGCTAATTCAAAACTACAACCATCATCTACTGTAATACTTGGCATTGATCCTGTACCACCGTTATCATCACAACTAATTAAAGTCAGACTACCACAAGTTCCACTATAAACCGCCATTCCTCCATCACTGATTCCTGCTGCACCCATTTCAATTAAGCCATGAAAACCGTTATTGGGCATCGTAAAGCTGAACCAAACATCGCCGCCCAAATAATTTGCGCAGCCTGGTGCCGTTACGCCAATCGTCGGCGTTGCTAATACATTGGTATTACTAGTCGATATACAACTCGTGTTGATATCTAGTGCAATGGCATTACAAGGATCATCATTCGCAGGTTGACCATATAGGTTCAAAGCGCCTGATAAGATTAAAATTACAAATAGTGTCCGTGTCAATCCGAAGTTGAAATTCTTGATCATGGGTATCTTTCTTAAATGTTTGTTTTTAATTAGTCAAAACTAATTTAAGGTCAGAAGGCAATCGTCGTAAATGTGGAAATAGCTAACCCCAAACGCTAGGTAAAAAGCGAATGGGACAAAGGGGGGAGAAATCTTGTAAGTTATTGTAAAACAATATCTTAATAAAAAATATAATCTATATTAGAGGGAGCAATTTTTTTGCCATTTTGCAAAAATTGGAAAGAAATTTCAAGGAAAGAACCCTTTATGTCAGGAAATACTCAAATTGGAAGGTCAAATTAGCTTTAAAAGTAGCAGTTATAACAAGGGTTTCTAATTTATAAAAAAAACAACTCAAACCAGCAATCAAATCTCATTCTCCACTATCTAACGCAAAATCGTAATATCCCCCTGAAAGATTTTTCCCAAACTAAAATCAAGCCGAAGGATATAATAATACGTTCCGTGTGGCAAATCTCGACCAGATTTATTTTTACCATCCCAGTCATTATTATAAGGACTGGCTTCATAGATAAGATCTCCCCAACGATTAAAAATACTAAGTTTATTATTTGGATATTGATCTGGGTTGAGTTCTAATTCAGGAATAATGAATACATCGTTTTGACCGTCTCCATTGGGTGTAAATCCAGTAGGCACATCCAGTAAAGTATCTTGTAACAATTGGTAATCAATTTTCAGGGTAACCATAGCCGTATCGCAGAGCTCAGGACAGAGGGTATTGCAAATTTGATAGTCAAAAGTCTCTATTCCTACGTAGTAAGCAGGAAGTTCATAGGTATAATTTC